>CAZQMD010000397.1:0-4194 GCA_964594185.1 uncultured Afipia sp. | reverse complement strand
GATAAAACGAAACGTAGTCCGATTTCGATCATCATCACAACGCTTGCCGGACACTCCTATCAAGGGGAGGAGCAGATCGCTGACGCGCTCTTCTCCATCCTTTCCAATATGGACAGATTTGTATTTTGGGACGGACAGAAGTACGTGATCCCGAACCCAAGCGACCCGTCCGAGAATTTCGCAGACAAGTGGGAGGAGTTCCCCGAACGTAAGGACGCATTTTTCCAATGGCTGGGCCGAGCCCGTCGACACTTCCAAGCTGTAGCAAGCCAGTACAGCCGTAAGGAGATCACTGAAACACTTTCGCCTCACATCGGTCAAGAGTTGGCTAAAAGAGCTGAGGATCGCAGCGGTGACAGTGGGCCGAGAAGTCTGCTGCAAGGGGCAAGTGCAGCGTCGGCAGCGTCAGTCTCCGCAAAACCGTCGTTTAGTAGTGAGCCGCGTATTCCGACTAAGCCAAAGGGATTTGCATGAGCTGGTGGCTGACACAGGCCGGGAGGGCACGTTATGAACGTGTCGCGATAGCTGATCTACAGGAAAATGCTGATTGGCTGAAGCATGTTGAATGGACGATATCTAAAGATTTGCACCTTTCGGCAGACTTCAAGATCACCGTAGGTGGCGCTGACATACCACTAAAAATAACTTATCCCGCATTCTTTCCTGATGTCCCGCCACAGGTCTATCCAGTCGGCAAGGTAAAACTGTCGCGCCATCAGTATGGCACGGGTGGTGAACTGTGCCTTGAAATCCGGCCCGACAATTGGGAACCGGAGATGACAGGTGCAATGATGATTGAAAGCGCCCATCGCCTGTTATCCGGTGAGCAGGCGGAAGACGGCGAGAGTCGGGAGGTGCCTGAAGCGCATCGCACAACGATCGCACAGGACGTTCGCGGCAACATTTTCCGGTTAATAGTGTCTGGTGAAGCTCAACAGCACCTCGAAACACTTCCTGAATTTTCAGTTACGGAAATGGAGCTTGAAGAAGTTTTTCAAGCTCAGAGATGTATTGCACGGCCCAGTCGAATTGGCTGTACGGAGCAACCCCTGTGGTCCCATAGCCTGAAACCCCTTAAGCCCATCAAGCTGTCCGGCTATGTGGTGCGGCTGCCGAGTGATCAAATTAACAGTGTTCCGAGTTCGCTTGATGACTTAGCGGCGATGGCACAAACTCTTGAGCATGGGGAACTTGCGGCGTTTATTGCGGACGCCTCGATTGAAAGGCCTATCCTATTTGTTGCTGTGGGTAGCTTGGTGCTTCTTAATCTTTTTAGGGGCGAGGATAACAAAGAGGCGATCCGGTACAAGACCATTGTCATGCCTCCGACTGCCCAGCGGCAAGATGCTGAATATGAAGCGCTGAAAGGGAAAGCTGTGGCTTTGGTGGGCTGTGGTTCGGTCGGTTCGAAAGTCGCCAGCTCTCTCGCGCGTGCTGGCGTTAGCAATTTTGTGCTGGTTGATGGCGATATCCTGTTTCCCGACAACATAGTCCGGAACGATCTGGATCTGCGATCCATAGGGCTGAACAAGCCGGATGCCGTTATGGCACGTATTCAAGAGATAAACCCATTTACCGATGTGACTGTAAGGCGTGTCCTCTTGGGGGGACAGGAAAGCTCCGCTTCGACTGAAGCCGCTTTGCAGAAAATCGCCAAATGCGACGTCGTTATTGACGCTACTGCCGATGCGACGATCTTTAACCTCTGTGCGGCGGTGACGAGGAGTCAGCGTAAACCGCTGGTGTGGGGAGAGGTTTTCGCTGGCGGGGTTGGTGGCATAGTCGCTAGGGCAAGACCTGACATTGATCCCATTCCGCTGATTGCTAAGCGGCAGCTTGTCGCATGGTGCGCAGATCAAGGTGTGCCTTGGGAAGGTAAAGAATCTGAGGCATACGAGCTGTCTCGCGATGATGCTCCGCCGCTGGTCGCCGACGATGCAGAAGTGACAATCATCGCTGCTCATATCACGCGACTGGCTATTGACATTCTCGTCAGAGAAGAGACGATCTTCCCTCATTCCGCATACGCTGTTGGTCTGCGGCGAGAGTGGATTTTTAACGCACCGTTCGAGACTTTCCCGATCAATCTCGAGGCAGGTGGGGAGTGGCGGCAACCGGCGACAGATAAATCTAGCGAGGAACTAACCGCCTTGATGGGCGAGCTGTTTCCCGACTCTTTCAAGGCGAATGATGAAAATTGAGCTAACGAAGGATGTGCGGGCGCGAATGATGTCGTGCCTCGCAAAGGCGAAACGCCGTGAGATTGGCGGTATCCTAATGGCTGAGCAGCTCGAGCCAGGCGAATTTCGTATTGTAGATTTCTCGCTGGACGATTTCACCGGTAGTGCTGCCCATTTTGTTCGCTCCCCTGATCATCACCGCGCTGCTCTGGATGCATTTTTTGCGAGAACTGGCAACGATTACGCGCGTTACAATTATCTAGGTGAATGGCATTCCCATCCCAACCATGCCCCCTTTCCGAGCGCTACCGACATCCTTTCGATGCACGACCTTCTTGATGAAGAACGCAGCATCCGATTTGCCATCTTGCTGATTGTCAAGCGAGGGTGGTGGCGGCGATTTCTTTGCTCCGCCATTCTTCTTAGTCAGGGCGAAGAGCCCTCCAACATTCAGATTATTACTCAGTCGTAAGGGGGATTCATGCGGCGTCATTTTGACAACTTTATCGCTGGAGCGATTGACTGGCTTTGGCGAAAGCGCTCCAAGGGCCTCACTCTCATAAGAATTAGCATCCCGGTCCTACTGGCGTTGTTGGGAACAAGCTGGGCGATGGAGATCATCGTTCCGACCACATCGGGTCTATTCCAATTTTCATTTGACATGAATCAAGGGTCGTCAGCCTGTCTGATTTTTGTCTGTCTGATGCTCACTGCCCTTATGATCGTGGTTGGGATTGTCCTGCTCATCATTGAAGAACGCAGGCTCGGCAAGAAGCGGGCTGTCGCGATAGAGCTACGCGGCTTGCGCGACACCACCGGGGATCCGCTTAAAGACAGAATTCCGCGTAATATCCTTGGCCGCAGAGAACAAATTTTGGTGAATATCAGGCGATCAGATGGCCGCATTCTCCATCCCGAAGAAGCACTTCAACAGGTCGTTCACTTGCCAACATCCATTGCTCATTTAGAAGCGGGAGTTGATCGCTCTGATATAGCGTATGTTGCTGGTGGGCTTGCGCCAATCCCTTTCAGCTTTCTTATGGGTGTCCAGTTGGACGATGAAGGCCGCATCACGCTCATGGATTGGGATCGCAAAGGCAATTACTGGCGATCGCTGGACGGGGAAGACGATGGAGATCGCTTTGCAGTAAGCGGCATGGATCAAGTTGGCCAAGCAGAAGAGATCGTTCTGAGCGTTTCCGTTTCATACCCAACCAACGCACCTGGCATCTCTCAGACATTCGCAGGGCAGCCCATCGTATCAATGACCCTTTCGAAGCTCGCAACCGATGGTCACTGGTCCGAGGCCAAGCAAGCAGCTCTCGCTCAAGAGTTTTTCAACACGATGCGCACACTATGCGGCACGAATGTCAAGCATGTCAACCTAGTTCTCGCTGCGCCGAACAGCGTCGTTATCCGTTTTGGACGCATTTACGATAAGCGTAACCTTCCGCCTCTAACTGTCTGGCAATACGAGAATGGCCAGACCCCGCTTTACCCTTGGGGAGTGCGCATGCCCGTGGCAGGCAATAAGGCCGAGATAGTGTGGCGCTGATTTGAGAAAACATTGACACTTATCAGTTCGGCAGCTGTTACGACCATTCCGCTTCAGTTGGTCGGATACCGACGTTGTTCAGCACTGCTTAAATGAGCATGAATGAAAGTCAATATAGCTCGAACAATATCTATACAACAAAGTTATCAATATGCAGCCTTCGGAGGCATCAAATCCGCATAATCATAATTTGACCGGAGAGCTGATAGATCGTTGCGCCCGGTGAAACTTACGTTGCAGCATGCAGATCCGGCAGCATTGCAATGCATCGGTGCCACTGAAGAAAAGCTTGCCACGGAATGCAATATTCCCGAGCTTCCCTATAAATGCACCTTGAATCCGCCATTCCTCAGGACTGCCTAATCCGAAATATTTCCGGGGAATAAACGCATTTTTGCGGCTCTATTGCGTATTCCGGTGAAGTCGGCCACTCATTCCGGACGATTCCGGCCACCTGTT
>CAZQMD010000396.1:1783-4199 GCA_964594185.1 uncultured Afipia sp. | reverse complement strand
CTGCCATCGCCCTGCAATCCGGCAGCAACCAAACGGAACCTGCACCGCGCAAGGCCAAGATCGGCGCTGCATCGCACGGTGAACAGCCGCCCGCTCTGCTGCGACAACTGATCCGCAAGACCGCGCAATTCCGCACTGAACGCCTGTCCCTCCCGTTTGACCTCGCCCAGTGTCGAGCGCGCCATCAGCACGCGCAGAGAAACATCGCTCCAGTCCACCAGCCAGGTCTCGACGCCTGCGGCATCGTAGCGGCCAGCGGCCAGATCGCTTTCATTCAGAGCATCGTCCGACAAAGCGCCCGCCACTTCCGCGCCATCGACCGACAGATCGAACCGGCTGGCGGCTTCCGATGACGTAAAGCCTGTCCCCGCGCGATAGGTGACGCCATCCACCACAAGATCGTCGTCGTGGTCGGTGAAGCCCTGAACGACGCCGTCGCGCCGCGTCAGCTTCCAGCAATGCCCGAGCGTGGTGACACCGGAGTCGAGCTTCACTTGCAGAGCGGATGGAATGTCTCTCATGGCCGAATCTCCACCAGCGGGATTTTCGGAATCGCACCGGCCGCGAAGGCCGACAGATCGACTTCGAGATAATCGGTATCGAACCGCACCGGAACGTCGAACAGAAAGCCTGCTGTCACTGCCGCGCCGCTCGCAGGAATATGCCCGGCAAGAAATGTCACGATGCACGTGGTATGGTCGCAGCTGAACGCCGTGCCGGAGGTGACTTCGCTTCCCGCAACGGCGATACGCACGCTTCCTGGCACCGGCTTTGAGACCGTGCGCGTGTAAGGCGCATAGGTACTGCCGTAAGTCTTGCTGAGCTGAAACGTCGCGCGGGCGCCATCGCCGGTGCCCAAGGTCTGATCCAGCGGCGAGATGTTCGAGGCCGGTGGCGCGGAGGAATGATCCAGCCGATCGCGCCAGCGAAAGCCATAGAGCTGCCCACGCCGCTCCTCGAAGAACGCCACCACCTGCTGCAGGGCGTCGAGCGTCTTCACGCCGTATCCGGCATCGAAACGGCGGCGCGAATGCGCCCAGCGTGCGTTGCGTTCCTCGCGGCCTGAGCCGAACGTCACAATATCAGTACGCCGTTCCGGGCCGCCCGCGCTCTTGAGCGCAATGTCGAGCGGAAAGAGAATGTCATGAAAGCTTGCGGGCATCAGAGACTCCGCTGCCCGCGCGAGACAGCGCGCGCGATCTGGCCGGTAATGTAGTTTTCCGAGCGGCGAAAGCTGTCGAGATCCGGCGTTGCGATCTGGATTGTGACAGTGCTGCCGCCGCCACGCGATGCTACGCCGAGCTTGCCGTCCGGCCCACGCGCCAGAGGCATGATCGCTTCCGGCCCCGCTTCGCCGGCGAGACCGACGCCGCCCTGCATCAGCGGAAAGTAGGTCGGCGTTCCGATCACGCCGCCGCTCGCGAATGGCTTTACAGCGCCGGATGCAGCGGCCAACGAAATACCGGCCGATGTGCCCGTCCCTGTGAGCCCCGACAGCAGATTCGACAATCCGCCCGCGATGCTTTTCTCCAGCGGTTTGAAGGCGAGCCGCACCGCCATGTCGGACAGGCGAAGCGTGAGCGACTTCAACACATCGTCAAACTGCTTGCCGCCGACGACCGATGCAGTGAACGCGCTGGTCATCGCGCGCGAAAACGCCGTTGCACCGCTCGTCAGTTCGCGCGTGCGAGACCCGAGCGTGCCCAGTGTCAGCGAAACGTCCTCGCCGGATGAGTCGATTGCCATCGCTTATTCTCCTGAGCGTGTATCGGGAAACGCCTGCATCAGCGCGTTGAGCGACCCGCGACCCATCGATTCCTGGATCGGGCCGCGCACGGCCGCGACCGCGCAGGCAAGTTCACGCGGCGTCATCCGCCAGAATTGTTCCGGCGGCAGGCGCAGCACGCCGAGCCCGAAGCCAATCGCCTGCTCCCAGGGAAACGGTTTCATCGCGTCTTATGAACCGGTGTTTCATCGAAGGTCGCGGCGATCAGATCGGCGGCGATCCGCACATAGCCCGCCGCACCACCGTCGATGGGCATCGCGGCAACGTCATCGTCCGAGACGCTCTCGCCTGCGCCGCGCAGTCCCGCGGCGATAATCCTGACCAGATCGCGCGCCGACAGCCGTCCGTTGCCGAAGCGTTCCGCCAGTGCCACGAGATCAGCCGCACCGAAGGCGGATTCCAGTTCGGCCAGCGCACCGAGCGTCAGCACCAGCGTGCGCCGCCTGTCGCCGAGATCGGCGGCGATTTCTCCGCGATAGATATTGGGCATCTTTTTCTTTCAAAAGAAGTTTATTGGGCGCCTATCCGGACCACATGCCGTGTCGTCCCCGCGAGAGGGCGGGGCCACATCCCAAAAAAAAAAAAAAGACCAAAGAAAAACCGGGCTGGGCATTCCCCCCACCCCCAGAC
>CAZQMD010000396.1:0-1773 GCA_964594185.1 uncultured Afipia sp. | reverse complement strand
AGGGACCCCTGCCCGCTCGACCCCAACACGGAGAGGGCCGGGGGGGCGGGGGCCCCCGCCTTCGCGGGGACGACATCGTAATTGATGCGGCGACCGTTCAACTCGCCGTAAACGTCAGCGCGCCTGCCGACTCGAGCGACAGATCGAACGTCACTTCGCCATTGTGCTCGCCGGAAAACTCCAGACTCGAAATCTGGAACAGGCCTTCGATGGTGCCGAAGTCCGGCACAATGACCTGACAGGTTTTCAGTACGCCGTCGAAGAACGCCTGGCGCACCATCGCGTCGGACGCTGCGTCCTTGAACAGACCCCTGCCCGACACCGATGCGCGCTTGACGCCGGCACCAGCGAGTAACTCGCGCCAGCGCTCGGTGGATTCCGCATGGGTGACGTCCACCGTCTCCGCATTGAATGCGATCCGGCGGCTGCGCAGTCCGGCGACAGTGACGAAGCTCGCGCCGTCGCTCATCTTGAGCAGCAGATCCTTGCCTTTCTGGGCGGCCATTCTTCTCTCCTCAGATCAATGGTTCAGTGACCGCGCGAAACCGCACCAGCGCGTGATAGGTGCGGCCGTCGGACTCGCGGCGAATGTCGGCGATGGAAAACCGCAGGTTGACCAACCGGTGTCCGTCCGGCGACAGCGGCGCATCGTCCAGCGCCTGCAACAGCGCGCCAGCGATCACATGCGCTTCGCGATGCCCGCCCTTGCGCGACCAGGCATGCAAGGTGAGCTGATGTTCCTGCGTCGGCCCGCCATCGGACGAGACATCGATCAGCCGCGCTTCGCCCAGCGTCACATAGGGAAATTCCGCATCGCGCGGCGGCTCGTCGTAGACCTTGCCGGTGCCGAGCGCTAAGGTCAGCGCGCCGTCCGCCAGCAAGGCGTCATGAATCGCGGCGCGTAGCGCTACGTGAGCTGTGGTCATGAATGAAAGCTTTCCTCGGGTGCTGCGTCATCCTGAGGTGCGCGCTCTTGCGCGCCTCGAAGGATGCGTGTCTTGCCCGTCATCCTTCGAGGCTCACCGCAAGTGCGGTTCGCACCTCAGGATGACGTTTCTTTCAATTAATCCGCACGTCCGCATCGATCTCGATGAAGCGGCGATCGTCGCGCTCGCGGATCGCGACGATGCGATAGATCCGTGCGCCGTCGCTGAAACGATGCTGCAGCGTCAGCGACAGATGACTGCGCAGAACGATGCGATAGCTTTGCGTGACGCCATCGGCATCCGCCTCCACGTCACGGCGCGCGGCGAGCGGCGTTACCTGCGCCCACACGGTTGCGAATGTCGTCCAGGAGCGGACCACGCCGCCCTGATCGTCAGGCGTCTCGACCGGCTGCTGGATCACCAGACGCGTTTTCAATTGTCCGGGATCGATCATAGCGACAGCACCCGATGAGACGCGATCATGGCATTGACGCTGGCCGGCATCATCGCGACGCTGCCGCCAATGGCGATCAGGCCGCGGTTCTCATACCAGTGCGCCACCAGCATGCGGATCGCCTGCAGCAATCGTTGCGGCACATCGCCCGCCGCGCCGTAGCCAACCTCGATATCGAGTTCGATGCCCGCGACACCGCGCCCGGGCAGCGGCAGCGACCATGCGGGGGCCGCAAGCGCTCCGGCCGCAACATCGATCACGAAAATTTCGAGATCGATCTCGCTCGCGTCGCCCGCGGCATTGAACACACGCACCGCCGTGAGCGAACGCAGCGGGCCGATGCGCGGCACGATGCGCCCGCCATCTGGCCAGCGGTCCAGCACCAGCCGCCAC
>CAZQMD010000395.1:0-4258 GCA_964594185.1 uncultured Afipia sp. | reverse complement strand
TTAAGCAGCCCGCTGACAATGCGCGCAGGTGCCGGTGATTTCCACCACCGACAGTTTCGGCGCGAATCCCGTTCCGCGCGCGGCCTCGTTGAAACTCTGCGCCAGGGGTGCCGCCGGAATTTCGCCAACCGATCCGCACGTTTCGCAGATCAGAAACGCGACGACGGCTGTCTCATCGTGATTGTGCGCGCAGGCCAGGAACGCGTTGCGGCTCTCGATGCGGTGAACAAGTCCGTTCTCCATCAGGAAATCGAGTGCGCGATAGACCGTGATCGGTGCCGGACGCGGCATCGTCTTGGCCAGTTCGTCGATCACCTCGTAGGCGCCGAGCGGCCGATGGCTCGACAGCAGCGCGCCCAAAACCTGTCGGCGGATCGGGGTGAATTTCTGACCGCGGCCGACGCAGACTTTTTCGGCATGGGAAAACGCGTCCTCGGCGCAGCGTCCGTGGTCGTGATCCGGGTCGGGAAAGGCCGGCTTTGCGGGTTTCATCAGGTCAATATGTAGTGCGGTTGGCGCGATTCCGCTCATAATTTCGGCGGCATAGGCTGCATGAATATTTCGCAACGCAGCATTTTCTATTGCGTCGCATCATAAAAGGCCCAAATGACGGGGCTACAACACGCGGGGATGGACACCGAAGCGAATAGTCCCACCCGTCCGGAGAGAAAGAAGTTCATGGCGACCGCTCTCAAAACCTATCTCGACAACCTCGCGCCGTGGAACTTCGGCGGCCTGCGCAAAGCGAGCGGAGCCAAGAAGATCAACCTCGCCCTTCAGGGCGGCGGATCGCATGGCGCGTTTACCTGGGGCGTGCTGGATCAATTTCTGAGCGACGGCCGGCTTGAGATCACCGGTATTTCCGGCGCTTCAGCCGGCGCCATGAATGCCGTGATGCTGGCCGATGGTCTGACCCGTGGCGGCCCGGAGGAAGCACGCAAGCGGCTGGCGGCGTTCTGGCGCGCGACCAGCACCGGCGGAGACCTACCGCCGATTCCCCGCGCCATGACCGACCGGATGATCTCCCTGATGCCGTTCGCAGCCACGCCGATGCAGAACTGGTTTGAGGCGATGGCGCGTTACTTCTCGCCGTATGAGTTGAACCCTCTCAACATCAATCCGCTGAGCCAGCTCATCGAGCGTCTTGTCGATTTCGATGCGCTGCGCGCTAATACCGACCTGGCGCTCTATATTTCAGCCACCAACGTCCACACCGGCCGTTTGCGCATCTTCGCGAACGAGAAGATCACCGCCGACGTGGTGATGGCCTCCGCAGCATTGCCGTTCATGTTCCGCGCGGTCGAAATCGACGGCGTGCCCTATTGGGACGGCGGATACATGGGCAATCCCGCAATCTTTCCGTTCCTGCACGCAACCGAAGCGGAAGATGTCGTGGTGGTGCAGATCAACCCCGTGTCGCGCGACACCACGCCAAAGACCTCCGGCGAGATCATCAACCGCCTGAACGAAATCACCTTCAACTCAGCGCTGATCTCCGAATTGCGCACCATGGATTTCGTCAACCAGCTGATCGACGACGGACGGTTGCCGCGCGGCACAGGCAAGGATCAGTATCGCAGGCTCAACATTCACCGCATCGATCTTGGCATTCTCGGCAACCGCCTCGCCGCGTCCAGCAAGATGAAAACCGACTACGAATTCTTCGAGCTGCTGCACCGGGCCGGCAAGCGCGCGGCCAAGAAATTCCTCGACGTCCATTTCGATGATATCGGCCGCCGGAGCACCATCGACCTCGCCGCCGAATCCGGGGTCGAATGGGCATAACCACTTAGTCGCTTGATTAGATTGGCGTATTTCCTACCCATGCAAGCCTGCATGGCTCACATCTCAAGCCGCTTCTTCCTGAATTGATAAGCAAGCTTATTATAGCTGAGCTTATCGATGGAACCGCTATGCCCCGGACCAATACCGATTTTCTGTTCGCCCTGTTCGAGACCCAGCGGATGCTGCGGCTTTATGCGGACAAGCTGGCGGTGCGTTACGGTATCACCCGCGCGCAATGGGCGGTGCTGGCAAAACTCGAACGCACTGAAGGACTGAAGCAATCCGAACTCGCCGACCTGATGGAAATCCAGCCGATCACGCTGACGCGGCTGATCGACCGGCTCTGCAACAATGACCTGATCGAACGGCGTGAAGATCCGAAGGATCGCCGCGCCAATCGTCTGTATCTGCGGCCGGCCGCACGCCCAATGCTGGAACAGCTCGCCAAGCTGCGCGCCGAGATCACGCAGACCGCATTGAGCCATCTCACCAGCGCGGAAGCCGATGCGCTGACCGGCCAGCTCGAATTCATCAAGAACAACGTCCGCGACGCGCTTCAGGCTGTCAGCGACGCTAAACTCAAGGAACAGCATTATGGCTGATCAAGTCGTCAAATTTCCCGCAGAACAGAAACTGACGGAAACAACCGCTCCGGCAACAGATGCACCGCGCAAAAGCTGGGGCCAGTTCGCCCGCGAGAAGCGGCGCACGCTTCTCCTCGTGGTGGTGCCGCTGATCGCACTTGTCGGCGGCGTTGCGCTCTATCTGTCAGGCGGCCGTTATGCATCGACCGACGACGCCTATGTCGGCGCACAGAAGGTGCTGATCACACCGGATATTTCCGGAAAGATCGAAAAGGTGCTCGTCAAGGAAGGCCAGAGGGTCAAGGCCGGCGACGAACTGTTCGAAATCGATCCGGTGCCGTTCCAGTTTGCGCTTCAGCAGGCGAAGGCCACGCTCGAAACCGCCCGCACCAACTACGACAACCTGCGTTCCAACGTGTCGTCCTATACGCAGATGCTTGAGCTTGCCAAACAGGGGGTCGACCTGAAGCAGCGCGATGTCGAGCGCAAGACCACGCTGGTCAAGTCGATGTCCGGATCGCAGCTCGATCTCGATACCTCAACCACCAACCTCGTACTCGCGCGAGCCCAGCTTGAACTGCTGCAGCAGCAGCTTTCAACTTCGCGCAATCAGTTGCTCGGCAATCCCGATTTGCCGCTTGAACAATTCCCTCCCTACTTCCAGGCCAAGGCGGCCCTCGATCAGGCACAGCGCAATCTCGACCACACCGTGTTGCGCGCGCCGATTGACGGCACCGCGACGCAGGTCGACAGCATTCAGCTCGGACGTTTCGTCGCCGCAGGCTCGCCGGTGTTCAGCGTGATCGACGACGCCCATCCATGGGTCGATGCGAACCTGAAAGAATCCGACCTGACCTATGTGGCCAACGGACAACCGGTCACGATGTCGATCGACGCATTCCCCGATCACACTTTCAAGGGCACCGTTGGCTCGCTGAGCCCCGGCACAGGAGCACAATTCGCGATCCTGCCGCCGCAGAACTCCACCGGCAACTTCGTGAAGGTGGTTCAGCGCGTGCCGGTGCGGATCTATTTCGATGCCAATGACGCCGCCGTTCAGAAACTCAAGGCCGGCATGAGCACGTTCGTCTGGGTCGATACCGGACACAAGCGCACGCTCGCAGGCCTGCTCGGTTTCTCCTCCGCTTCGGCGCAGGAGAAGACCCCGTGACCGCCGCCTCCGCCTCCACGGCGGCGGTCCCGGGGTTTCGCCGCAACATGGTCACGGTCTGCGCCATGACCGCGACCATCATGCAGGCGCTCGACACCACCATTGCCAACGTGGCGCTGCCCTACATGCAGGGCACGCTCTCGGCATCGCAGGATCAAATCAACTGGGTCCTCACGTCTTACATCGTTGCGGCCGCGATCATGACCGCGCCGGTCGGCTGGATTGCCAACCGCTTCGGCCGGAAAAAAGTATTCATCGTCTGCTCTGCCGGCTTTACCGCCGCCTCGGTGATGTGCGGTCTCGCACAGGACATCACGCAGATGGTACTGTTTCGCCTGCTGCAGGGCGTGTTCGGCGCAGCGCTGGTGCCGCTGTCGCAGGCGGTGATGCTCGACTCTTATGCGCTGCACGAACGTGCCAAGGCGATGTCGATCTGGGGCATGGGTGTGATGCTCGGCCCCATCATGGGTCCGTCCCTTGGCGCCTGGCTGACCGAAACCTATTCCTGGCACTGGGTGTTCTTCGTCAATCTGCCGTTCGGCATCGTGACTGTTCTCGGTCTGATGGCCTTCATGGATGAGACGAAGACCAATCACGATCTTCGCTTCGACTGGTTCGGCTTCACGGCGCTCGCGGTCGGCATCGGCCCCATGCAGCTCGCGCAGGACCGCGGCGAACAGCTTGGCTGGCTGGAATCGCCGGAGATCGTGGCGGAAGC
>CAZQMD010000394.1:0-4262 GCA_964594185.1 uncultured Afipia sp. | reverse complement strand
GCCGATCATCAAGCAGTGGACCGATCTCTATGCCGCCACTGAGGATGTTCACGATGCGGAGCGCTATGAACGCGAAGTGCCGGCCGACAAGCGGGTGCAGACCCGCGGCATCGAGGTCGGACAGATTTTCTATTTCGGCACCAAGTATTCCGACAGCATGAAAGCGCTGGTGTCCGGTCCCGACGGAGCAGAGAAGCCTGTCCATGGCGGCTCCTATGGGGTCGGCGTGTCGCGTCTGGTGGGCGCCATCATCGAGGCCTGCCACGACGAGAACGGCATCAAGTGGCCGGAAGAGGTCGCGCCGTTCCGGGTGGCGGTTCTCAATCTCAAGCAGGATGATGCCACCACGGGCGAGGCCTGCGAGAAGGTCTACAATGCTCTGAACGCCAAGGGCGTCGATGTGCTCTACGACGACACCGACCAGCGTCCGGGCGGCAAGTTCGCCACCGCCGACCTGATCGGCATTCCATGGCAGATCCTGATCGGGCCGCGAGGACTCGCCGAAGGCAAGGTGGAAATCAAGCGCCGCAGCGACGGGTCGCGCGAGTTCATGAGCCTGGATGAGGCGATCAACCGCTTCACCCAATCCTGATCGTCCACTGAATAATCTTGCCTGAGGTCGCGGTCGCTGCAGGCCGCGACTAGAATTAGCCCGATTCGTGTGAAAATCCGGACCATGGAACAGACATGAGCGAGCCAGTTCGGACCCCACCTTTCGCGCCATTCGAATGGATGCTGTCGTCCCGCTATCTGCGGGCGCGGCGGAAGGAAGGGTTCATTTCGGTCATCGCCGGATTCTCGTTTCTCGGCATCATGCTTGGCGTGGCGACCCTCATTATCGTGATGGCGGTGATGAACGGCTTCCGCAAGGAGCTGCTCGACAAGATTCTCGGCCTGAACGGCCATGTCGTTGTGCAGCCGCTGGAATCGCCGTTGACCGACTGGAAGGAAGTCGCCGAGCGGATCAACAAGGTGCAGGGTATTCGCCTCGCCGCGCCGGTGGTGGACGGTCAGGCGCTGGCGTCATCGCCGTTCAATGCGTCGGGCGTGTTCGTACGCGGTATCCGCGCGCAGGATCTCAACAACGTCACCTCGATTTCCAAGAACATCAAGCAGGGGACACTCGAAGGCTTCGACGAGGGGCAGGGCGTTGCCATCGGCCGCCGCCTTGCGGACCAGTTGTCGCTGCGTGCGGGCGACAGCATCACGCTGGTTGCGCCGCGCGGCGCGGTGACCCCGATGGGGACGACGCCGCGTATCAAGCCTTACAAGGTCGCGGCGGTGTTCGAGATCGGCATGTCCGAATACGATTCGTCGTTCGTGTTCATGCCGCTGGCCGAGGCGCAGGCCTATTTCAACCGCGCCAACGATGTCACCGCCATCGAGGTCTATACCGTCAACCCCGACAGGATCGATGTCTATCGCAAGTCGGTGACCGAGGCCGCCCAGCGGCCGATCTTCCTGGTGGACTGGCGGCAGCGCAATTCGACGTTCTTCAATGCGCTGCAGGTCGAACGCAACGTGATGTTCCTGATCCTGACGCTGATTGTGCTGGTGGCTGCGCTGAACATCGTCTCCGGCCTGATCATGCTGGTGAAAGACAAGGGGCAGGATATCGCGATCCTGCGCACCATGGGCGCGTCGCAGGGGTCAGTGATGCGGGTGTTCCTGATTACCGGCGCGGCCATCGGCGTGGTCGGAACATTGGTCGGCTTTCTGCTCGGGCTGGTGGTCTGCCTCAATATCGAAAGCATCCGGCAGTTCATCTCGTGGATGACTAACACCGAGTTGTTCTCGCCTGAACTCTATTTCCTGTCCAAGCTTCCGGCTGAAGTCGATGTCGGAGAAACCGCGGCGGTCGTGATCATGGCGTTGACGTTATCGTTTCTGGCGACGCTGTATCCGTCGTGGCGCGCGGCGCGCCTCGATCCCATCGAAGCTCTGAGGTACGAGTGAGCACACCGATGGATCAGGGGGAAAATGGCGTTCCGGTCGTGTATCTGCACGATGTCCGCAGGCGTTACAAACAGGGCGAAGCGACGCTCACAATTCTTGACGGTGCCAATCTGGCGCTATGGGAAGGCCAGTCCGTCGCGCTGGTGGCGCCTTCGGGCACCGGCAAATCGACACTGCTTCATATTGCCGGCTTGCTGGAGCAGGCCGACGAGGGCGAGGTCTATGTCGGCGGCACCGCGACCTCGGGACTGTCCGATGTCGAGCGCACCCAGATCAGGCGCACCGATATCGGCTTCGTCTATCAGTCGCATCGCTTGCTGCCGGAATTCTCGGCCCTTGAGAATGTGATGATGCCGCAGATGATCCGCGGCCTGCCCAAGAAGGAAACCATCAAGCGCTCGCAGGAGATTCTGGCCTATCTCGGCCTCGGCGAACGCATCACCCATCGTCCGGCTGAATTGTCAGGTGGTGAACAGCAGCGCGTGGCGATTGCCCGCGCGGTGGCCAATGCGCCGCGAATCCTGCTGGCGGACGAGCCGACCGGAAACCTCGATCCCGACACCGCCGAGCATGTATTCAAGGCGCTCAATCAGCTGGTGAGGGCGACGCGCGTCGCGATGCTGATCGCGACGCATAATATGGAACTGGCGGCCCGGATGGACCGCCGCGTCTCGCTCCAGAACGGTCACGTCGTGGAGCTCGACTGACGGGTCTTCTTCAGTAGTAAGACCGCTGCACGCGGCGGCGGGGCTGAGACACCCGATCTTCGTTATAGGCGTAATACGGATTGGCGTAGCAGCCCGCATAGGTGCCTGCGGCGGTCGCCTGACATTGCTGATAGGTCGAGTAGCTGCAATCGCCCTGGCCGGTGGCGATATCCCGGCCCTGCAGGCAAAACGGATAGTTTCCGCCGGCTTGCGCCGGAGCGGACTGGACGGCGAAACCGGCGCCAAGCACTGCAAGGGCCAACATCAGATTGCGCATTGTGATCTCCTGCCGGGAGTTCCCGGAAATTTAACGTGTTGAAGCCAGATCGTTTTTAACGGCGCCCGTCAACTCACGTTCCTGCGTTCCTGTTGATGAACTTGAAAGCGTCACGCCCTGTTTACGTTTCGTTAGCATTGGCCGGAGCTTGCGCCCGAGGCTGAATTCCCATGCTTGACTCAAAGAACAAAAAAGGAACAATGTTCCTATTACGTTCTCACAGAGTCGTATCGGTATTCGCCAGAGAGTGGATAGGGAGTTCGGTCATGTTGAAGACATTCGTTGAAGAAGCTGCTGCGCTGACCTCGGTGATCTTGTTCGTCGGAATGATCGCGATCTGGGCGCAGGTCATTCCTCAGATGTAGTGACACGCCCGGCCCCGGGAATACCCGAGGCTGGGGAAAACGATGATGGACCCTACATAGATCCATGGGTCCGCGTCTGTTGCGTGGACACGTGTTGTAGAAGGCACCACCATCGACCCTCATGAGTCGTTCCGTGATCGCAAATGGTTCACCGCGCCGGTGAACCGTTGCGAAGGTTGCCAAGGTCTACATGTCCAGAACCGTTTCGCCGAAGTCATCCGCACTCGATCCCGGATTCGTGCATCTGCACGTTCATTCGGCTTACTCGCTGCTGCAGGGCTCGATAACCATCGGCAAGCTGGTGGAACTCGCCAAGGCTGATCACCAGCCCGCATTGGCGCTGACCGACAACGACAACATGTTCGGCGCGCTGGAATTCTCCGACAAGATTGCCGGGTATGGCATTCAGCCGATTACCGGCTGCGCCATGGCGGTCGATTTCGGCGATCAGGACCCCGCCGCCCGTAACGCGCTGGCTCCGGCGCGGCTTGTCGTGCTGGCGACCAATGAAGACGGCTATCGCAGCCTGATGAAGCTCAATTCCCGCGCGTTCCACGAGACGCCGGTCAATCAGGCTCCGCACATCAAGATCGAGTGGCTGGACGGCGAGACCGCCGGGCTGATTGCCTTGACCGGCGGGCCTGAAGGTCCGATTTCGCAGGCCATCGCTGCCGATCAACCGGCTCTTGCGCAGGCGCGTTGCGATCGTCTGGCGAAGCTGTTCGGCGACCGGCTCTACATCGAGCTGCAGCGTCACGGGCTGGAGAGCGAGCGGCGCTGCGAATCCGTGCTGATCGACATGGCCTATGCCATGGGCCTCCCGCTGGTCGCGACCAATCCGTGCTGCTTCTCCGACAGCGCCTTTCTCGACGCCCACGACGCCATGCTCTGCATCGCGCATTCGACCTATGTCGAAAGCGTCGATCGTATCCGCTCCTGTCCCGATGCCTGGCTCAA
>CAZQMD010000393.1:0-4268 GCA_964594185.1 uncultured Afipia sp. | reverse complement strand
CCCCCCCCACCCCGACCACCACGCTGGTCGACACCGCCCTGCTGCCCCGCCTCGCCGGCGAGATCGCGCGCTGGCAGGAGGGCGTCGCGCCGGTGCTGGTCTGCGACAACACCCTGCTGGGGCCGGTCTTCCAGCGCCCGCTCGACCACGGCGCCGACGTCTCGGTCTATTCCCTCACCAAGTATGTCGGCGGCCATTCCGACCTGATTGCCGGCGCCGCCATGGGCAGGAAGCGGATCATGGCCCCGATCCGCGCCCTGCGCGTCACCTTCGGCACGCAGCTCGACCCGCATTCCTGCTGGATGCTGGGCCGCTCGCTGGAGACGCTGGGGCTCAGGATGGAGCGCGCCAACGCAAACGCCCGCCTCGTCGCCGAATGGCTGGCCGCCCACCCCGGCGTCGCGAAGCTGCACTATCTCGGCCTGCTGCCCGAGGGCTCGCCCGAGCGCGCGCTCTACGAGCGCCAGTGCACCGGCGCGGGCTCGACCTTCTCGTTCGACATCAAGGGCGGCGAGAAGGAAGCCTTCGCCTTCCTGAACGCGCTCAAGATCTTCAAGCTCGCGGTGAGCCTCGGCGGCACCGAGTCCCTCGCCAGCCACCCCGCCGCCATGACGCATTCGGGCGTGCCGCTCGAAGTCCGCGACCGCATCGGCGTTTTAGACACGACGATCCGGCTCTCGGTGGGCATCGAGCATCCGGACGATCTGATCGCGGACTTGACGCAGGCGTTGGGGGTGACCGGGAATGCGAAGAGCTAGGCGATAGTAGCAAGCTTGTTCGTGAGGTACTTCTCCCACAGCGCGGTCGGAAGACATCACTTCTGAGCATCATCTCTTGAAGCGGTCGCTCTCTTGCGATTCTCTCGGCTCCTCGCGACCTCAGCGAGCCATAGGTCAGATGACGATAGGCGATCGAGCGCAGCCACGGCATCGTCAATTTCCCTAGTGCTTGGAGTAACAGTTCCAAGCATCTCCGCTAAAGCTTCTCCTGCACCGTCGCTGGAGCCAACCCCGATCCTCCAAACGTTCTTAAAATGCTCTATCGCGCGCCTGTGCGTCGCGGCGAAGGTTAGGAGGTTACTGTGAAGCTCTACTTGATGCGGCTTGAGTTCAGCAGGACCGATATACGTTCGAAGGATATATCCTAACCGTTCTGAGCCATTTCGATACGGATCCTGAAGCTCGTGCCTATAGAAGATCCGCTTCGTCGGGTCGTAGTCGAACAGGACGGGAGCCGCAAGCTTCATTGTCTCAGCATCGAAATCGAATCTCGCAAAATCACCGAACAATAGACCATCTGCCCAAGGCGAAACGAAATCACCTACCTCAGCGCGCAATCCGGCAAGGCGCCTGCGTTGACCCACTTCAACTAGAATTGGCCAAAGATCTGCGAAACTGTTCTGGGCCTCGGCCATAGAACTGAATGCAGCACCAGACCTCTGCACTATCCTTTCGTGCAGATGGGTGGAGACACCGCCTGGTTCGTTTGCGGTCAGAAAAAGAAATCTCTTGCGCCAAAAGCCAAACGTAAATGCGTAAGTGCCCACAAAGTGATTCTCTTGTCGAAGGAGAACCGCTTTTGGCAGAAGGACTAGCGACGCTCGCCCGCGACTTCGCCGACTTAAAGACTTTCCCTTTCCAGATAGTATGAGCACGTCCGGCAAAGCATTCCTGATGACATCTGCGACGCGCTTTTGTGCTTGAAAGAGTTCATCATCAGGGCAGTAACCCCTTCGATATGCTGCGGTAGCAATCTCCAGAATGTCGCTGGGCAGCGGCGTCTGCTCGGAGCTGGATGCGCCCAGCAAATTGGCGACGTGCTCCCGCACGAGGTCTCGCGCAACTCGTGCTGCCTCTCGGCTTTCTCTTCTCCTACTCACAATCTAGAACTTTGATGTATTGTTGGAGTATCGAAGCACTATCTCAGTTTGGCACGAATAGCACCATGAATACACAATCGAGGGACACAAGAGCCGCAGTTCTTTGGACAACCTTGTGGTGAAGGCCTGAGCATTTGCGTCTCGATTGATCCGCCATCACACAGCTAAGCGATTTGGTTGCCCCCATGCGATCGCGTCCCTCGAAGCGGACAGCATTTTCGCTCACATATACCCCGCAAGAGATGAGACATGCCGCAGAGACGATGTGCCAAGCCCAAGCAAGTGAACGTGCTGAAGCATCGCGACCGAATGCAGCCGACCCGGGTCTCGGTGCCGGATGTGCAGTCGGCGTCGTTCCGGAAGACAGCACATCGTCAGTCCCTTAAGGTATCGCAGAGTGCCCGGGTGCGCGAAGATCAGGCGTACATCGACGTGGTTTCGGACTGGCAGGACGAGTGAAGCGCGGCGAAGTCTGGACCGTCTCGGGTGGCAGGTATGCGGCCAAAACCGCGACAACGGTCATCCTTCAGGACGACACTGTCGACGCCACCTACTCTATCACCATCTGCGCCTTCACCCCACCGAGCCGCTTCGGTTCCGGTTCGTCATTGAGCCGAACGAACGCAACGGGATGCGCTCTGTGTCCCGGTTGATGGTGAACAGGATGACCATGGTTTCGAGATCATAAGTCGGCGACGGGATTGTGCATTTCGACGACGAGGATCTGCGTCGGCTCCCCGACTACGCCATCCCACCACGGCACAGCCGGACGCGGCAATGGCGACTGCCGCTACCGCGTCGCCGCCCCCTCCCGCGTCTTCCAGAGTGACCAAGCGATGCCGGCAGCGATCAGGCCGAAGGTGACGGCGAGGCTGGCGACCGGCGGGAACTTCGCGTCGCCCAGGAGGAAGTCCGAGACGAAGATCTTGGAGCCGATGAAGACCAGCACCGCCGCGAGCGCGTGCTTCAGGTAGTGGAAGCGGTCGATCATGGCCGACAGCGCGAAGTAGAGGGCGCGCAGGCCCAGCACCGCCATGATGTTCGAGGTGTAGACCACGAACGTGTCGGTGGTGATGGCGAAGATCGCCGGCACCGAGTCGACCGCGAACACCAGGTCCGCGAGGTTGATCACCACCAGCGCGAGGAACAGCGGCGTGGCGGGCAGCGCCATCCGGCCGGTGCGCTCGTCGGCCCGGAAGACGAAGAACTTGTCGCCGTGCAGCTCCTTCGTCACCCGCATGCGCCTGGAGATCCAGCGGATGGCCGCGTTGTTGGCGAGGTCGGGCTCCTGGTCGGTCGTGAAGAACATCTTGATGCCGGTCACGATCAGGAAGGCGGCGAACAGGTAGAGCACCCAGTAGGCCTCGCTGACCAGCGCCGCACCCGCCGCGATCATCAGGCCGCGCAGCACGATCACGCCGATGATGCCCCAGAGCAGCGCGCGGTACTGGTACTTCGCGGGGATGGCGAAGAAGGTGAAGATCAGGCTGATGACGAAGATGTTGTCGATCGACAGCGCCTTCTCGATGAAGAAGCCGGTGAAGTACTGCATGCCGAGGTCGGCGCCCTTCTCGACCCAGACCCAGGCGCCGAAGGCCAGCGCGATCGAGATGTAGAAGGCCGAGAGCTTCAGCGATTCGGCGATGCCCATCACCCGGTCCTCCTTGTGCAGGAGGCCGAGGTCGAAGGCGGTGAGCAGCGCCACCAGGCTCACGAAGGCCAGCCAGAACCAGACCGGCGTGCCAAGGAAGGACTGGAAGAGAAACTCGGTCATCGGGGGTCCGCTTCGTGGGGTTTTGAGGGTCCGGGGTGGGCTCGTCGGTGAGGCGGCACAATGGACGCGCGCGGCCGATTGATGAAATAGAATTGATGTGCCGTTTCCGATAGTCCTGGACTATCATGGCGCATGACCACCCTGCGCCAGCTCTCCTACCTCGTGGCCCTGGCCGATGCCCGGAACTTCCGCCGCGCCGCGGACGCCGTGCACATCGCCCAGCCGACGCTCAGCCAGCAGCTGCGGGCGCTGGAGGCGCGGCTGGGCGTCACCCTGGTCGAGCGCAACGAGAGCCCGGTCCAGCTGACGCCGATCGGCCGGGACCTGGTGACGCGCGCCCGCCGCATCCTGCTCGACGTCAAGGATGCCGAGGACATGGTGCGGCGCTCGCGGGCGGGCATCGCCGGCACGATCCGCGTCGGCGTCACGCCGACGCTCGGCCCCTACCTGATGCCGCGCATCGTGGCCTCGCTGCACCGGCGGTTTCCCGACCTGCGGCTCTACATCCGCGAGGGCATTCCCGACGAGCAGGCGCGCGAGCTGGCGCGCGGCGAGCTCGACATGGTGCTGTCGCCGCTCCCCGTTTCCGGCAGCGACCTGCACATCGAGCCGCTG
>CAZQMD010000392.1:0-4284 GCA_964594185.1 uncultured Afipia sp. | reverse complement strand
CCTTCCGGACGACGCCGACGGCATCGCGCAGAAGATCCGCAAGGCCAAGACCGATCCGGAGCCGTTGCCGAGCGAGGAAGAGGGCCTGAAGACCCGCCCCGAGGCCGACAATCTGGTCGGCATCTATGCGGCGCTGTCAGGACAATCGCGCGGAGACGTGCTGCGTGAATTCGGCGGCGGACAGTTCTCGGGCTTCAAGGCCACGCTGGTCGATCTTGCGGTTACCAAGCTCGGGCCGATTGGCGCCGAGATGAAGAAGCTGACGCAGGACGCCGCGTATGTGGATGCTGTGCTTGCCGATGGCGCCGACCGCGCTCGCGTCATCGCAGCCGAGACCATGGATGCGGTGAAGGACATCGTCGGCTTCATCCGCAAGAAGTAACGCGCACTACGTGGTGCAAGGAGTTCATCGTCATGGCCGGACTTGTTCCGGCCATCTACGTCTTTTAACTTCGCGAGATTCTCAAAACGTGGATGCCCGGGACGAGCCCGGGCATGACGAACTTGGATAACCACCTGCTTCGTCACAGCCTCGAACAGAATCCGGTTCCGTCAAGTCTGTTCTCACCTTGTCGGCGCGCCCTCGCGCATGGCAGCATGACGCCGGTTCGTTAAGTTGCGCGTACTCTGTTCGCAAAACCGGTACCCACTTTTGCGGAATACGCGCGAGGGGCATGCATGAGCAACCAGCGGCGAAGTTACGAGCAGGGCCACAAACCCAAGTGTCTGGTCGTCGTTGACGACACCGCGGAGGGCGACCGCGCGGTGTATTACGCAAGCCGCTGGGCGGTGCGCGTCGGCGGCGGTGTGGTGATGCTGCGCGTCATCGAAACCGAGGACCGCAATCAGCAATGGCTCGGCGTTGCCGACATCATGCGCGAGGAAGCCGAGGAGATTGCCAATGCGGCGCTCGACCGCGCTTCGGGCCGCGCCAACGGCATCGCCGCGATCACCCCGGAACGCGTGATCCGCGAAGGCGATCCGAGCGAGCAGATTCTCGATGTGATCGACAAGGACGTCGATATCGCAATGCTGGTCCTTGCCGCCAGCGGCGGAGCGGAAGGACCGGGTCCGATCATCACCATGCTGGCAAAATCGGCGGGGACATTCCCGATCCCGATCACCGTGGTGCCCGGCAATCTCAGCGACGTCGATCTGGACGCGTTGTCATAACCCTTCCGTCGTCGTCCCGCGAAGGCGGTGACCCATATTTCCTGTATTTTCGATGAAGGCGTGGATGGCCGGGCATAGGCGAGCGAAAGCGACGCCGTTCTTCAAACGGCTATGCCCGGCCATGACAAATGAGGGATTGAGCCTGATCGCCCACCCCGGAACAGCCGCCATGCGCCCTTGATCGGGCTGTTCCAGGCGCCATCTGTGCTATAGGAACACCTCCACTTAACCCCGATCGCGCCGGCCTTGAACCGGCGATGCGCCGGAGATTTCGATGTTTATCCAGACCGAAGCGACCCCCAATCCCGCCACCCTGAAGTTCATTCCCGGCCGCACCGTGCTCGACAGCGGCACCATGGAATTCACCGACCGCGACAGCGCCACGCGCTCGCCACTGGCCGAGCGGCTGTTTGCCGTGCCGGGCGTCACCGGCGTCTTCTACGGCTCAGATTTCGTCACCGTCACCAAGGACGACAGCGACTGGCAGCATCTCAAGCCGGCGATCCTTGGCGTCATCATGGAGCATTACATGTCCGGCGCGCCGCTGCTCGCCGATGGCCAGGCGGCCGATGGCGATGCGCCTCATGCCGACGAATTCTTTGATGAAGCCGACACCGAAACCGTCGCGGTGATCAAGGATTTGCTCGAGACCCGCATTCGCCCGGCTGTCGCCGGTGATGGCGGCGACATCACCTTCCGCGGCTTCAAGGAAGGCATTGTCTATCTCGACATGAAGGGTTCCTGCGCCGGCTGCCCGTCGTCCACCGCGACGCTCAAGCACGGCATTCAGAACCTCCTGAAGCATTTCATTCCGGACGTGATCGAAGTCCGCCCGATGTAATGCGGTCGGCGTCCGTCTGACACCTTCCATATTTGTATCAAAAATTGTCATGGCCGGGCTGGTCCCGGCCATCTCGATTTTTGGGCACCGTGCTCAACGGATCAGGATCACCGGGACAAGCCCGGTGATGACATAGTTCTGGTATCTGCTTGAATTAGCATTCCTTGATTGCCTCCATCGGTGCTAGATCACTGCCATGATCGTTCTCGCCATCGACACCGCGCTGGAGTACTGCGCCGCAGCCGTGCTGGATGCCGGCGCGCAAACCATGGTCGCGCAGGAAACGCTGGAGATGAAGCGCGGCCATGCCGAAGCGCTGATGCCGCTGATCGCGCGCGTCATGAAAGCCTCGGGTCTGCGCTACCTCGATCTCGACCGCGTCGCTGTCACCAGGGGTCCTGGCAGCTTTACAGGATTGCGCGTTGGCATTTCGGCGGCGCGCGGCATCGGCCTTGCTGCGGGCAAGCCCGTGGTCGGCCTCACTACATTGTCGGCCTATGTTGCGCCGCTGGTCGCCGGGCAGCAGGATCAGCCGATTGTCGCGGCCATCGATGCCCGCCATGACCATGTTTATTTTCAGGCCGTCGCGGGCGATGGCGGGGTGCTGATGCGGCCTGCCGTCATTCCGATTGAGGACACATTCGCCGCGTCACGCTTCGGCGCGCTGCGGATGGTCGGCAATGCGGCGCGCATCCTTGCAGACCGCTGGCCTTCCAATGTTCCAGCCCCTGCGCTGGTCGATCCCAAGCCCGGCCCTGACATTGCGTGGGTTGCATGGCTCGGCGCCGCCACCGAACCTGACGCAGCACCGGCAAAGCCGTTTTATCTGCGCCCGCCCGACGCCAAGCCGAAGGCCGGGTTCATTGTGTCCGACGCGCGTTGACCGCCATGGCAAGCCTTTCGTCCTTGCTCGGCAGCATTTTCCCGCAGTTCTTCAAGCGGCCCGGCACCGCTGTCGAGCCTGCGAATCTTCGTGACGCGCCGCGGCTGTCGCAATTGCATCGCGCGTCTTTTCATCGCGGCTGGAGTGCCGAGGAATTCGAGCAGATTTTAATCGAGCGCAATGCGCTGGCGCACCGGCTGCGGCTGGGTGGCTCGACCATCGGCTTCATCATTTCACGCACCGCAGCGGATGAAGCCGAAATCCTCTCGGTTGCGGTCGCGCAAAAACATCGCGGCCGCGGTTTCTCGCGCGACCTGCTGCGCACCCATCTCGGACATCTGGCCGGACACGGCCTGAAAACCGTGTTCCTGGAGGTGGAGGAGAACAACAAGCCCGCCCGCGCGCTGTATGAACGCGCCGGATTTCGCGTGGTCGGCCGCCGCGACCGGTATTACAAGGACGCCGGCGGCGAACAATTGAACGCCGTCGTGATGCGGCGAGACTTGTCGTAAGCTGCCCGCGGTGGCAAAACACGTTTACATTTACCGGGAATGATCATGACGGCCCTCAAATCCATGCCTCCAGGCAAGCATACGGATATCGAGAAGCGCTGCGCCGCAGCCGGCATGCGCATGACCGAACAGCGCCGCGTCATTGCGCGCGTGCTGGCGGAAGCCGTGGACCATCCGGACGTCGAGGAACTTTACCGGCGCTGCATCGCGGTCGATGACAAGATCTCGATCTCGACAGTCTATCGCACCGTAAAGCTGTTCGAGGATGCCGGTATTATCGAGCGGCATGATTTCCGCGAGGGCCGCGCCCGCTATGAGCAGGTACCCGAGAGTCATCACGACCATCTCATCAATCTGCGCGACGGCAAAGTGATCGAATTCACCTCCGAGGAAATCGAGAAACTGCAGACCGAAATCGCGCGCAAGCTCGGTTACAAGCTGGTCGATCACCGGCTCGAACTTTATTGCGTGCCTTTGGACGACAATATCCGGGACGACAAGACTCAGGACAACGACAAGTCTTGAGCACGTCCTCCCCTTACGATCTGATCATTTTCGATTGCGATGGCGTGCTCGTCGACAGCGAGGCGCTGGCCTGCGTCGTTCATGCCGAGGTGTTGACGGAATACGGCTACACGATCTCTGCGGCGCAGGTGCATGAACGTTTCCTTGGGCGTTCGGCACGCGAAGCGCGGCTCGAAGTTGAAGGCGAGCTCGGCCGCGTCCTGCCCGACACGTATACCGCGCAACTGCGCGCGACCATCGACCGCGTATTCGGCGAAAAGCTCACACCTGTTCCGCACATCGCGGGGACGCTGGGGAAATTATCGCAACAGATCTGCGTGGCCTCATCCGGCACGCCGACGCGCATCCGC
>CAZQMD010000391.1:0-4292 GCA_964594185.1 uncultured Afipia sp. | reverse complement strand
ATGCTGACCATTTGAGCGACGTGACATGAGCGCCGATCCGATACTGGCGATAGACCTGATCGCCCGATGTCTCAATTTCCGGGCCTGCCCAGAAGCGATCCTCGACGCGCCAGCCTGCAGCGGCTCGGATGCTGAAGTTGGTGCCGATGGTCGAACCCGACACTGATGATGCGATCATCAAATGCGGTGTTGGTTCCCACCACAGATCGGCGCCGACGCGCAGGCCGGCGTGATTGCCGCGCAGGCTGTTGGCGGGATCATCAGGTGACAGACGATGATTCTGCAGATCGAGCCCTGCGAACAATTTTATTTCGACATCCCCGCGCTTCACTCGCCATCCGGGAAGGATCGATGCAAGCAGGCCGGTGCCGCGAATATCGGTATTGCCCGCGAGGTAGCGATAGGTGCCTTCGGCCACCAGCAGCTTCAGCGTGAAGCCGTCCTGATTGAGGCCGTCGGGCGCCCATTGCAGGCCGCCATAGAATGAGCCGCCGCTGCGCCAGATATCGAAGCCGCTGAAATAGAGAATTTTCTCCGGATATGCGCCGCCGCTGAGCTGGCTTGCCGCGGGCAGGGGATCGGTCAAGGGATCGGCAATAGCGGGAGAGCTGCCGCCAAACAGTGCGGCAACGGCGACGCAAAACGCGTACACCTTCCCAACGCAACGCATGGAGCCCCCAAGCCCCGCACTTTGAAATACTTAAGTAAAATTACTTAGAATTAGAGCGCCGAAACTATCGTTCGTCTAGCGAACGGGGCGGGAACGCGCAGAGAACAGGTCCGGAAGATTGCGATATCTGCCTGTGGATAACTCACATCTGCGGGGCAACGAGGTCTTCGACTTTAACAACTTCGCGGTCCTCGATGATCTCTGCAATGAACTTGCGATGACAGACGTTGTGGTCGCGCTCATAGCAAAGAATGCAGACCGGGCCTGCCTTCATCACCAGCGCGGCCAGTTCGTCCATTTCGCCGCGTGCCTGCGGGGTCTTGAGGTGGGCGTGATAGATTTTCGACAGCGCCTTCATGTCGCCGCTGCGGGCGGCGAGGCGGCCTTCCTTTGGCGTGCCGAGGCCGCGAAGATGGATGTAGGAAATCCCGCGTTCGTCCAGGCCTGCTGCAAGCTGGCTCTTGGAAAATCCCGGCCGGCGTGAGGATGCGATGGCGCGCACATCCACCAGCAATTTCACGCCTGCACGCTGGAGTTCGTCGAGTACCGCCTTGGCGGGCGTCTGTTCATAGCCGATGGTGAAAAGCTTCTTTGCCTTGGCCATGCTGTCCCCCGATGCTCGCCCTTTAACGACGCGATTGCGCTCACTTTACCCGTTCGATCAATTCCATCGCGCCAGCCGGTGCGCGGATCTTGCCCTCGTGGATCACGTAGGCAAATACGTCGCGCGGTTCTTTCTTCGCGGCAGTCTTGTCGTAGCGGGGCAGGTCGCCCGGTTCGCTGCCCTGCGCCCATAGGGTCAATCGCTTCGCCCACGCATCCAGCTCTTTTGGCGGGTAGGCGGTTTTCACGGTGTCCTTGCCGGTCTGCAGCCGCACGTACACGAAATCGGCAGTGACGTCTGCAATCGCCGGGTATTTGAGATGGTCGGCATAGACCACCGCGACATTGTGCTTGCGGAGAAGTGCGATGAAATCCGGATTACAGAAACTGTCGTGACGGACCTCTACAACGTGGCGCAGGGCAACGCCGTCGAACTTGCGCGGCAGCAGGTCGAGGAAAGCGCCGAAATCCGCTTCGTCGAATTTCTTGGTCGGGGCGAACTGCCACAACACCGGGCCGAGCGTGTCACCCATTTCGGTCACGCCTGACTCGTAGAAGCGTTTAATTGAGTCTCCGGCTTCTGCCAGCACGCGCCGGTTGGTCGCGAACCGTGGACCCTTGACCGAAAAGATGAAGCCGTCCGGGACCTCGCTGGCCCATTTGCGGAAGCTTTCGGGCTTCTGCGAGCCATAGTAGGTACCGTTGATCTCGATCGAGGTCAGCTTGGAGGCGGCGTAGGAGAGTTCTTTCGCCTGGGTCAGTTTCTCCGGATAAAATACGCCCCGCCAGGGCGCAAAGGTCCAACCGCCGATCCCGATATGAATTTGACCCGATTTTTTCACCATTTTCTTGCTTTCTCTGAGGCCCTTGCGGAAGGCCGGACCCATACCTATCTAGCTTCTATCGGCGATGTTGCAGCCCCGCTCCATCGCCGGGACGACCACGAGAAGATGCCGTGAGATGTTAAGCGCGCCGGATGTACGCGCTGCTTTGAATCTCACTGGCTTCCCTCCGTGGTCGTTGGCATTTCTGGGCCTGCGCAAGCCCGTGACCACCCGCTTCCCGTATACTGCATCTCAATCCTGTTCCGGGAGGGCGGCTTGGCATCGTCCGGGACCCCGGATATACGCTGGGGCCCATGACTGAGGCCATCTCACCCGAGGGGGTACCCGCGCGTCAATTGTGCGTTGTGGTGCCCACTTTCAAAGAGCGCGATAACGTCCCCAAGCTTTTGGCAAAGCTGGACGCCGCGCTGACCGGAATCGCGTGGGAGGTCATCTTCGTCGATGACAATTCCCCGGACGGAACCTGGGAGGTCGCGCGTCAACTGGCCCAGACCGATTCCCGTGTGCGGTGTATCCGCCGCATCGGCCGCCGCGGATTGTCCGGCGCCTGTATCGAGGGAATTCTGGCTTCCTCCGCGCCTTATGTCGCGGTGATGGACGCTGACCTTCAGCACGATGAAACCCGTCTGCCGAAGATGATCGCGCTTTTGCAATCCGGCGAGGCTGAGCTGGTCGTCGGCAGCCGCTATGTCAGTGGCGGCGACACCGGCAGTTTCGGCAGCACGCGCCTCGGCGGCAGCGTGTTCGCAACCAATATCGCCAAGAAGCTGTTGCATATCGAGATCGCCGATCCGATGAGCGGCTTCTTCATGCTCCGCCGCGATCGCTTCGAACAGCTCGCCCCATCGCTCTCGGTGCAGGGCTTCAAGATTCTGCTCGACATCGTGGCAACCGCAGGCGGCAAGCTCCGCATTGTCGAAGTGCCGTTTTCCTTCGGCGCACGGCAGCATGGCGAGAGCAAGCTGGACTCCATGGTCGTGCTCGATTTCCTCGGGCTCGTCCTTGCGAAGATGACGGGCGATCTGGTGTCGCTGCGTTTTCTGCTGTTCGCGCTGGTCGGCGGCATCGGTCTCGGTGTGCATCTCGTCACTCTTTATTCTGCGCTCGCGTTCAAGGTTCCGTTTGCAGAAGCGCAGGGACTGGCGGCTTTTGTCGCGATGACCGGAAACTTCCTGCTCAACAACCAGCTCACCTATCGGGATCAGCGCCTGAAAGGCTTTGCGCTGCTGCGCGGCCTTTTCCTGTTCTACCTCGTCTGTAGCGTCGGCCTGCTTGCCAATGTCGGCGTTGCCGCGACGGTGTTTGATCAGGAGCCGATCTGGTGGCTGGCGGGCGTGGCCGGTGCGCTGATGGGCGTGGTCTGGAATTACGGTGTCTCCAGTCTCTTCGTCTGGCGCGCAAAATGATTCCCGCTGAGGCGAAGCTGGTCCGCGGCACGGTGTTCACTGTGGCTGCGCTTGTGGTGCTTCGCCTGATCGCGGCGGCTGTCACGCCGCTGACCTTCGACGAAGCCTATTACTGGACTTGGGCGAAGCACCTCACGGGCGGTTATTACGATCATCCCTCGATGGTTGCTGTGGTGATCCGTCTCGGCACCATGATTGCGGGAGATACCGAGTTTGGTGTCCGGTTGGTCTCGATCCTGCTTGCGCTGCCGATGAGCTGGGCGGTCTATCGCGCCGCTCGAATTCTGTTTGACGATGCCCGCATTGCGGCGGCATCGACCATCTTCCTCAATACCACATTGATGGCGTCGGTCGGCACCACCATCGTGACGCCGGACGCGCCGCTGATGGTGGCGGCGAGTTTCGTTCTGTTTGGTCTCGCCAAGGTCTGGCAGACCGGCCGTGGCATCTGGTGGCTTGTGGTCGGCGTCGCGGTGGGATGCGGACTGCTGTCGAAATACACCGCGCTGTTTTTCGGCGCGCAGATCCTGCTGTGGCTCCTGCTGGTGAAGGATCAGCGCCGCTGGCTGGTGTCGCCGTGGCCGTATCTCGGCGGCATTCTTGCGTTCACGATCTTTGCGCCGGTGATCCTGTGGAACGCGAACCACGAGTGGGTCTCGTTCATCAAGCAGCTCGGCCGCGCGCGGGTCGAAGGCATCACGCTCAAGTATCTCGGCGAGATGATCCCGACACAGTTTGCTTTCGCGACGCCATCGGTTTTCATTCTCG
>CAZQMD010000390.1:0-4298 GCA_964594185.1 uncultured Afipia sp. | reverse complement strand
CATTGCCCGCTCCCCCGGGGGCAGTGATTGTAGAGGGCCTCCCGCCTGGCAAAATCAAACGGAAAGCCGCCACAGGCCAGTACGACGCCCTTGTTCGCCAGCACACGGCGCCTGCCTTTTGGTGTCAGCACTTCCGCACCGACGACATGGCCTCTGTCGTTTCGGATGAGCGTTCTCACCGGGCTGTCGAGCCAGATCGGCACGCCGAGTTCGCACGCCGACCGAAACAGTCGCGCGGCCAGCGCATTGCCGTTGGTCAACAGCATCGACCGGCCCCGCACGGAGCGGTCGAACCCGAATTTGACCAAACGTTTGGCGACGTAGAGGAAGGATTCCAGCCGCTGCGTGGCGCGATAGAAGTGCCAAAGCTCTTTACCAGAGCCGATTGCGAGGCCATAGAGCGTTAGCTCAGGCCGCGGCGGTCGCAGCTTGTCAATATCCGATCCGAGAATTGTCGCACTGACAGGTTGCGTCAGTATCGAGCGACCGCCCGGCGTGCCACCCGGCGCATCCGGATGGTAATCCGAGAATGCGGGAGCCGCTTCGAACCGCACCTGCGTATACGCATGCATGAAGGCAACCATCTCGGGACCTGCGTCGAGAAATGCATCGACCCTCGCAGCGTCGTAGTGGTTGCCCGATTCGTGCTTCATATACGCGAGCGCCGCGTCCTTGCTGTCCTTGACCCCAGCTTCGATGCTCACCGGATTGTTCGGCACCCAGAGATAGCCGCCCGATAACGCTGTTGTGCCACCGAACACCGCTTCCTTTTCGGCAACGATAACCTTCAGCCCCTTCTTCGCGGCAACGATGGCGGCAACCATGCCGCTTGCGCCGGAGCCGGCGACCAACACATCGCAATGCTGGGTTTCATTTGGAATCGCGTGCTTGGAAGAGGCAACCATGGCAGATCATCCATAATACAAGATACAAGCGGTTATGGTGGTGGCGTTCATGAAGTAAGATACCCACCCTCGACAGGTAGCATGACACCGGTCACGTAGGAGGACATGCGTGAGGCAAGAAATAGCGTCGGCCCCACGAGCTCTTCGGGCTCGCCTACGCGCCCCATCGGCGTATGATTCAGAAACCGGGCCATCACCTCGGGATTAGCGCGCGTCCCTTCGGTCATAGGCGTGGCAATGACACCTGGTGCAATCCCGTTGACGCGTACCCCGTCCGCTGCCAGATCGGCCGCCAGCGCCTTGGTCAGCTGAATGACAGCGCCCTTGGTGGCGGCGTAGCTGGCCGAATTCCGATAGGCGACGAAGGAAGCAATCGAGCCGACATTGACGACGCGTCCCTTGGTGCGCCGCAGCTGCGGCAGCAGAGCTATCGTCATGTTGGCAGTGCCGTTCAGATTGACGGCAATCTGCGCGTCGAGGTGGTTGAGAAATTCAGGGTCGTCGGGTGCGGTGCGGCGCGTGATCCCTGCATTATTGATCAGCACAGCCACATCACCGAACACCTCCCTTGCAGTGGTTGCAAAAGCAAAGCACGCAGCACGGTCCGCAACATCGAGCCCATACCCTTCGGCGTGTCCGCCCACAGCCTTGATCGCGTTGGCCGTTGCGCAGGCACCCTCGGCGTATCGATCGACGACGATTACTGAGGCTCCGGATGTGGCAAGTCCGCGGGCGATAGCGGCTCCAATGCCCTGCGCCGCCCCCGTGACGACAGCGACATCGCCGGCCAGCAGGCCAGAAATGGATCCGTCGTGCATCTGCCTCTCTCCCCTAGCATCAACTGTTGCTGCGCACAGTTACGTCTCGTATTGTTCGTACTAGCTTCGATAGTTATACAATTCGTAATAAACTTCCTATTCTGTAATGATGCTTCCTGCGAGCCAGGCTGTCAAGCCTGTCGGATTAGGCAACTTTGCCGCTGTGAAGGACACTCATGGTAGACCGCTCAACCGAACCTCTGCCGGAAAACGCGCCTGGCGCAGACAAGCCGACACAACTCGGCATCCAATCGGTAGAGGTTGCTGGCGATCTAATTCACGCACTGATCCAGGCCGATGGGCCGCTCAAATTGGCCGATCTGGCGCAGAGGGCAGGCATGCCCTCTGCCAAAGCGCACCGATATCTCGTCAGTTTGATGCGCGTCGGATTGGCGCGGCAGGATGCGGCGACGTCTCGATACGACCTCGGACCTGTAGCTTTCCAGCTTGGGCTCAAGGGGTTCAGTCGCTTCGAGCCGTTGCAAGTGGCTGAAGCGACGCTGCACACACTTGTCGATCAGGTCGGCGAGACAGCGGCGCTAGCCGTCTGGGGCGAAAAGGGCCCTACGATGATCAAGGTCGTCGAGGCCCGGCATGACCTGGCGAGTACCATGGCGCCGTCGCACCACTGCCCGCTGACCTATTCCGCGACGGGGCTCTTGTTTTGTGCCTACGAAGACCCGGTTCGTACGGCCACCGCAATCGAGCGCGAGTTGGACCAGAACCGACGGTCGGGCCGTCTCAACGTACCGAAAGAACGGGCGTCTCTGGCTGGAATGATGCGTGAAATCAAGGAGCGCGGTTATTCTTGCCTGTCAGACGGCGGTGGTGACGGCTTCGGCGCCGTAAGTGCACCGGTGTTCGATATCACCGGCAAGTTGATCATGGCCCTGACAGTGTTTGGTCGCTCAACACGCGTCGACGCGAAACCAAATGGAGCACTTGGAAAACTCGTCGCCGATACCGCAGCCGAACTATCGGCCTCGCTCGGATACCACGGCGCGCACGGGCGTTAGATTGGCCTGCCCCACGGAGCGGTACCACGGCTCATGTTAGAGTCCGGCCGTGATCGGCCAGCATTTGGCCTGGCCGGAGCGAAGCACAGGCCAGGCCAGATGCTGGCGGGAAGATCGTTTCTGGTGCCGGCGGCCGATAGCCGAGCGAGGAGCGCGGCGTAACGTTGTCGTAGTAACGCCGCCATCGCTCGAATTATGGAGCAACGGCACCAAGTTCGGGGCTGGTCGCGGCCGGCTGATTTCGGCTTCAATGCAGCATGGCCGATCAGCTCATCATTCAAATGTTCAAGCAAAAGCGCGCCGAGATCAGCGGCATGATTGCTGCCTACCAAGCCAAGATCGAGCAGGCTCAGCACGAACTTGCGTACATCAATGCTGTGCTCCGTCTCGTCGAGGGTGGTGAGCAAGAGCGCGCTCAGTCTTCACTCGCGCGAAGACGGGGGCCTGTCCATCGTCCCCCGGGGGGAGAATTTGCGCCCATCAGCCTGACCACACTTAGAAGCCTTGCCCGACGCAGCTAGTCTAAAACGCGGCTGGTCATATCGTCAAGTACGCCCAGACGCACAACCTCATCGGACACCTGCGCCGAGGCAACGCCGCCGAAGGCGCTAACCACCGAAATTATCAGCACGCCCCAAATAGCCCTTCTCATCGCTTCTCAAGCAGCGGTACGTTGAAGATGTTTCATCCTGCGTATTTCGCAAAAATTGGACAGCAATTTTGCTAACTGACGGACAGCTGGGGTAAGGGCTTTTGGTTACCTGGTTGTTGAGGTCAACCGGGATTCGTTTCGCTGTTTTCGACGTCGGTCAAGGGGCGCGCGGATTTTTTCCTTCGCATGCTGTCGCCTTCAAGGGCGATACGGTGGGAGTTGTGTATGATCCTCAGGAAGCTGGGCACCTATCTCGGCCGCGTCATCCGCGACATTGGCCGCAAGATCGAAGGTGACGGCGGGCTCGAAGCGGCGTTCGCAAAGCTGCTATTGCTGGCGCGGCGTGTGCGCGAGCGCGCCTGTTCCGGCTAGGGAGGTTCGACGAGAGATACCACGCATTGTCCGTCCTCCTATGAGAGCATTGACTTGGCGATCACGTTGCGGAGGATTTCGCTGGTGCCTCCGCCTATCGTTCCGACCCTGGAATCGCGGAAATACATCTGCATTTCCGAACTCATCATCAGTCCCGCGCCGCCCATGATCTGGATGCCGGCATCGGCGCACTTGGAATTGCTTGCGGTGGCGAATATCTTCGTCACCGCCGCGGCCGTATTCGGCGCGACGCCCTTGTCCATGAGGGACGCGAGCCGGTACGTCATGACACGCGAACTCGCTGTAGTAGCGCTGCGCACTCGCAGGGTGATGGAGGGTTAAGTACGGTTTCATCCCTATCTCGCAATGCAACACGGTGCTTCAAGTTCTCTTTGTGAAAGCCTGAGCAATAAAAGTACCAGCGTCGTTAGTTTCGGGAGTGCGAGCACATTTGGGGTTGGACGCGCAAGAAGTCCTACCGGCTCGTCAGTCGACTTTGGCGCCAGACATCTCAATGATTGGCTTCCAACGACTG
>CAZQMD010000389.1:0-4304 GCA_964594185.1 uncultured Afipia sp. | reverse complement strand
AGGCTGCAATCCCCACGCCAAACCTTTGCGAATGGGACGCGAACGTCGCTTACGACCTTCGCCTTCACCTCGATATGAAGTTGCTCGGTAACGGTCTCGCCCATGCGATGCATCCGGCCATGACAGCACGGGCAGGCCTTCTGATCGTCGGGGAGATCATATTCGACGCGTTCCCGCGGCAGGTTTTCCGGCAGCGGCTTGCGGCCGCGCTTCTTGCCTTCCGGCTTGTCGGCGGGCGGCAATCCGGTGTCCGGCAGTTCAACAACAGCGCCATCTTCGCCGCCGGCCTCATCCCCGGCCGCAACCTGCTCGGCTTCATTGAAGAGGCGATCAACGCGCTTTTCGCTCTTCGGCGCAAAGCGATGCAGCCGCGCAAGCGCCAGTTCTTCCTCAAGTTTGAGGACGCGCTGCGAGAGCGCCTCCTTCTCGGCCTGCAGCGCGGCGATTTCGGCGGCATTAGCCGCCAACTGCGCCATCAACTCTGCAACGCTCGGTTCACCGGTTCGATTCATCGGATTCTTGAATCGGAACCGTATCGTCGCGTCAACCGCTCAATTCGAGAGCCCTCAACCAGCGACCTGGTATTGCCGCACCGGATGGCGGACCATCGCATCGATATCAATGCCGTCGAGAATCCAGTGCAATTGTTCCGTCGTCAGCCGCACCACCGTCTCCTGACGCCGGGGCCAGCGGAACTTGTCCTCGGTCAGCCGCTTCAGGACCAGCACAAAGCCGGACCGGTCGAAGAACAGCAGCTTCATTCGGTCGCGACGGCGATTGCAGAACGCAAAAACCGCTGGGGCAAACGGATCGAGTGCCATCGCCTCCTGGACCAGGACCGCAAGGCGATTGATCCCAGCCCGAAAGTCAATCGGTTCGCGATGCAGGTAGACTTGAAGATCAGCGCCCAGTCTGAACATTGCACAAGGCTCCGATCATCGCGCTCACCGCTTGTACATCACCGCATTCCACCGTCAGATTCACGCCGTTCGGCAATGAGGCACTCACCTTGGCCGGAGAAGAAAGCAAGCCGCTCTCCTCAGGTTTCGGAAGCCTCGCTCCCGACTCGTCGGACCGCAAGTCCAGCGTCCTGTCCTGCCTCGACGCAACCTCCTTCGATGCGGCTTCAACATGAACCGGGATAAACGCCGACATGGAAGGTGGCGCAATCACCGCCCTTTCCTTCGTCGCCAGCCGATGCCGGCGTATCCACCTCCACAGAAGGTTCGCATTGACCCCGTGATCCAACGCAAGCCGAGCGACCGACGCACCGGGTTGCAAACAGCTTTCGATCAGACGCGCCTTCGATGCCGGATCAAACGTCCGCCGCCCACTCGGGTGCACAACCGTCACCCGCAGTTTCCGCCCATCATCTTCCATAACCTGGTGTCCACCTCATTTCTGGTGGACACCTTCATGCCGCAGCAAACTCAACCGAAAAAGGTGCGGAGAAATTCGCGCTTACATGCAATGCCCCGCGAAGTGATGCGACAGCTGACAAAGCGAGCAACGCTCTTTCATCGGGGCCACTACGATCTACGCCCCCATAACGTTTGGCGGACGACGTCTGAGAGCGTGAGAAAAGAGGGTAAGCCAATGCGAGAGCCTCACTACGGAAGATCGGAGGCGATTGACTACGCGGTACGCGAGTTCGGAGCGGGGTTCGATCATCTCCCGCTGACAAAGGATAGCTATCGTCTTCTGCTACAAAGGGCGGCAACACACCTTGACCAAGCCAACAGCTTTCCTGTCTGGTAACATCCATCGAGGACCGCATCGGCCCATATGCGCGATTCCTGGATGCGGTGGGCAAACGATGAGGGCGGCTGGCCATGGGCTCGCCGCGTTTCATTGCAGGCGACACGTAGAGCACAAGGCACGGCATGGCAGTCATTGGCATGGCAGCTATAGCGCGGCGGACCTAAAGCCCTACCTCGTATCGGCAACCGCTTACATCAGGCCGCGCCTTGAGACGGACCCGCACATACGGGACGCCGTGACAAGGCTAGCACTACTCCTGGAGCAATCCCCCTATGAGATCGCCACGCGGCTCAGAGGAATGTCCGCAAAGGTCCGCGCATCCATCGCGTTCGGTCGGCTGCGGAGGAAGGGCATTGAGCCGGCACGCCTCCTGGCGGTCCACCTCGCCATCACCACCCTCATTGAGGAAGACCCCGGCTCTCATCGCGTGAAGGAGTTCCGGCTCGTGCAAGTCGCCAAGGCGGCACATCGGCTCGCCAGTGGCTATCATCGCGTTTGGCCGCACCAGGACCAGAACGGGAGGAACTTCCGAATTGAGCTTCATGCGTACGCGCGAAGCACCGGGCAGGTGTTGAGATTAATCGGGCAAGCCATCGAACAGCGATGCGAATGGGCAACCGAGAAGCATTTGGAAGGCGTGTTGGCGCTCAAAGTAAAGCGGTACGGCAGCCATCCCGCGCTGCCAAAGGAAGGTAACAGCAGATGAATAGAAAAAACGTGCTGGACTACGAAAGGACTGCAACCGATCTTCTCCTTAAACTGAATGGCATTGTGATCGCTAAGCGAGGTCGGCCGGGCAGCCAACAAGCGGGAAAATGGATCGTGTTGGAGCCCGGCTACGAAGTTATCGATGGTCGTGATGGGGCGAGCATTTCGGTCCGGCAGCATGGAGTGAGGATACACTGAGGTATTCGCGCATCCTCCAGGTTGGATGTCATGGGCCGACGCCCGCCACATTTCGCGAAAAGACCGCTCACGGGAGAGATCGGGTGGCGGGGATCACATCCGTCAAGGTTGGCAATCTATCCCGGTCACTTCGCGGCCGTAGGCAAGCTGAGACCGCACAGTGAAGCAGCCGAAGGATGACGTGCCGTCAATTATCTGGTTTGACCCGCAGCTTCGAGCTAATGATCCCAAGCTGACCGACGCCATCAACTCGTTCCGTCAGCACCTCGAAGACCAAGAGTTGGCGACACGAGCGAGGTCAAGGCGCCGAAGCAGCGCGGCGGAGCGCGGCTTCAGGCTTGCGGTTGAGGCGGCATGTTGCAATTTGCTAGTGATGTTGATGGTCCGCAGAGGGACACAGCTCGCCATTCCGCTCGCTCACCAAACGATGTGGGGCCAGGGCGCTTACTCGAATCCGGTCTACGGACAACATTTCCTTGGCCTGATCGAATTGCTGGAGAGCCTTGGTTTCGTTGGTCGCTGCCAGACGGGCTATAACGTCCGGGGTATAAGCCGGGCGCCATCGCTCTTCGCCGTGGGACAACTCCTTACGCAGCATTTTCCGGTCGGCGCCTTCGGCGAGCACAGCATTCGAAGAAAGGCGGACGGACAGCCGATCATTCTCAAAGGTCGCAAGGATAAGAAGGGGAAAGCACCGCTCATCGACTACAACGATTCCAAAATGACAAGGTCGTTCCGTCGCGAGGTCGAGAGACTCAACAAGTGGCTTGCTTCGGCCGACATTGAATTGCTTCCCAATGATCGTCCGTTGGAGATCGATGAGGATGGGCAGGTAGCAGCTTCCTTTCGCAGATCATTGCGTCGCACATTCAACAACGCCAATTGGCAGCACGGCGGGCGGCTCTCCGGTGGGTTCTGGATGTCCATGAAGCGGGAGGATCGGTTTCGGCGGATACGGATCAAGGGAGAGCAGATTTGCGACGTCGACTTTCAGCAGCTTTACCCGTTCCTTGCTTACGTACGTGCCCGGGCCGATATGCCGGAGGGCGACTTCTACGATGTCGTGGGATACGGATCGTCGCGCAAGGGATGGAAGATGCTCACCAACGCCCTCCTTTTCGCGGAGAGAGGCCTCGGAAATTGGCCTGATCATTCTCGCGAGCACTTCCCAAAGGATATGAGCTTCAAGGACGCGGTCGCACTCGTACGACGCAAGCACAAGCCGATCGCCCATCTCTTTGGCACCGGCGTCGGGTATCACTTGATGCGGATTGAGAGCGATGTCTTGATTGCCGTAGTTTCGCACCTGTTCAGAAATGGCATTCCAGTTTTGCCGCTGCACGATGCTTTGTTGGCGGCCGAGTCGGATGCCGAGACGGTGAAGGCAGCCATGGAGCAGGAACTGGCGCTTCGCACGGGGATCCGTCGCGCGACCGTAAAAATTGAATTTATGCTGTAAATTCAGATACTTCTCTCCTTATGCCTCCGCTAAAGGGAGGCAGAGAGAGGACTCTGGGTGGCAGTCTTAGGGCCGGGTCAGCCAGGCCTTCCGAGATAAGTCTCCTGGGGAAGATGGTGGTGGCGAGTTCTCCCTTCATCACCCCCCTCACTTGAGGCTGGGCCAAGAGGTTACTTCT
>CAZQMD010000388.1:0-4321 GCA_964594185.1 uncultured Afipia sp. | reverse complement strand
CGCTTTGTCGGGTTGCAGACGCTTCAGGTCGGCGGCGCGCCGCATGACTGCCTCGAACTTCACTACGCCAACGACACAAAACTGTTTCTTCCGGTCGAGAACATCGAACTGCTCTCGCGCTATGGCTCCGATCAGACCAATGTCGAACTCGACAAGCTCGGCGGCGGTGGATGGCAGGCGCGCAAGGCCAAGCTCAAGAACCGCATCCGCGAGATCGCGGGCGAACTGATCAAGATCGCGGCCGAGCGGCATATCCACGAGGCGCCGAAATTCCCGATCCATCAAGGCACCTACGACGAATTCTGCGCGCGTTTCCCTTATGAGGAAACCGAGGACCAGCTCGGCGCGATCACCTCCACGTTGCACGATCTCGATGCCGGCAAGCCGATGGATCGCCTGATCTGCGGCGATGTCGGTTTCGGCAAGACCGAGGTAGCATTGCGCGCGGCGTTTGCCGCCGCGATGGATGGCAAGCAGGTCGCGGTCGTGGTGCCGACCACGCTGCTGGCGCGGCAACACACCAAGACTTTCACCGAACGCTTCAAGGGTTTTCCGGTGAACGTCGCGCAGGCGTCACGCCTTGTTGCGCCCAAGCAGATGACGCAGGTCAAGAAGGACCTCGCGGACGGCAAGATCGACATCATCGTCGGCACCCACGCGCTGCTCGGCAAGGCCATCAAATTCAAGGACCTTGGCCTTCTGATCGTGGACGAGGAGCAGCATTTTGGCGTCTCGCACAAGGAGCGGCTGAAGCAGCTCCGCGCTGAAATCCATGTGCTGACGCTCTCAGCCACACCGATCCCTCGCACGCTGCAACTGGCGCTGACGGGCGTTCGCGAACTGTCGATCATCGCGTCGCCGCCGGTGGACCGTCTTGCGGTGCGCACCTTCGTCGCGCCGCATGACCCGCTGATGATCCGCGAAGCCCTGCTGCGTGAGCGTTACCGCGGTGGCCAGGCGTTCTATGTCGTGCCGCGCATCGAGTATCTGGCGGAGGTCAAAGACTTCCTCGACAAGCACGTCCCGGAGATGAAGGTCGCCGTCGCACACGGCCAGATGCCGCCGACCGTGATCGAGGACATCATGTCCGCGTTCTATGACGGCAAGTACGACGTGCTGCTGTCGACGACGATCGTGGAATCCGGCCTCGATATTCCGTCCGCCAATACGCTGATCGTGCATCGCGCCGACATGTTTGGCCTTGCGCAGCTCTATCAGTTGCGTGGACGCGTCGGCCGCTCGAAGCTGCGTGCCTATGCGCTGTTCACGCTGCCATCCACGCACAAGATCACCGCGCAGGCGGAGCGCCGCCTGAAGGTTCTGCAGTCGCTGGAAAATCTGGGCGCGGGCTTCCAGCTCGCATCGCACGACCTCGACATTCGCGGCGCGGGCAATCTGCTCGGCGAGGAGCAGTCCGGCCACATCAAGGAAGTCGGCTTCGAGCTTTATCAGTCCATGCTGGAGGAGGCGATCACCAGCCTCAAGGCCGGTATCTCCGAACCCGTTGCTGACCGCTGGTCGCCGCAGATCACGCTCGGCATGCCGGTGCTGATTCCGGAGGATTACGTTCCCGATCTTTCGATCCGGCTGTCGCTGTATCGCCGCCTTGCGGATCTGGACACCGATGACGAGATCGAGAATTTCGGTGCAGAGCTGCGCGACCGCTTCGGGCCATTGCCGGACGAGGTGCGCTGGCTGTTCAAGATCGCGGCGATCAAGGCCTATTGCCGCCGTGCCAACATCGAGAAGGTGGATGCCGGGCCGAAGGGCGCGGTCATCACCTTCCGCGACAACTCATTCGCGCATCCCGAGAAGCTGGTGTTCTTCATCCGCAGCCACGGACAAGCCGCGAAGGTTCGCCCCGACATGAAGGTCGTGTTCTTCCAGGAGTGGGAGACGGCGGAAGAGCGCGTCGAAGGCACGACCACGATCCTGCGCGATCTTGCCAATCTGGCGGAGGGCAAAAAGGCGGCGTAGTTGGGAAAAGACGGCGTGATTCAAACACAGCGTCATACCGTCATTGCGAGCGAAGCGAAGCAATCCATCTTTGGATCGCAAAGGAATGGATTGCTTCGTCGCAAGTGCTTTTCGCAATGAAGGCAGGCTGATCCTTACTTCGGATACTTGAACTCAGGTGCAGCCTTCAGCGCTTCCTTGGTGGTGTTCATCTTCGCTGACCACGTATCCTTGTCCTTGTTGTAGCTGACGCGGACGGACGCGGGCGACACGGCGACATAGTGTTCGCCGACACCGAGGAACCCGCCGACCGACAGGATCATGGCCTGAATCTGCTCGCCCTTGCCGATGGCGAGATCGGTGATTTCGCCGACCTTTTCGTCCTTCTGATTGTAGACGTTCAGCCCCTTGAGTTTCGAGGAGAACATCTCGTCTTTGGCAACGGTCGAGAATTTGGCTTCGGCGGGCGCGGTTCCAGTGGTCTGGGCGAGCGCCGGCGAGGCGAGAACGGCGAGCGAGGCGGCGATCAGTGCAATCTTCTTCATGGTAAGTCTCCAATTCGACAGGTGGCTCACCAATGCGAAGCCGGTCTGATTGTTCCGGATGATATCGAAAGTGTCATGTCGTGGCTTACGACGCCACGCGGTGGCCATCGGCATGCAGCCGCGCGAGGATGGTGGACGCCGTGTCGCCGGGCATCAGCGTTGCGACAGAGACCTGCGGGTCCAGCCGCTGGTCGCGTTTGGTGCCATGCATGGTGTGTTTCAGCACACTGGTCAGCCGCCGTGCGATGGCATGCGCATTGCGCAGATCGGTTTCGGCAAACACGATGAGAATGCCGCCGTCTTCGCCGAGCGTGGCAAAATCCATCCGCCGCATCAGGCGGCTGAGAATGCGAGCCGCATCGAGGCGCATCCGCTCCGAAATCGAGCCCTGTGCGAAGCTGATGCGCGCAAGCGACAATCCCGCGCCGCGCGCCTGGGTCTCTATGACGGCAGTCTCGAAGTCCCGTTTGAAGGCGTCTTCGTTCAGGAGGCCGGTTCGTGGATCGAGCAATCCGCCGACATCGATCGATTTCAGGGCGCGATTGATGCGGGATTCGAACGCCTGCTGCCGGATCAGCGGAACGGCATGCGCCGCGAGCATCTGCGGCTCTGTGTCGGCGACTTCGAGGTTCGGCAGATCGTAATCCGCAGTCAATCCGGACAGGCTCCGCACCACAACGGGGAGATTACGGAAGCGGGAATCTTCGGAGAGGACGGTGAGAAAAGCGTCGAGTACGCGCGGCGTGAAGCCGTCGCCCACGATGATGCCATCGAGTTCGCGAGCGTTGAGATGCTTTGCAGCGGCTTCGATGCTCAGCGCGCCGACCACGCCCATCTGTTCGCCGAGCGCGACCGAGAGCGCCGGATATGAGCCGCCGCGGCCGATCAGCAGCACGGTGGCGTCGTCAAGCGGATCGTTCGTCGGCATGCGCGTGGAGGTGCGGCGGTCGTTGGACAGACGGCGGAGCAGGGTGGCGTGCAAGGAGCGGACGCGCAGCGCGGCATTGAGGCGGCTTACAAGCCGGTCGGGATTTCGCCCGGCCTGGGTGAAAGGCAGAACATTTCGCGGCAGCATTGTGCCGGGATCGATGGCGATCAGCGGCACATAGGGATCGATGCCGGACGCGCGGTGCGCGAGACTTGCGAGCATATCGGTGTGGCCGTCGAGATCGGTCGCGATCACAGCGGCAGGACGCAGACGCGACAGGGCATCGACGGCATCGGGCCAGCCCGAATCCAGCAGCGGAAACGCCTTAACCTGCGCGATGGCGCCTGCAAGAGCGTGGCCTTCCCGATTTGAGACAACGACGATCGGGCCTTGCTGCGACATGATGCTGCGAACTCTTAAGGAATGCGACCGGTCGAATGTGTCGACGCTGCGCAAAACCTTAACGCCACGGCTCTTAATGGCAGGTCAATACAACCGATGAAATCGTGCGATCAGGTTCCGGCCGAGCGATCGCGAAATGCGTCCACCATCAGCGGATTGAGGCCCAGTTCGCCGAGGGCCTCGCGCGCGCGGCCATTGTCGCTCGCGCGTCCGGCAAGACGGAAGCCGTTCAGTTGATCCGGCAGTGCGGTGAGCATTGCACCGGCGGCGAGGCGCTTGGCCCACGAGTCGAGATCCTGCGAGAGGAAGCGATAGCCGCCAACACCGACAAGTCCGACAGGCGGCGCCGTGATGCCGATGTTTCCCGTCGCGCGATCGACATGCGCGGCATAGCCGGTGTCGACGTAGTCGGGCGCGGCGGCTTCCTTCAGCGGATCGTCGGACGGAATGCGATAGGACGCGATGGGCACCATCGCGCCGCGCAATGCGA
>CAZQMD010000387.1:0-4328 GCA_964594185.1 uncultured Afipia sp. | reverse complement strand
CCGACTTGATCAGAATGGTGTCGGACTTGGTGACAATGCGCAGCATTTCAAACGTCAGCGACGGCATCAGGTCGCCCTGCGCCTGCATGACCATCGGAACGCGGCGAACAATGCCATCGCGCTCGGTGCGGATTGTGAATAGCCCGCGCCCCGGCGCTGCCTCTTCCAGAATCGGAATGTTCCGCAACAGGCCAGGAAACTGCAGCAGGAACGGAGCCGGATCGCCGCCCAATGTGGCAAGCCCTGTCAAAGGCAGTTTCAGGTCCGGCTGCGGCACAAATTTCGGCAGGCCGGATTCGCCAAGCACGACAGGCGACTTCCGCAACACCTCGGCCAGCACCTCGTCATTGCTGGGCAACGCCTTCAGCTTGATCCTGCTGGCTTCGTCGAGATCGCGGAACGTATCAGCAGCAATGGACGGCGACAGCCGGTCCTGCTCTGCAAAGACGATATCGAATGCAATAGCGGCTGCGCCGAGGTCGGTCAGCCGCTGGACAAGATCGGCGACGCGTGTGCGCGGCCAAGGCCACTGGCCAAACCGGGCCAGGCTTTTTTCGTCGATGTCGATAATGACCACGGGCCGCTGCGTGATCTTGCGCGGCTGGAGAACCTGATAGGCGTCGAATGTCCGGACCCGCAACTCTTCGAGCGGGAACGGGTCCGCGACCCGAAGTACGATCATTCCTGCCAGCAACAGAAGGCACAGCAACCGCGCGTAGCCGAACATGCGCGCATAACGCCGAAGGCGTGCGAGAAAGCGGACGAACGATTTCCAGATCGCATGCGCCATGCCGCTAACCGGTATCCATCACTTCTCGCGGAAAGCCCGCATGAGCTGGTCGCTCAACGGCTTCGCCAGATAGGATATCATGGTGCGCTCGCCGGTCTGCACAAAAGCCTCAACCGGCATGCCGGGGATCAGTTTAACATCGCCGAGTCGCGCCACCTCTTCCGGCGGCAGCGACACGCGGATGGTGTAGTAGCTCTGACCGGTTCGCTGATCGACGGTGGTATCGGGTGAAATGCGGCTGATGGCGCCGTTCAATTCAGGCGTGGTGCGCTGGTTGAATGCGGAGAGCCGGAGCAACGTCTTCTGCCCGATCCGCAACTGGTCGATGTCCTGCGGATTGACCTTGGCCTCGACCGACAGGTTATCGGATTCCGGCACGATCAGCATGATCGCATCGCCCGCCGTGATAACGCCGCCGACGGTATGGACGGTCGACTGTAGCACCATGCCGTCCTGCGGCGCGCGGATATCGATGCGGCGGAGCTGGTCCTCGGCGGTCACCTTGCGTTCGACAAACTCGCCGATCTTGTCGTTGATCTCGCGCATCTCCTTGGAGACTTCGCTGGAGAGATCCTTGTCGATCTGGATAATCTGCAGTTCGATTTCAGTGATCTTGCCCTTGGCCTGCGCCTTCTGCGCGACGAACTGCGCACGATCACCGTCAAGCCGCGCCGCATCGCGCTCAAGAACCGTCAGGCGCGAAATCTGCACGAGATTCTTGGCGTAAAGATCTCGAACGCCGACGAGTTCTTTCTGGATCAATTCGATTTCGCGGGACTTGGCGTTTTCCTGCGCTTCGAGGCCGCCGATCTCTTCCCTAAGCTGTGCGATGCGCTCCTTGAGCTGAGCCTTCTGGTTGACCCGGCCGGACGAGCGAACCTGAAACAGCTTGACCTCGTTGCCGATCAGCGACCGCACTTCAGGATCGGAAAAATAGTCCATCAGTTCGGGCGGGAATGTGATGCGCTCCGCGCCTTCCTGTTCGGCGAGCAAACGTGCACGGCGCGCCAGCAGCCCGTTCAATCCCTTGGTGACAATGGCGAGGCTTGCCTTGGTCACGGTGTCGTCGAGACGAACCACAATGTCTCCGGCCTTGACGCGGTCGCCGTCGCGCGCCCTCACCTCGCCGACCACGCCGCCGGTGGGATGCTGGACTTTCTTGACGTTGGAATCGACCACGATGGACCCCGGTGCAATCAACGCGCCGGAAATCTGCGCCGTCGAAGCCCATCCACCGATGCCGCAGGTCAGGAGCGTGACGACGACAAGTCCCACGATCAGATGGAAGCGGATCGACCGGCGCGATCCCGGCTGGTCGAGGCCCTTGAAAATCGAGAGGCGCTCCAGCGGTGAAAACAGCGCGTTGAAGATCCGGCGAACGACACCTTCGGTTCCGGCGAGGGTCGGCTTCATGGCTGAGCGCCTCCCTTGTCCGACACAATCTTGATGGCAGGCGGCGCGGCGACCGGGCGTTGCAGCACCTGTCCAAGTACGGCTTCCTTCGGCCCGAAGGCCTGCGCCCGCCCATCCTTCATCACCAGAATGAGATCGACGCTCTCGATCCCGATCGGACGGTGCGCGACGACGACAACGACGCCGCCACGCGCACGAACGCCGAGGATCGCCTTGTTGAGCGCCAGGTCGCCTTCGCTGTCGAGATTTGAATTCGGCTCGTCCAGGACCACAAGAAACGGATTGCCATAGAGCGCCCGCGCCAGCGCGATACGCTGGGCCTGCCCGGCGGAGAGCACACTGCCCTGATCGCCGATCTGGGTGTCGTAGCCATCTTTCATGCTAATAATGAGATCATGGACACGCGCTTCGCGGGCCGCAGCGATGATGTTCTCTGGCGAAGCGTTGTCTTCGAAACGCGAAATGTTCTGCGCGATGGTGCCGCCGAACAGTTCCACATCCTGCGGCAGATAGCCGATGTGGCTCCCGAGGATTTCCGGCGACCATTGGTCGAGCGCGGCCCCATCCAGCCGGACATTCCCGCGCAACGGCTTCCAGACGCCGACCAGGGCGCGCACGAGCGAAGACTTGCCCGATCCGCTGGGACCGATGACGCCGACACCTTGCCCCGCCTCGAGCGCGAAGGTGATGTCCTGCGCCACGACCTTCTGTTCGCCGGGAGGGCCGACGGTGAGCGCCTCGACGGAGAGCTTGCTGACCGGCGGCTCAAGCAGCGTCGGAGCGTCCTGCTCCGGCAACATGCCCAGCAGCCGGTTGAGGCGATGCCAGCTCTGCCGGGCAGCCACAAAGCCCTTCCAGTGCGCAATGGCAAGATCAACCGGCGCCAACGCGCGAGCGCTGAGAATCGAACCGGCAATGATGATGCCCGCTGTGGCCTGCTGGTTGATGACCAGATACGCGCCGACGCCAAGCACCGCCGACTGCAGCATCATGCGCATCACCTTGGCGATGGCGCCGAGGCCGCCTGCGACATCGCTGGCGCGCTGGTTGCTGGCGAGATAGTCGTGATTGGATTCTTCCCATCGCTTGCCGACCCGCCCCGCCATGCCCATGGCGGCCAGCACCTCGGCATTGCGGCGGCTGGCAAGCGCCAGATCCTGACGCCGCATCGCCAGCGCCGTGGAGCGCTTCATGGGATCGTGGGTCAAATATTCGGTCAGGATGGTCAGCGCGATCAGGAGAGCCGCGCCGCCCAGCGCGGTCAGGCCGATCAACGGATGAAAGGCGAAACAGATCGCGAGATAGAGCGGCAGCCACGGCAGATCGAACAGCGCACCCGGCCCCATCCCCGACAGGAATGACCGGACGTTGTCGAGATCGCGCAGCGGCTGAAGGCCTTCGCTGCGGTTGCCGACGATGAGCGGCATCCGGACGACCACATCGTAAACGCGGCGGCTGAGCATTTCGTCCAGCGTGGACCCGATCCGGATCAGGATGCGGCCCCGGATCAGATCGAGGATGCCCTGAACCATGTAGAGGCCGCCCGCCAGCACGATCAGACCCACCAGCGTCGGGATGCTGCGGCTAGGCAACACCCGGTCGTAGATCTCCAGCATGAAGAACGAGCCGGTGAGATAAAGAATATTGATGACGCAGCTCATGACCCCGACGCCGATAAAGGCGCTGCGGCAGGCGCGGAGCGCCGTCCCCAGTTCGGAACGGGGCGAAGAAGCGTGACTGGCTGTCTTAGCGGGCTGCATCGATACCTGGCTTGCCGGCTGCCGTCAGGGCAACAATTTGCAGGTCATGAATCGGCCGGCTCGGCAGGCCCATCATGCCACGGCGTGGGCCGCCGGTGCAGCCGGAAACGTGATCGTAGGTAATGTTTCCGGCCCTCCGGCGGCTCAGGCATGGAGGATGAAGTCGCTGGCGGCCAGCGCCGCCACACCCTTCACCAGCACGGTATCGGTGTTGCCGTTCAGGTGGAGCAACGTGTCGCTGCCGACGGTCTCGGTGGCCGTCGCAAGCCAGCTCGCGATGGTCGCGGCTGTCGGAGCTCCGGACAGCAGATGGAGATCGATCTTGGCGTCGCCGTGGATGGAATCCGTGGTCGTGTCCTGGTCGG
>CAZQMD010000386.1:0-4359 GCA_964594185.1 uncultured Afipia sp. | reverse complement strand
CACCGCATATCCCGTCACCGCCGCAACGCCGATCGGCGCGAGGCTGGCAGGCGTGTAACCGCCGAGCACCAGTTCGAATGCATAGAACGCGCCGGCCAGCGGCGCGCTGAAAGCACCGGCGATCGCAGCGGAGGCTCCGCACCCTACGAGAATGCGCTGATCTGCGCGGCGCAGATGAAAGGCGCGGCCGATCGACGACGCCACGCCGCTGGCAAGCTGGGTATAACCTGCCTCAAGCCCGACAGACCCGCCGACGCCGCTGGGCCATATGGTCTGCAACGCGACGATGATGCTGCCGCGAAATGACATATAGCCGCCATGCAGCGCGTTCGCTTCGATGGGATCGATCTCCCTGCCCGGCCGCCACCGCAGCAGAAGCAGCAGTGCGACCCCGAGCACGAGGCCGCCAATCGTCGGCACCGCGATGGCGCGCAGCGGATCGATCCGGTTGAGCGCGGACAACCGCGCCCCCATCGGAATATCGAACAGAGCCACATGCAGCAGTTCCACAGCCGCGCTCATCGCCGCGACGAAAAGGCCGGACATCGCTCCGATCAGGGCCGCGATCAGGATCAGGCTGGATTCGCGCGCGCGGACGAACGCCCTCAACCGTTGCGGGGCTTCGAGGAAATATCCGGAGCGCGCCATGCGTGAACTTTACGGCAGTGTTCGATCCGGCGTTTTACCGCCCTCCGTCAGACGGTCAATGGCACTGCCTGGATGCCTATCCGGAAGAAGCCGCGGTCTCGTCCGCAAGACCATACACGCGCTCGGCGGCGGCAAATCCCGCCACCGAAAACAGGCCGAGATCGGTCCATCCGGCATCGGCCTGACCGGCGAAGGCTGTCGAGGCCAGCACCGTCCGGTTGAGACGCCCGGCGATCTTCTCGATGCGCGCCGCCAGATTCACCGCAGGACCGATGCAGGTGAAATCGAGCCGGTCGCCGCCGCCGATATTGCCGTACAGAACCTTTCCGATATGCAGCGCCAGCCCGAAGCGGAAATCGGCGAGCGTCTCATTCTCATATGAATAGGTCATCGCCGCCACGCGCTCGCGGCATTCGCGCGCCGCATCCAGCACCCGCCGGCAGACGGTTTCGCTGTCGCCCTCCTTGTCGGAAATCGGAAACACCGCAAGCAGGCCGTCGCCCATGAATTTGAGAACTTCGCCGCCATGATTGAGGATCGCCGGCACCTGACAGTCGAAATAGGTGTTGAGCACATCGACCACGGCCTCCGGCGGCAGCCGGTCCGACAGCGGCGTGAACCCGCGCAGATCCGACAGCCAGATCGCCGCATGCATGGACTCGGTGTGACCGCGTCGGATTTGCCCGGCGAGAATCCGTGCACCGGCCCGCGCGCCGACATAGTTGTCGAGCAGCCCCGCCGCCGTCCGCCGCAGCAGCCAGACCTCGATCATGCGCGTGAGATACGGCATGAACAGGCGAAGGTCGGCGAGTTGCTGGTCCGAAAATCCACCGGGATGCTGGGTGATCCAGCTCACCGCATGGATCGTTCCGTCCGACATCAGAAGCGGCAGCGCGATGTAATCGGTCGCCCCCTCCTCCTTTATCTCGGCGAAAAACGGCACATTGCCTGCGCCGCCATCGAGTTTCCTGCGGACCTCCTGTCCCTGCTCGAACACGATAGCGAGCGGGCTTGAGAGAAAGTAGTCCTCCATCTCGTCGCCATGGGGCATGGAGCCCATCGCGACGCCTTCATCCTTGCGCCAGATGAAATTGCGGCCGAGCATATTGGGATGCAGCGTGCGGACGAACACGCCGACGCGCCAGAGCGGCAGGCCGCATGCGATCATCTGCTCGCAGGTCTGGGTTACGAATTGATCGACCCGTGCCGCCGACCTTGCTCCGGCGACCAGCCAGTCGATGACGCTTTGGAAACTGTTGGCTTGCATGAGATCCGTTGTGCGACGGCGGGCCGTGTCCGGTCAAGCTCGCCGGCCGCCCGCGCTCACCACATCTCGCGATAGTTCGGGAATTTCTTTAGCGTCGCGTCGTAGCGCACCGGCGACAGCCACGGCAGCACGCGCTTGAGAACGACATTCGCGATCGGCGACACATGGCGGACATACAGATCGACCGGATCGAGCTGATGCCGCAGATGAAGCTTGGGATCGTAATTGAGCCCGCTGCTGCGAAACCACTTGTACCCGCCCTGGATCGCCCAGTTGATGGTGTCGCGGACAACGCAGAAATAGAGATGCAGACTGAGCGCCACGGAATAATCGAAACCGACATACTCCGAAAAGAAGTGTTCGCCCTGGACCATGCAGATATTGAAGGCCACCAGCGTATTGCCGCGGTGCCATGTGAAGACGCGGACCTTGTCTTTCATGCGCGTGCCGAGGTCGCGGAAGTAATCCTCCGTCAGCTTCTCGAAGCGGAATTTCGATCGCTCATAGACCTGCAGATATAACGGATAGATTTCGCTGGCGAGAGTCTCCGCATCGTCGGTGACGGTCATGCGGATATCTTCGCCGGCCGACGCCTGAAGATTCCGCCGGACATTCTTGCGCGCCTTGCCGCTCAGCGCTTTCTCGATGAAACGATCGAAGTTCTCATATTCGATATTCAGCTTGGTCATCGGCATGCTCGGCGCGCGGCCGAAGCCGCGCTGCACGAAGCATTCGAACATCTGGCGGTAGCTGGCGGGAAACTCCTTGAGCACGATGAGCTGCGCGCCGAGGGTTTTCGCCAGTTTGCGGATATGCTGCGACAGCACGTCCGCGACCGTTGCGGTGGACAGGCCATCGCCGGACGCGAGATGGCCCTCGCCAGCAGAACAGCCGACCATCAGCGTGCGCATCTTGAGGAAGCGCGGATAGCGCCTGCGGATGAGCGAAACTAGCCGCCACTCAGAGCCAACGCCTTCGAGAACGTCCTGATCGAGCAGAAAGAAGGGCTGGATCGCACGGATCTGCCCGGATGCATCGCGGATCGCGAAGTACCTGTAATCGAAACCGTCGGGCAGCGTGTCCTGGATGATTTCGTAGTAGCGATGGTCCTTCCGCTCGCCGGCGAATGTCGAATGCCAGACAGAATTGGAGGACAATTCAGCGCGGTCGACCACCGCAACCGAAAAGGATTCAGGTGCCACACCAGTCGCCATGCGCGCCGCCGGACAATCCATTCACGCCGCAATAAGGCGGCCACGTCACGCCGCGCCCGCCGCTCCCCGAAACGGGGAAAATCGATAGGTATCATGATCCGGGTAACGTGAAAATGTAAAAATACCACCGCAGTCGACAGCCCCTGGGAATTCCGGCCCGGCAACGTCCGCATCCAACGCATCGCTTCAATTTTAGCGTGCACGTCCACCGGCTGTTTATCGGCGTCTGGCCTGATGACCGGATGTCTCTCGCCCTGCGCCAGCAACGGTTAACCCGCCCGAATGTGTCGTTCGGCCCGTTTCGTTTTCTCGAAGCGTTGCCATGGCTGATTCTGGCGACCACGATGAGGGTCGTCGCCTATGGCGGCGGACCTGTTGCCCTGCCTGCCACCATCATCGCCAGCATCGCCGTGCTGCTGGCCTTCGTGCTGGTCACCCAGCGTTCCATCGAACTCGCGCAAGGCCAGACCGGCCTTGGCTCGCTGACGCTGACCGAGCAGGTCAAACTTGCTCTCGGCATCCTGTGGCGGGTGCTCTTGCTGATGGTCGCGGCGGCGGTGCTCGCTGCCGCTGCAGGCGTTATCAAATTCGCCCCCCACCTGATGCTTGGCCTCGACGGAATGGCGTTCGATCAGTTCACCGTGCCCGGGAAGTTCTGGAGCGCGACCGTAGCCGCTCTGGTGCTGCTGATGATCGTCGGCGCGGATGCCAACAACGGCACGATCGGTTTCGTTTCAGCCGTCAGGGAATTCGGACGCCGATTTGTCTGGATCGGCGCAGCCATCGCGGCGCTCGGCGCGATCTATATCGGGCTCGGCTTCGTTCAGGGCGCCGTCCGGCATGCGATCTGGATCTACGGACAGACCGCGCCGCACGGTCACTTCGTGAAGAACCTGATCTTTTTCGTTTTCATCTTCAGCTTCGCGATGCTGCGCCTGTGGATCACCCTGCTCGTCCTGACTTACGGACTGAAGCAATCCTACCGGGAAGGTTAGCCGCCCACCTGTCCGCGATGGCGCAGCAGATGATCGGCGATCACGCAGGCCATCATCGCTTCGCCCACCGGCACCGCGCGAATACCGACGCAGGGATCGTGACGCCCTTTGGTCAGGATGTCGGTGTCGGCGCCGGATTTGTCGATGGTCCGGCGAGGCGTCAGGATCGACGATGTCGGCTTCACGGCGAAGCGCGCCACCACCGGCTGCCCGGTGGAGATGCCGCCGAGAATAC
>CAZQMD010000385.1:0-4450 GCA_964594185.1 uncultured Afipia sp. | reverse complement strand
GACCGCCGAAGCCACCATGACCCACGCGCACGATGGCGCTGCGGTCTGCGAGGTCGCGCTGTCGCCATGGTGGCAGCGGCGGCACTGTCGTCGGCAATACGACGACACCCGCAAACGCCGTTATCAATCCGGCGTCGGGCGGATGTTTCACGGTGACGGGCGGCGGCTTCCTGATTGTCAGCGGAATGGAATTGCGGGGGCAATTCGCACTCGTCTCTCAAAGAGGCAGCCGGATCTACGGGACCACCAGCCTGCGGTTCGGTGCGTCCACCAATTATCAGGTATGGGCAAACGGCGGACAGGTCATCCTGTTCAACAATTACGCGATTGTCGGGAGCGCGCAGGTTCACCTTCTTGCCGACAGCGGAGGGCAGATTTCTGCGACGGGCCTGACCGTGACCCTCACAGGCACGCCAGCTTTCTCGGTTTCCTATGCCAATGCGGGCGGTGTCGGCGCCTCAATCCTTTATTACTCAAATACGTTCTCTGGCTCTGCCACGGGCGCGCGATACGTCGTGCAGCAAGGTGCTTTGATCAATTCAAACGGTGGCGGAACGTCCTACTTTCCGGGAAATTCTGCCGGGAGTGGTACGAATTTCGGAGCAAGTCCGTGGGGGCTTTATCAATAACAGCGCATACGCTGCTTGATTGGTTCGATCGCGCGGTGCCGGCGCGATTTTCGTCCGGGACGTTCAGCTGGCAGGCCCGTGAATGCCGCTATTCCAGAATACTTGGACGGATCACATTCTTGAGCATTATTCTGATGATCGCGTCGGTCTGCGCAGAACCCTGAATGGAGGGTAATGCGGCAGGCCCAGTTCTTTGTGGCAACGGACGGTTCTTGGTTCGCCACAATTTTTGGGAGATTCGGGCCGCGATGGATGAGCCGTGTTCACGGCTGTTCATTTGCATCTTGTGCAATTCCTCGATGCGGCTTTGCATCGCAAAGCCGACGGATGCCACGGACAGATGTTTCCGAACGTAAAATTTTGCTTTTTGGCCGCGCAGTCCGACTGCATCCACCCCCTCGAATATTTCGCGCAGTGCATCGGCAGCCTGTTCGATAACGGCAGTCGCCGACACTGGATCGATCGAGAAACTGTTATCGGCGTTCAGATAGTGTGAGCTGACGCCGGCAGATGTCGCAACCACTTCCTTGCCGATGCTCATGGCTTCGGCGACCGCGCTGCCAACAGCCGCCTCCTGATGGAGCGAGATGAAGCAATTGCAGCGATTCAGGTAGCTGGAATACGGGGCGTCGGTTTCATTTGCGATCAGGATATTCTCTGCAGCGGACGCAGCGGAGACAAGGCGCTTGCGGTCGGACAGATTGGCTGTACCTCCGATGAAGCAGACAAGGATGGCTTTCGGATCGTCTCCGAAGGCCTCCTGAAATGCATGAATGCTTGCGAGCGGGTCCTGAGCGCCAAAGTCCTGATCGAGTTCGTGCCGCAGCAGCACAACGAACGCCTGCTGGGGAAGCGAGACACTCGCGCGGGTGAGGCTTGGCTTGATGACCGGTGCCAGGATTGGCGTGACATTCTTGAGCCCGTGGTCCTTCGCCAGTTTTTCTTTGCTCGCGATGCTCGGTACCCAGATTTCCGAATAGCCCTGCGATCTCAAATCGAGGCCCGGTGGCAAGTTACCTGATGCCTCCAGTTCGGGAATGCATACGCGTATCGAGCCGCTCTCGATCTCGATGCGATCCGGTTTGAAGGTGACTGTTTGAGAGGGTGGGTTGTCGTCACGGCGTATAGTGCTGCTGAACGAAAGCACCGCTTGACCGTAAGCGGACGAGGCCAGCGCCGAATCGTTCCCGGAGTTCGGCGCGGTCACAAAAAAACGGGGTTGGCTGTCCCGTAACTGGATCATCGTTTCCAGACTTACGACAGAGTCGTAATTGAAATGGTTCTTGACCAGCCAGATGATGTTGTCCCAATTCGTCCCGAGCTTTGTGCTGAGATAGCCGACAAATATATCCGGCATAATTTCGTAGAGCTTCCGTATGTAGACCGGGAAACCCGTCTCCTCATCCGTGCTGCGCAGATATTCGTAGAACCCGCAATCCTCCAGCGGGTTACTCTTTTCGTCCTTGGTCTTCTTGACATAGTCCTTGTACAGGAATGTGCAGACCTTATCGAACGGTAGGCCCGTTCCTTTGAAGCGAAGTTCATAATTCGCGAAATCGAGTTTCTGGAATTTTCGTTTTTGCAATTCCTTTAGGTAAAAGCTGCGAGCATCCTTCATGAATTTGAAGTGAAGCTCCATGCGCCTGATGCCGCTGTAATGAATGAAGGCCACAGGCGTATCGTAGTCATCAATGTAGAAGTTACCCTTGAAGTCCGAGAGAATGTCGTAATGCTCGGCATTCCACGGAGCCAGGTTGTATGTCGGCAATTTGAGAATGTGGAACCCATCGAAATAGACCGGCAAAAACTCAAGCCATTTTTGGTCGACAAAATATCCGTTCGGCCAGTCGACGATGCATTTCCACTTCAGCTTGCTCTTCCACCAGACCAGCATCCGCCGGGTTTCAGGCGTGTTTTTCAGGGCGAAAAACCCCATGTTAAAGATGCCGCACTTCAGGAAGACATTGTCGCCCTCAAGCTCGCTATCCGAAATCGATTTGAGAGCATGAGCGGTGACAACGCCATTACAGTCGCCATCGAGCAAGTCGTCGACTTCGGTCATTCGCCGGAAAACATAAATGTCCGGGTCCAGATAGATCGCGCGCTCGTATTGTTTGGCGAAAAGAAATTCGATGCATTGCGGACGAAACGACGTGACCAGTTCGACTTGCAGATAATGAACCAGTCTTTGACTGAGATCGAGATCGTCGAGTACGTCGGCGATATAAATGACGGTTATATTGCCATCCAGTGTCGTTGTTTCGCCTGTTCCGATGATGAACAGGAAGAAATCGGCATCAGGATAAAATCGTCTGACGCTGTCAAACATCGTCAGCGACATAGCCGCGTAGTCGGCGTCCGATATGGCGAACAGCGCGAGTTTATTCTTGTGAAGTGAACCGGTCTCCTGAACGATCATTTAGAATGTGTCCAGTCTGCTTAAATTGCAAAGAGTAGCGATAGACGCGCAACAATAAACCCTTGCGCAGGCGTTGCAACACCCGCCACACACGCCATCCATATGGAGAATCGATATGACACTCGCATCGCTGCGTGAACGCTTTGCTGCGCCTCTTGAATGGGTCGCGACTTGTGTCGCATCGCATCCGAAAATTGCGTTGGTGATGTGGGCCTTATCGCTCGTGCTCGTCGCGTGGATGTTCTGACATGGCGGCAGAGTCTTACAATGCCGCACTGAGGCGGTTGCTGAAAGACGAGGGCGGTTACACCGATCATCCGTCCGATCCGGGTGGGCCGACCAATTTCGGCATCACGCTGGCGGATGCGCGGCGCTACTGGAAGGGCAACGCAACGGCGGACGACATGCGTGCGCTGCCGGAGAGCGTCGCGCGGAAAATCTATCGCGAGCACTACTGGAATGCGCTGCGCTGTGACGAACTTCCGGCCGGTGTCGACTATGCTCTGTTCGACTACGGCGTGAATTCAGGCATCGGCCGCGCGGGCAAGGTGCTGCGGCGGGTGTTGAAGCTGTCCGATAGCACCAGCGCGGTGAGCGACGATGTGATCGCTGCGGCAGCAGCGTCCCCGGCGAGCGATCTTGTCGCGGCGATTTGCACGGAGCGGCTCGCATTTCTGAAATCGCTGAAAACATTTCCGGTGTTCGGCCGCGGCTGGACCATGCGGGTTACCGGCGTGCGTGCTGCCTCTCTGGCGATGGCGGAGCGCCGTGTGGTTGCGCCTGTATCGAATGAAGCATCGCCGGGCAAGGCCGTCGTGCCTGCAACAAGTCCGGCGGTCTCTGCGTCTACCGGCGCGGTGATTGCCGCGGGCGCGGCGAGCGCCGTGGCGACGTCGCGGCTTCATGTGGCGCTGATGGTTGCGGCGACGGCGGCGTTTGCCGCTGTGGTGATCTTTCTGATCTGGCGCTGGCGGAATCGCGCAGAGCAGGAAGCCGCGGTGAAAGGAACATCGAATGGATTGGTCTGATCTTGCCAAGCAGGTGATCGGCCTCGGCGCGCCGATCCTCGGGACTGCACTTGGAGGACCGCTGGGCGGCGCGGCGGGGCGCATTCTGGCGGAAGCCGTGGGTGCAACCGACGTGACGCCGGACGCGATCGGCAAGGCACTGACAACGAGCAGCGAGGGTCAGATATCGCAGGCCGAAAACACATGGGCGGAAGCGGTTCGGGCCGAAGCGGAGGCGGTGCGCGGTTCTGTTGCCGAGACGCAGGCGACGATCCGCGCGGAACTCGGCAGCGAGGATGCATTGCAGCGGTGGTGGAGACCGCTTTATGCGCTGGAGTTGGCGTTCGAATGCGCCGCGCTCTGGACCGTTCTGGTCCATGAATTCTGGACCGGGG
>CAZQMD010000384.1:0-4451 GCA_964594185.1 uncultured Afipia sp. | reverse complement strand
CGACGGAATATCTCGTCAACTCCGACATGATGCAGATCAAGATGGCGCAGGGCGCGAAGCCCGGCGAAGGCGGCCAGCTGCCCGGCCACAAGGTCGACGCGACCATCGCCAAGGTGCGTCACTCGACACCGGGCGTCGGCCTGATTTCGCCACCGCCGCATCACGATATTTATTCCATCGAAGATCTCGCGCAACTCATCTACGACCTGAAGAACGTCAATCCGGACGGTCAGGTCTCGGTGAAGCTCGTGTCGGAAATCGGCGTCGGCACCGTTGCCGCAGGCGTCGCCAAGGCACGCGCGGATCATGTCACCATCTCCGGTTTTGAGGGCGGCACCGGCGCATCGCCGCTGACCTCGATCAAGCATGCGGGTTCGCCATGGGAACTCGGCATCGCCGAAACCCACCAGACCCTCGTGCGTGAACGGTTGCGCAGCCGCATCGTCGTTCAGGTCGATGGCGGCTTCCGCACCGGCCGCGACGTCGTGATCGGTGCGCTGCTGGGCGCAGATGAAATGGGCTTCGCTACCGCCCCATTGATCGCGGCGGGCTGCATCATGATGCGCAAGTGCCATCTCAACACCTGCCCTGTCGGCGTTGCGACGCAGGACCCGGTGCTGCGCAAGCGTTTCACCGGCCAGCCCGAGCACGTCATCAACTTCTTCTTCTTCGTCGCCGAGGAAGTGCGCGAGATCATGGCCGCCATGGGCTATCGCACCTTCCAGGAGATGGTCGGCCAGAGCCAGATGCTCGACCAGTCGAAGCTGGTGGCGCACTGGAAGGCCAAGGGTCTCGACTTCTCGAAGCTGTTCTTCAAGCAGCCTGCCTTGCCCGGCCAGAAAATCTATCACGCCGAGGCGCAGGACCATCACCTCGAGAACGTTCTCGACCGCACCCTTATCAGGGAAGCGCAGGCGGCGATCGACCGCGGCGCGCCGGTCAAGATCGAGGCGGAGATCCACAACACCGACCGCAGCGCAGGCGCGATGCTCTCGGGCGTCGTGGCCAAGACCTACGGCCATACCGGCCTGCCGCTCGACACCATCCATGTCAGCCTCAAGGGCACGGCGGGTCAGGCGTTCGGCGCGTGGCTGGCGCGCGGCGTCACCTTCGATCTCGAAGGCGAAGGCAACGACTATGTCGGCAAGGGCCTGTCCGGCGGACGCATCATCGTCAAGCCGCCCCATAATTCGGGCATCGTGCCGGAAGAATCGATCATCGTCGGCAACACCGTGATGTACGGCGCCATCGAGGGCGAGTGCTACTTCCGCGGCGTCGCGGGCGAGCGCTTTGCCGTGCGCAACTCGGGCGCCGTCGCGGTTGTCGAGGGCGCGGGCGATCATTGCTGCGAATACATGACCGGCGGCATCGTCGTGGTGCTCGGCAAGACCGGCCGCAATTTCGCGGCGGGCATGTCCGGCGGCGTGGCCTATGTGCTGGACGAAGACGGCACGTTCGAGAAGCGCTGCAATATGGCGATGGTCGAACTGGAGCCGGTCCTCTCCGAAGAGATGATCAACGAGCGCGCCTATCACATGAGCGGCGATCTCGAAGCCCATGGCCGGGTCGATGTGTTCAAGAACCTGCTCGGCGAGGACGTCGAGCGGCTGCATGTGCTGATCACGCGTCACGCCAAGCTCACCGGCTCGGATCGCGCGCAGCACATCCTTGCGAACTGGAAGGATTATCTGCCCAAGTTCCGCAAGGTGATGCCGGTCGAATACCGCCGCGCGCTGAAAGAAATGAAATCGCGCGAGCCGGACGAACCGAAAATCGCGATTGGGGCGTAAACGAAGGCCCCGTCATCCGGAGGTGCCCGAGCAAAGCTCGGGCCTCGAAGGATGACGGAGCAGAACATTCATCCTTCGAGGCCGCCGAAACGGCTCGCACCTCAGGATGACGATGAAACGGATTGCAGGGGCGTCAGGGTCACCATGGGTAAGCCTACAGGATTTCTTGAGATTGAACGTCATGACCGCAAGTACGCGCCTGTCGCGGAACGCGTGAAGGATTTCAAAGAATTCGTCATTCCGCTGAGCGAGAAAGACGTTCGCGACCAGGCGGCGCGCTGCATGAACTGCGGCATTCCGTATTGCCACGGCACCGGCTCGGTTCAGCCCGGCACGCCCGGCTGCCCGGTCAACAACCAGATCCCGGACTTCAACGACCTCGTCTACAACGGCAACTGGGAAGAAGCCGCGCGCAACCTGCACTCGACCAACAACTTCCCGGAATTCACCGGCCGGATCTGCCCGGCACCGTGCGAAGCCTCCTGCACACTGAACATCGACGACAACCCGGTCACCATCAAGACCATCGAATGCGCCATCGTCGATCGCGCATGGGACAACGGCTGGCTCAAGCCGGAAGTCGCAGCGACCAAGACCGGCAAGAAGGTCGCCGTGGTCGGCTCCGGCCCCGCGGGCCTCGCCTGCGCGCAGCAGCTCGCGCGCGCCGGTCATGAAGTCCATGTGTTCGAGAAGTTCGCCAAGGCCGGCGGCCTGCTTCGTTATGGCATTCCCGACTTCAAGATGGAGAAGGACATCATCGACCGCCGCGTGGCGCAGATGGAAGGCGAAGGCGTCGTGTTCCACTACAACACGCCGATCGGCGGCTCTTACGCCGGCGCGGTCGATCCGCAGGATCTGGTCAAGGCTTACGATGCCGTGGCGCTGACCGGCGGCGCGGAAGCCTCTCGCGATCTGCCGATTCCGGGCCGCGATCTCGACGGCATCCATTTCGCGATGGATTTCCTGCCGCAGCAGAACCGCCGCGTCGGCAACGAGCCGCTCGGCGATGTCCGCGAAATTCTCGCCAAGGGCAAGGACGTGGTGGTGATTGGCGGCGGCGATACCGGCTCCGACTGCATCGGCACGTCGATCCGTCAGGGCGCGAAGTCGGTCACCCAGCTTGAAATCATGCCCGCGCCGCCCGAGCGCGAAAACAAGGCGCTGACCTGGCCGAACTGGCCATTGAAGATGCGCACCTCGTCGAGCCAGGCCGAAGGCGCGGTTCGCGAATACGCCGTGCTGACGCAGAAGTTCTCCGGCGGCGACGGCAAGGTTGCCAAGCTTCACTGCGTGCAGGTCGATGACAAATTCCAGCCGGTGCCCGGCAGCGAATTCGAACTCAAGGCTGAGCTGGTGCTGCTGGCAATGGGCTTCGTCCATCCGGTGCACGAGGGCATGCTGAAGAAGCTCGGCGTCGAACTCGATCCGCGCGGCAATGTGCGCGCCTCGACCAACAATTATCAGACCTCGGTGGCGAAGGTGTTCTCGTCGGGCGACATGCGCCGTGGACAATCTCTTGTGGTGTGGGCGATCCGCGAAGGCCGCCAGTGCGCCGCCGCCATCGACCAGCATCTGATGGGCGCGACCACGCTTCCGCGTTAAATAAAAATGACGGCCCTTATCTATATTGCAGCAGCCCTCGCCGAAATCGGGGGCTGTTTTGCATTCTGGGCCTGGCTGCGGCTCGGCAAATCGATCTGGTGGCTCGCACCCGGCGTCATGTCGCTCGTGCTGTTCGCGTATCTTCTCACACTGGTGCCGAGCGATGCTGCCGGACGCGCCTATGCAGCCTATGGCGGCGTCTACATCGCTGCGTCACTCGTGTGGCTGTGGGCAATGGAAGATGTGCGGCCGGATCGATGGGACATCGCCGGCGCGACGCTCTGCCTGATCGGCGCGGCCGTCATCCTGTTCGGACCACGCTCCGTTTAAGAACCGATTGTCTCAATCGAGAGCCGGATCGCCCGGTCGTGCCAGGTTTCAATATCCGCGGGATCTATCGACGACGTTCTCAAGAGTGCCGCCCGCTTCAAACTTCAAAATCTGTCCCGCAACATAAGACGAAATCGCATCCGGATCGGTGTCGGCCGCATTGTGCGGTGAGATGGTCACCGCGGGATGGCGCCACAGGCGACTGGCGGGACTCAAAGGCTCCGCCTCGAAGACGTCCAGCGTCACAGCCTTGAGCGTCGCGTCATCCAGACAAGCGAGAATGTCGCTTTCGTTCTGAAGACCGCCCCGGCCCGCGTTGATCACGATAGGACCGCCGAGCGGGCCGCTCCTTGCAAGCTGAAGGAACAGCTCTCGGCAAAGTATCCCGCGCGTCTGCGGCGTGAGCGGGAGAAGACAAACGAGAATATCCGTTCTGGCGAGAAAGGCCCCGAGTTCGCCCTGTCCCGCATAGCAACTGATGCCATCCAGGCTCTTTCGCGTCGCGCTCCAGCCCGCAACATCAAAGCCGAGCGCGCGCAGCATCTGTGCGGCGTGCTGGCCGAGCACTCCAAATCCGAGCACGCCGACGTGGACCGCCGACGCCGGCCATTGCTCTCGCGGTGCCCATTCGGAGCGCGCCTGGCAACCGGCGAGATAGGACTGCTGCCGATGATGCATCAGCGTGTGCATCACGACGTACTCGGTCATGCGGGACGTCAGGTCGTCCAC
>CAZQMD010000383.1:0-4454 GCA_964594185.1 uncultured Afipia sp. | reverse complement strand
AACTCCGTCCGGCGCCTGCGCGAGAACCGGCGCCTGCCCGAACCGCGACCCGAAGCCAGGGTGATTCTGGACGCCTGCATCGAGGTCCGCAGCGCCGTCGTCTACGCCACCTTGGCCGTCATTCTCGTCGTTCTACCCATCATGGCGCTTTCCGGACTTGCCGGTCGGTTGTTCGCGCCGCTTGGCTTCTCCTACACGTTGGCCGTGCTGGCGTCGCTCCTGGTCGCGCTCACGGTGACGCCGGCGCTCTCGATGGCGCTGCTTGCCGGCCGGACCGCTGCAGCCCACGATCCTCCGGTCGTCCGTTGGACGCGCGCCGCTTACGAAAACCTGCTGCGGGGCATTGCGCAGCAGCCGCGGACCGTAATTGCCGCCGCGGTAGCGTTTACGCTAGTCGGCTGCGCGGCCTTGCCTTTTTTCGGAGGCGGGTTCATTCCCGAGCTCAAGGAGGGGCACTTCATCATTCACATGTCGGCCGTGCCCGGCACGTCCATCGACGAGTCGCTGCGCATCGGAGCGCGCGTCGCCGACACGCTGCGGACTCTGCCTTCGGTCCGGTCGGTCGCGCAGCGGGTGGGCCGGGCGGAGAAGGTCAGCGACACGTGGGGACCGCACTACAGCGAATTCGAGGTCGATCTGAAGCCGCTAAGCGGCGATGAGGCGGAGGGCGCGCAGGCCGAGATCCGCAAGGCACTCGCCGGCTTCCTTGGCGTCAATTTCTCGGTCAAGACGTTCCTGACCGAGCGGGTCGAGGAGACCCTTTCGGGCTACACCGCCTCCGTCGCCGTCAACATCTTCGGCAACGACCTCGACGTTCTCGATCGGACGGCGCAGGAGATCGCACGCGTCCTCGGCGGGATTCCCGGCGCCACCGAAGTCCAGGTGCAGTCGCCGCCGGGGCTCCCACAGCTCACGATCCGCTTGCGGCAGCCAGATCTGGAGCGATGGGGATTCGATGCCGTCGAGGTGCTTGATCTCATCCGCACCGCCTACCAGGGCGATGTCGTTGGCCAAACCTACGAAGGCAGCCAGGTCTTCAACGTCATCACGATTCTGGATCCGGAAAGCCGCGGCAGCGTGACCAAGGTCGGCGACCTTCCGCTTCGCGTCACAAGTTCACCGGGCACGGCATCGGCCACGGCCGGTGCAAGCTCTTCCGGAGGCGGCACCTACGTGCTGCTGAAGCAGATCGCCGATATCTACGAAGTCGCTGGACGCTACCAAGTCCTGCACCAGGGCGGGCAGCGCCTGCAAACTGTCACTGCCAACGTGGCGGGGCGTGACGTGGCTTCCTTCGTTCAGGACGCGCGTGCGGCGATCGGTTCGAAGGTTCGGCTTCCGGCAGGCTCCTACGTGACCTTCGCCGGCGCCGCGGAAGCGCAGTCGCAGTCGCAGCGCGATCTTCTTCTGAACTCGCTGATCGCCGCCGTTGGCATCGTACTGCTACTCTCGATCGTGACGGGCAACTGGCGAAACCTGCTCCTGGTGCTGGTCAACCTGCCGTTTGCGCTCGTTGGTGGCGTGCTGGCGGTGTTCGCGACCGGAGGCCTGCTGTCGCTGGGCTCGCTGGTCGGTTTCGTGACGGTCTTCGGGATCACGCTGCGCAATTCGATCCTGATGGTTGCGCACTACGAACATCTTGTCGAAGTCGAAGGAATGAGTTGGGGGCCGGATACCGCGATCCGCGGCGCCGCCGATCGGGTGACGCCGATTCTAATGACCTCGCTGGTCACCGCCCTGGGCGTGCTGCCGCTGGCAATCGGCATGAGCGATCCCGGCCGCGAGATCGAGGGGCCGATGGCCGTCGTAATCCTTGGCGGGCTGCTGACGTCCATGGCGCTCAACCTGCTCGTGCTCCCGACCCTGGCGCTGCGGTTCGGGCGTTTCGAAGCGGAGGCCAATGAATTCGCAACTCGACAAGCAAGCCCGGGGCCCGCTCCCGCAGAGTAGATCGGATGGCGAAACAGCGCGCTCTTCGAGCGTCTCAGCCGATCGCCGCGGCTTCTGAGCAAAGAGATATCTCTGCCACGCATGGACCAGTAACATAAGTCCAGTCCGGATCTCCCGATCGTCAAAATGACTTGCCGACAGTAGAGCAAATGGGAGTCGCGGGGCGTGCCGAGCAGCATTCTTGCTGGAGAGGCTTTCACGTTGGCGCAACTAGCGACGGCTCTCAATCTCAACATGGTTCATAGACGGGAGCGGCTAGAGGACCTCATCGTTGGCGGCGAGCGCTGATCCTACGGCGCGATCAGGATGGCATTTGCCATAGCCTTGAGTCCTGCGTGCGTTCGTCGTGCATTCACAAGCACAGCATTGACTGGAAACGCTCGTCCTACTTGGGGCATCAGTGAAACCAAGATGACGGATTCTTAATCGCCATATCGGCAGTCCGTAATCTGCGCCTGATAGTGATCGCACCTTCGTCGCCTCGGCTCACTGCATCCGAGGGAGCTTTGCGGGAATCGCTTATGAGTTGGCATCCATTCTGCGACGTCTCAGGATTGGCGGCGATCGGGGCGGACCATCCGTTTTACTGCTTTTGGTCGGAAACGAATCGGACGCGCTATCAGTTTCGTTGCCTGCGGTACTGGTTCATGCGCAGGATCATCGACCTGGAGAGCGAACGACGCGGTTGTCCGCTGAGGGTGCTGGAAGTCGGAATCGACAGAGGACAGATGTTGGCGTTCATGAACGGGCGCGCGAGCGGATCCGGTCGCTTCGGTTTGCCGGAGCTGTTCGAGCGATGGGACGGGCTGGATCGGTTGCTCCGGCCGGAATTAACGCGCTATTCATACAGTGACCTGATCGAGCACACGGTGGGACGTGAAGCGCTTCCCTGTCTGCGGTCATACGACATCGTGATCGCGCTGCACGTACTGGAGCATCTCAAGGAACCGGAATACGCGCTGCAACAGCTATCGACCTGCCTGGTGCCCGGCGGCATCATCGTTGGTGGCTCTCCCACCATGCCTGCTTGTCTGGCGCCGCTTCGCGAACGCGTACTGCGAAGACGGGCCGGGCCCTTCGAGCATGTCAGCGTGATCTCTCCGCAACGGCTCCAGCGATTTGCGGACGACAATTGCTTCTCCGTCGAATTCCTGTCCGGCGCCTTTCTGTCCCGACACTCTGGATGCGCGATCGAGAACTCGCGCATTTGGCTGCGACTGAACCTACCTTGGGGAGCCCTGTTTCCTGCGCTCGGCAGCGAAATCTACTTCTCGATGAGGCTGAAAGGCCGGCGAGCGGCGGCCGCTTCAGATCAGTGATCCGCTTGGAGACGCGCCACAGAATGAGCCCACCAAGCCTATCCGAACCGAAACCCAAAGCGAGGTCTGCCGACGCGCCGCACGCCTCGGACATGCGAAGCTCGTCGACGGATATCGTAAGGAATGCCCATCCGGCAGCTCGGCGGCGCGATCTTCGCCTCGACCTTTTCCGTGGTTTGCGAACTGGGCGATCTTCCTCGATCATATCCCCAACAATGCGGTCGCGTGGTTGACGACGAAGCACTACGGCTTCAGCGATGCCGCCGATCTTTTCGTCTTCATCTCCGGCTATACGGCGGCTCTGGTCTACGGTCGGACGATGCTCGCGCGTGGATTCTTTCCCGCCGCGATCCGGCTGCTTTCGCGTGCTTGGCAGCTCTACGCGGCTCACGTCCTTCTGTTCGTGACATATGTCGCGTCGATTGGATATATCGCGCGCACCTACGAACACTCGCACCTCCTCGACGAATTCAACGTCGCCCAAGTCATCAAGAATCCGCTTGCCACACTGGCGCATGGCTTAACTCTTGGATTCAAGCCGCTGAATCTCGACGTGCTGCCTCTGTACATCGTGCTGATGGCCGTCTTCCCGCCTGTGCTCTGGGTGATGACCGACGGCCCGACCGGGCCCTTGCGGTCTCGTTGGTGCTTTACTTCGCGTCGAGACATTTTGGATGGAATCTCCCGTCCTTTCCGTCGGGCGTCTGGTACTTCAATCCGTTTGCCTGGCAGTTGTTGTTTACGCTGGGCGCATGGGCCGCGCTGGGCGGCGCGGCCAGGTGCCGGAGCCCTGATCGAATCTAACGTGGCCCTAGCACGCTTCAGGGCCCCCACAAGGAGCCGCTGCCTGGTGGTCAAAAGAGATTTTTGACCACGCGCGTTGACCAGGATGTGGCGCAGGAGCTTGAGAAGTACAACGTCTGGTTCACCGGGCAGATCGAGAGCACATTCCTGCGCGACATCCTGTCCTGGGCGATGCCCGTCCTGATATTCTTCGGCATATGATGGTACATCGGGCGCCGCATGGGCGAAGCGGGGGGCCTGGGCGGGGGGCCCCGGCTCGAGGCCAGGCTCCTCAACCATGGTCAAGCTGGCCAGGGGCTGGAACAGACCGATCAGCTGGTTCGCGGCCTGGGCCATGGCATCGTCGGGGGTGACGCTGCCATTGGTCTCGATTTCCAGGCG
>CAZQMD010000382.1:0-4477 GCA_964594185.1 uncultured Afipia sp. | reverse complement strand
GGAGGTCGTCGACATGCTCGCGGCCATGAACACCGGTCACGAGGGTGGTGCAGGGACGACTCCGGCCTCGCGGAGGCCGCCGCCGCGGCGACCGATCCCCACCTGCCCGTCGCCATCCGGTCGTTCCTCGGGCCCGCGTCGGACATCGTGGGCGCCTTGCCGGAGCATACGCTGGTGCTGACCGACTCGTTCCGACAGCGATATCTTCGTGACGATCTCGACTGGCAGCGCGACATCCGCCCACGCGTCGAAAGCTTCCTGCGCCAGAAGGTCGTGCGGAGTCCGATGCTGCGTCTGATCCTCGACGCCCATGCATCGGTCGCCTTCATCGCCGGCGCGGTGCTGGACGTGAAGTCCGGCGTGTCGGTCGAACTGGTGCAGAAGGGCCGGGTCGGGTCCCGCGTGTGGCGCGCCGACGATGGATCGGAAAGCGGTGCGCCCGACTTCCAGATCACGGAACACAGGCTCGGCGACGGGCCGGAGATCGCGATCGCCATCAGCGTCGCGCAGTCCGCGGAAGCCGCGGCGCGGGCCTACTGCGAGGCATCCCTGCCGAACGTCGGCAGGCTGGTCGTCTTCGCTCTAGGTCCCGGTCAGCGCGGCGTGCTGGGTGGTGGACACGCGGCGGCGCTCGCCGAATCCTTGGCGAACCATCTCCGTTCGCTCAAGGGAAACGACATCGACGCCCTCGCTCATGTCTTTGCGGCGGCGCCGAACGCACTGTTGTTCTATCTGGGCCAGCAGCACCAGGCGATCGCTCCGTGCGTCGTCCACGAATACGATTTCGATCGGCGCGGCAACAAGAGCTATCAACCTTCGATGATCATCGACTGATCCAGTCGCCATCATGACCATTCTCCTCTGCTTTCGTCGTCATCGCAGTCGTCGACTGAAAGCGCCCATTCAGTTTTCGAGCAACAGCGACAGGCGTCGTAGAACATATCGGGAACCAACGGTCGAGCCCTGAAGTCGCTAAATCTGCGTTTCACGGCCGGGGGAAAGCCCATGCCACCGGTTGCGCGGCGGAAGTTATATGTTGCAACCTTATGTGGAGCGATTCGAGTTCTAAACCTTCGAGCGGCCGTTGGCTGAATGGTTGGCGATTTCAATTCATCGGGGCACGAAAATGGCTGACGATCTGCTCAACGATACAAAGACCTATCCCCGCATGGCGCACTGGTTCGATCCGGTGTTGTTGCTGCAGTTGTTGAACAACGTGATCGTGTCGTCGATGTTCGGGCAGTACGCGGACAGACGACTAATGATCGCGGCACTCGACACCGTACCGCCCGAAGAGCATGCGAGCCGGGCAGAGGAATTCCGGTCGCGCCTTAAGCCCGACGAGAAAGGCGGCGTCTGGTTCGATTGGGTCTCCGATCTGGGCGACGGCTTTGACAGCACCTATGCGGTGGCGAGCCTGCTCGCGCGCAGCGAGTTGAAGGTCGGCGACGACAGGCTTCCGCGCGGCCAAGCGCTCGTCATGGGCGGCGATGAAGTGTATCCCAAGGCTACCCGGCAGGCCTATATTAACCAGCTTTGGCAGCCCTATGCTTGGGCGGCTCCCGACTCCGGCAAGAAGAATGACGCGGGTAGACCCCTGCTCGCCATTCCCGGCAACCACGATTGGTACGACGGGCTGGTGCTTTTCCTCGCGCTCTTCACTCGGGAGAAGCCATGGCACGTCGGCGCCTGGCGTTCCTACCAGCGTCGCAGCTACTTCGCTGTTCGCCTGACCGAGACATGGTGGCTGTGGGCGACGGACGTGCAGCTTGCCGACAACATGGATCAGCCGCAGTTCGACTATTTCAAGCACATCGCGGCGCACATGCCCGAAAACTCCAAAATCATCCTGTGCAGTGCCGAGCCAGGCTGGCTGTACATGGACACAAATCGAAATTCCTGGGAAATCATGGAGTATGCCGCCGGCATAGCGATGAACGCCGGACGCGGTCACACCATCCCAGTGCTGCTGTCGGGCGACACGCACCACTACAGCCGCTACGTCGGCAAGGACAACCGTCAGTACGTCACCTCGGGCGGCGGGGGCGCCTTCCTGCATCCGACGCACCAACTCGAGCAAGACGTCTCGGTAATCTTCGTCAACCACCGCGAGGGCCTGAAACTTGGCACCATGCCGGATCCAAAGCATCCGGAAAAGACGACGGCTGCAGCATACCCATCGTTCTTGACGAGCAGGTGGCTCACGCTACGCAACGCGTTCTTTGCTTTCACAAACTGGGATTTCTCCCTATTGATGGGCGGGATCTACTTCCTGTTCGCGGTGCTAATATCGCTGCGAGACCAACCGGATGTCTACGTACTGATCGCCGCCATCTTCGGCGCATCCTTGATCGGTTACACGTTCAAGCAAGAAGTCTCCAAGAAATTCAAGATCTGGAGTTCAGCCGCCGTACACGCGGCCGCCCACGTCCTAGTTTTGATCTACGCGGCACGCTACGCGATTGCGTTCAACAACGCGCATTTCGCATGGAGCGGCGAATGGTGGGAGGTCTGGAAATGGTTCGGCCTCTTAGCCATAGAGATGGTGCCCGTCGGCTTCTTCGTCGGGAGCACACTGTTCGGGCTGAATATGCTGATCACGTGTCTGTTGCTCAGGATGAACCGCAACGACGCCTTCAGTTCACTCCGAATCGGAGCCTACAACAATTTCCTACGCTTCCGACTGACCGAGGACGGCTTCGACATGTACGTCGTGGGGCTTGAACGCGTTCCACGGCGCGAGGATTGGATCGCGAACAATAAGCACGACAAGAACAGACCGAATCCGGAGGTGCCGGTGTTCGTGTCTGCCCCCGATCTCGATCCTCATCTTATCGAAAAGGTATCAGTCCGGTTCACCCCGACGGAAAAAAAGCCAGCAACCTCGGCATAAGGCCGGATACGAGACCGCGGCATGGGATCACGCCTTCTTCCACTTCAACGCCCGCGCGACGGCGTTGTCTATAAGTTGCCATGCCTTCTGATCGTTGTCGTGCGCCGTATCCTTGACCAGCTGGATGAGGTCGGGGTGCATGTAGATCAACATGGCCTTCCGTGGGAAAGACAGGGCCGGAGAGCGCCCTGGCCCTGCCTTTGGACGATCCTGAACCGCCAGCAAAATTGACAGGAAGCAAAGGACGAGCACTCCCACAATGCTCAGCGAGTAGGCTGCCATACGGACCTCCACAATTTGGGATCACGTCGCACGAAATGCGCGAGTATTATTCCTTGCGGGCAATCCGCTCGGCGAACCGTTTCAGATAGAGCGGCCAGCCCTGATCGCCCTCCACTCCATCACGCACGCCTTCCCAACCCTCGCCATGGCGTTCAAGGTGACGGTGATCAAGTTCCAACCGAGTCCGGCTTGGCGACTCGACAATGAATCGTACCTCCCATTCACTGGTCTTGTCGGGATCGTTTTCGATTTGCGGGGGCTGATGTCCCAGCTTAGAAGGACGCGATTCGGCGGCTCAAAAGCCAATCCACGTGCCCAGCGGCATTCGCTGCCACCGACACCTCGATCATAAACGTGCCCCCCGACCCGGGGCTCGAACACGGTCTCTGCGATGGGGACGGAGAGCAGATTGTGCTCGCGTGGCTTGAAGCTGCCGAAATCTTCCGTGAAGACCTTGAACGCACGCTCGATGGGCGCCTCGACCACGACAGATTGTTTGACGGGCGCGGCCGGTACACGTTTACTCATTGGTCCTCCACTGATTTTTCGACGGCCACTTTGCAGGCTGCCAGTGTGCTGCTCCAGAACCGGTCAAGCCAGGCGCGCATCTGGCCGATCCCCGCTGGATCGATGTGATAAATGTTGCTGGCACCCTTTGGCTCGGCACGAACCAAACGAGATTCGCGCAGCACCTTCAGATGCTGGGAGACGGCTGACTGCGAGACCGTCAGCTCTCGAGTGAGTTCAACGACAGTGCGAGGCCGCGCGCCCACCAGCTCGAAAATTCGTCTGCGAGTGGAATCGCCCAAAGCGGCCAATTGCACGCTGTCTTTAGCCATGGGTGGCCGACGTCCGATTCTCAGTGACATTAGTCATACCTAATGATTAGCGTAGACTGATGATTACGTCAAATGGAGATGTGGCCAAACTTTCGTCCACGGATCACAACGTGGTCATGACCCAAAACTTCGCCACCCCAGCGCCGCAGCGGCAACGACGGCGAGCGTGGCCTTGGCGCCGTCCGCGTCGCCCTTCTCGAAGTCGCCCTCGGTCTGCGCCATCGAGTTCGTGACGTGAGCGAAGCAGACGATCGAATTGCCGCTCGTCGCGCCGAAAGCGTAGAGGGCCGCGGCCTCCATCTCCACGGCGAGCGTACCCAGATCGCGCGCTCGTGCGATCGCCGCCTCGGTCTCGCGATAGGGGGCATCCGTCGTGCAGGTCGAGCCGCGATGCAGTTTCTCCGGCAGCGACCGGCCAGCCCGCTCGACCCGATCCAGAAGCGACACGGCGGGTGCCGCGGGG
>CAZQMD010000381.1:3581-4491 GCA_964594185.1 uncultured Afipia sp. | reverse complement strand
TGACGGCTGGGCCGGCATTCTCCCGCGTCCGCGTGCCATAGACATATGTTTCCGCGCCGACCCGCTCGATGGCATCGACGGTCAGATCGAGCGTCAGGCCCCCCGGCGCTGCGGTGCCCGCCAGGGCGAAATCCTCTGGACGAATTCCGAGGATGGCGTCGCCCGGCACCTTGATCGTCAGTGCGTCGAGCATGCCGCCCAGATTGTTGGCGTCGACTTTCAGCAGGTTCATCGGCGGCGCGCCGATGAAGGATGCAACGAAGGTGGTCGCGGGCTTGCGATAGATATCGAGCGGCGCGCCGATCTGCTCGACTTGTCCGCCGTTCATGACGACGAGAATGTCGGCGAGGGTCATCGCCTCCATCTGGTCGTGGGTGACATAAATCGATGTGGTCTTGAGGCGGCGCTGCAATTTGCGGATTTCCACCCGCATGGCGACGCGCAGCTTGGCATCGAGATTCGACAGCGGCTCGTCGAACAGAAATACCTTCGGCTGGCGTACGATGGCGCGGCCCATGGCCACGCGCTGGCGTTGACCGCCGGACAACTGCCGCGGCTTGCGCTCCAGCATCGGCGTGATTTCGAGAATCTGCGCCGCCTCGCGCACCCGCGTGTCGATCTCAGCCTTCGGCGTGCCGCGATTGCGCAGGCCATACGCCATGTTGTTGTAGACGCTCATGTGCGGATAGAGCGCGTAGTTCTGAAACACCATGGCGATGTCGCGATCGGCGGGTTCGATCTCGTTGACGATGCGTCCGCCGATATCGATCTCACCGCTGGTAATGGTTTCAAGTCCGGCGACCATCCGCAGCAGGGTGGACTTGCCGCAGCCGCTTTCGCCGACCAGCACGGAGCACTGACCGTCGCCGCGCTCGAAATCGTTGTCCTTGGCGGCCTCCCCGCACTCCCA
>CAZQMD010000381.1:0-3571 GCA_964594185.1 uncultured Afipia sp. | reverse complement strand
CTGCCGGGCGGGGTAGGCTTGCGCCACCGGTTGGCTCGGCCCCGCCGGCAGCACTGCGCGGCGCGGACCCCAAAACCGATCCCCTTGATGGCATCGACGCCGCCGGCGTAGGTCTTCTTTACATTGCGCAGGACGACGTTCGACATGCTCGTTCCCTAAAACTTCCGTCAGCTATTTTTCTGTTTCAACAAGGCCGCGCACGAACAGCCGCTGCATGAAGATGACGACCGCGACCGGCGGCAGCATGGCGAGAATCGCGGTGGCCATCGCCAGCTGCCATTCCGCCAGCTCATCGGTGGTGGTGAGCATTTTCTTGATGCCGGTCACAATGGTCTGCATCGAATCCTGCGTGGTGATCAGGAGCGGCCACAGATACTGATTCCAGCCGTAGATAAACTGAATCACGAACAGCGCCGCGATGGTGGTGATCGACAGCGGCAGCAGCGTATCCTTGAAAAACCGGAACGGTCCCGCACCGTCGATCTTCGAGGCTTCCAGCAGTTCTTCCGGAATGGTCATGAAAAACTGCCGGAACAGCAGCGTGCCGGTGGCGGATGCGATCAGCGGCAGGATCAGACCCGCATAGGTGTCGAGCATATGCAGGTCGGCGACCACCTTGTAGGTCGGATAGATGCGCACCTCGACTGGAAGCATCAGCGTGATGAAGATGATCCAGAACGCGGTCTTGCGAAACGGAAAGCGGAAATACACCACGGCAAAGGCCGACAGGATGGAAATGAAAATCTTGCCGACCGCAATGCCGGTGGCGGAGATGAATGAATTCATCAGCATGTGACCGACCGGCTCACGGCTGGCGCGCGAACCGCCGACAAAGATTGCGCGGTAATAGTTGTCCAGCGTGTGGCTTCCCGCCGATAGCGGCATGTGGCCATTGACGACGGTGGCGGCGTCATGGGTCGAGGCGATCAGCGCGAGATAGACCGGAAACACCACAATGAAGATGCCGAAGATGAGGATGGCATAGGCGATGAAATCGCGCAGCGGACGATGCTCGACCATCAGTACTGCACCTTGCGTTCGACATAACGGAATTGCACGGCGGTCAGCGCGATGACGATCACCATCAGCACCACCGATTGCGCGGCGGAGCCGCCGAGGTCGCCGCCGAGGCGTCCATCCGCATAAACCTTATAGACCATCGTGGTGGTTGCACCTGCCGGACCGCCGCCGGTGACGGCGTCGATGATGCCGAATGTATCGAAGAAGACGTAGACGACGTTGACCACCAGCAGGAAGAACGTGGTGGGCGAGAGCAGCGGAAATACGATGGTCCAGAACCGGCGCAGCGGTCCCGCGCCGTCGATCGCACTGGCTTCCAGCACGCTTTTCGGGATCGATTGCAGGCCGGCGAGGAAGAACAGGAAATTGTAGGAAATCTGTTTCCAGACCGCTGCCATCACCACCAGCATCATGGCGTGGTTGCCGTTCAGCAGCGGATTCCAGTCGAAGCCAAAGCCGCGCAACGGCCGCGCCAGCGTGCCGAGCGAGGGATGAAACATGAAGATCCACAGCACACCGGCGATGGCAGGGGCCACCGCATAAGGCCAGATCAGGAAGGTCTTGAACGCGGGCGCAGCTTTCAGGTTCTTATCCGCCTGAGTGGCGAACAGGAGCGCGATGCTGAGCGATAGCAGCGCAACGAGCGTGGAAAAAACAATCGTCGTCCAGATCGCCTTGTAATATTCCGGCTGGGCGAACAGGTCCTGATAGTTCTCAAGGCCGACGAATTGCGAGGTGAGGCCGAAGGCGTCCTCACGCAGGAACGACTGCCACACCGCCTGGCTGGCGGGCCAGTAAAAGAACACGAACGTGATTACGAGCTGCGGCGCCAGCAGCAGATAGGGCAGCAGTCTGTGATTGAAGGTGGCTGATTTTTCCATTCAGGCGGTCACTCGTGCACCGTCGGCGGGTCGGCGGATTCCTGTCCGAACCAGAGCCAGTAATTATCGGGATCGCGCAGCTCGAATTCCTTCATGCCATAGTCTGTCACACGCAAATTCGTGACGGGCAAACCATCGCGCCTCCACGCGTCATGAAGCGCAGCGACATCGTCCGGGTAAAAGTAAAAGACCTGAAAGTTCCTGGCATGCAGCGGCAAGGTGTCCATTTCCGCAGCGGGCGGCTCATTGAGCATGAGCTTGATGGCGTCGCGTCCCAGCATGCACCATTTCGGTGAGGGTTCACCGAAGACGTTGATGACATGAAAGCCGAGCCGATCCCTGTAGAACGCGATGCTTTTCTGCAGGTCGCGCACGCTCAACATCGGGATCAGCGCGGTCAGTTTCATGATGGCCGCGCTCCGCAGCTTTCCCTGGCGCTTACTTGGCGGTCTTCTCGAACGTCCGCAGCATCGCATTGCCACGGCTCACAGCGGTGTCGAGCGCATCCTTGGCGGATTTCTGACCCGCGAGCGCGGCTTCCATTTCCTCCGCCCAGATATCCCGCATCTGCACCATGTTGCCGAAACGAAGTCCGCGCGAGTTTTCGGTCGGCTCCTTGTTTGTGAGTTCCTTCAGCGGCGTCTGCAGCGTCGGGTTCTTGTCATAAAAGCCGTCCGCCTTGGTCTTCTCATAGGCCGCCTTGGTGATCGGCAGGTAACCGGATTCCTGATGCAGCTTGGCCTGACGATTGGTGTCGGAGAGGAAGGCGAAGAACTTTGCGACGCCCTTGTATTCGTCCGGCTTCTTGCCGCCCATCACCCAGAGCGATGCGCCGCCGATGATAGAATTCTGCGGTGCGCCGGCGACATCGGGATAATACGGCATCGGCGCGGAGGTGAACTCGAACTTGGCGGTGCCCTTGGCGGTGGCGTAGTAGCCCGACGAGGTCAGGAACAGCGGACATTCGCCTGAACCGAACCGGCTTTCGCTGGCATTGGCGCGGCCTGAATAATCGTAGGTCTTGTCCTTCTGCAGGTCGATCAGGTTCTGCAGGTGCTTGATGTGCAGCGGCGAGTTGAACTTCAGCACGGTGTCGAAGCCGTCGAGGCCGTTGGCCTTGGTGCCGATCGCGACGTTGTGCCAGGCGGAGAACTGCTCGATATGTGCCCAGGTCGCCCACGCGTTGGAAAATCCGCAGGTCGTATAGCCGGCGGCCTTGAGCTTCTTGGCGGCGTCGAATACCTGCGGCCAGGTTTTCGGAATTTCCGCGATGTTGGCTTTCTTCAGCGCGTCGAGATTGACCCACATCACCATCGACGAGGAATTGAACGGGAACGACAGCATGTCGCCCTTGGCCGTCGAATAGTAACCGGTGATTGCCGGCAGATAGGCCTTCGGATCGAACGGTTCGCCCGCATCCTTCATGAGCTGGTAGACCGGCTTGATCGCGCCGGTGGCGCTCATCATGGTCGCCGTGCCGACCTCGAACACCTGAATGATATGCGGCGCGTTGCCGGCGCGGAACGCGGCGATGCCGGCATTCATGGTGTCGGGATAGCTGCCCTTGAATGAAGGGACGATCTTGTAATCGCTCTGCGAGGCGTTGAAGTCCGCCGCGAGCTTGTTGACGATGTCGTTGTTGCCGCCGGTCATGGCGTGCCACCACTGGA
>CAZQMD010000380.1:0-4512 GCA_964594185.1 uncultured Afipia sp. | reverse complement strand
CTGCGAGGGCGAATAGGCCTGGCCATCAGCCTGGACCCAGGCGTCGCCGTTGCCAGCCTTGACGATTTTATAAGGGACAAGCTTCTTGTCCTTTTCGACCGTCGGGTCGTCGTAGCGGCGGCCAATGAGGCGCTTGACGGCGAAAATGGTATTTTCCGGATTGGTAACAGCCTGGCGCTTGGCCGGCTGGCCGACGAGGCGTTCGCCGTCGTCAGTGAAGGCCACAATGGACGGGGTCGTCCGCATGCCTTCGGCGTTCTCGATAACTTTCGGTGATTTTCCGTCCATCACGGCTACGCACGAATTCGTGGTGCCGAGATCGATCCCAATGACCTTTCCCATGGTCTTTTCGTCCTTCCTTTTGCGGCAGGTTGGCCGTGCCCTGTCGGCGCACCAATCCCAACCCCCAGAGATCAAATGTTCGCGACGTCGCGACGCTTCGCCTCATATAGGAGGGGGGTATGGGGCTGCAAGGACCGGCCCTTGTAAACAGCAGGGAAAATGGATTTTTCCGGACCCTCCGTCCAGCTCTGGATGAACGGCCATTGCGTCAATTTGCAACGATTGGGGCCTTGATCTGTTAGCCCGGCGCAGAAACAGTCAGGGCCTTCACACGGGCCGGGCCACCTTGCCGGGTCCGACCATCGAACGGCCTCAATGCGACACCAGTCAGGTTTCATGAAAACGATCGTCCGCGCCCTCGCCATTGCCTCCGTCGTGCTCGCCTCCCCGGCCCTTGCCGCCGATCCTGTGTTCCCCTCGGGAGCGCGTGTCGGCCTCGTGCCTGCCGAAGGGCTGAATGTGGCCAAGGAATTTCTGGGCTTCGAATCGCCGGACCAGAAGGTCAAGGTCGGAGTCGCGGAAATTCCGCCTGCCGCCTTCGCGACCGTCGAGGCCGCCGTGAAGGAGGGCAAGCCCACCGGAACCGGCTCCAAGCCGGAGGCCTTCGAGACCGCCGCCGGCAAGGCTTTCATCACCTCCGATACCGGGAAAGACGGGGCGACCACCGTCAAGCTCTATTCGGTCATCGTCTCGGGCGAGAAATTCACCGGTTACATCATCGCGCAGGTCCGTGAGGACGCGGCAAAGCCCGTGTCCGACGAGGACATGCGCAAGATGCTGGCGACGGCGAAGCTGCGCAACGAGGTCCCCACGGAAGAACAGCTCAATCTGATGCCGTTCAAGATCGGCGAGCTGAGCGACTTCAAAACCGTCCGCACCCTGGCGCCGCGATCCTCGATCCTTCTGACCGATGGCAGCGAAGACACCACGCTCGATGGCGCGCCCTACATGGTGATCGGCCTGACGGCGGCTGGCCCGGCGTCGCCGGAAGATCGCGGACGCTTTGCGCAGCAGGTCGCCGCGACCATTCCCGGAATCCGCAACGCCCGCATCATTTCGAACGAGCCGCAGCGGATCGACGGCACGGCCGGATTTGAAACCCGGATCGAGGCGGTCGCGGGCAAGAACGACACCCCGGTCACCGTGGTGCAGTGGCTGCGATTTGGCGGCGGAACATCGCTGCGGATCATTGCGAGCGCCACGCGCGATGAATGGCCGAAGGCCTTCCCGCGTTTTCGCGCGGTCCGCGACGGCATCGATCCGCGATAAATTGAAAAGGCGTCATTCCGTTCTCATGGAATGACGCCAGCGGAAATGATCGAAGATTTCAGTTCTTCACGCCGCCCTTGGAGACAGCGACCAGCGCCGGACGCAGCACGCGTTCGCCGATGGTGTAGCCGCCTTGGACGACCTGCACGACAGTGCCCGCAGGCACCGAGGAATCCGGCACTTCGTACATCGCCTGATGGAAGTTCGGATTGAACTTCTCGCCAAGCGGATCGAGCTTCGAGACGCCGTTTTTCTCGAGCGTCTTGTGCAGCGACTTCTCGGTCAGTTCGACGCCTTCGATCAACGCCTTGAGACCGGCATCGGCGGCGTCACGGGCTTCCGCAGGCACCGCGTCGAGCGCGCGCTGCAGATTGTCGGCGATGTCGAGCACATCGCGCGCAAACGCCGTGATGCCGTAAGCCCGCGCGTCGGTAACTTCCTTCGCGGTGCGCTTGCGCAGGTTTTCCATTTCCGCGAGCGTGCGGAGCGTGCGGTCCTTGGCCTCGGCAACTTCCTTGGTGAGTGCCTCGACCGATCCTTCCTCGGGATCGTCAGGCATCACGTAAGGCTTTGAGACCACAGGCTCCTTGTCGTTTGCCGGTTCCGGCGCGGACGCGTCCTGCGGTTCCTTTTGCCCGTTGGAATTGGCCATAACTCACCTTTTCAGAAAATCGTCATCGCGAATGTATGATTGTTAGCCCGCATATCGTGCTTTAGGCGCCGAAAATCAAGCGCGAAGCGCTATTTGCCGATCAGCTGGCTGACAATCCGGGCGGCATAATCGACCATCGGAATGACGCGCGCATAGTTCAGCCGCGTCGGTCCGATCACGCCGAGCACGCCCACGATCTGACCGGCGGCGTCGCGATAGGGCGCGATGATGGTCGAAGACCCGGACAGCGAAAAAAGTTTGTTCTCGGACCCGATGAAGATGCGCACACCATCGGCGCGCTCAGCCCGGCCGAGCAGATCGATCACGCCCTTCTTCGCTTCGAGATCGTCGAACAAGAGCCGCACCCGCTCGAGATCTTCCATCGCATGAAGATCTTCCAGCAGGTTGGCATGACCGCGCACGATCAACTGCCGCTCTTCGCTCGCGCCACCCGACCAGCTGGCAATGCCCGCCGTGACGACTTTCTGCGTCAGTTGATCGAGTTCGTTGCGCTCCTGCGTCAGCGCAGCTTCAAGCTCGCTGCGCGCTTCTGCCAGCGTGCGCCCGCGAATCCGCGCATTGAGAAAATTCGAGGCTTCAGTCAGCGCCGATGACGGCACGCCCGGCGGCAACGGCAGCACGCGGTTCTCGACCTGACCGTCTTCCGCCACCAGCACCACCAGCGCCTGCGTCGGCTCCAGCCGCACGAATTCGATATGTTTCAGCCGCACATTTGATTTCTGTGTCAGCACCACCGCTGCTGCGCGCGTGAGACCCGACAGGCGGGTCAGCGCTTCGCTGAGCGCGGCTTCGACCGATGGCGCACCGCCGACGGACTTGAGCTGCTGCTCGATCGACTGCCGTTCCGGCTCCGAGAGATCGCCGACCTGCATCAGCGCATCGACGAAAAACCGAAGTCCCAGTTCGGTCGGCAAACGGCCCGCCGATGTATGCGGCGCATAGATCAGCCCGAGCTGTTCGAGATCCGACATCACGTTGCGCACCGATGCTGGGGACAACGGCAAGGTGATCAGACGCGAGATGTTGCGCGAACCGACCGGCTCGCCGGTGGCCAGATAACTCTCGACGATTTGCCGAAAAATATCGCGCGACCGTTCATTGAGCTGCGCCAGCCCGGCATTCGGCGTGATCAGATGACCTGTCGGCTCGTGGTGGGCCAAATTGGGCTCCAAACGGGGTTGATATCTCTACAATTGTCTATCGTCCGGCGTCATGACAAGCGGCATTCTCCCAACATCCTTATCGCGCCTCGATCTTCCCTTGCCGCACCCGCCCTGACCCCCTAAAAGCAGCGCCAAATCGACGTTTCCCGGAATTTCAGGAGGTTTTCCATGCGCCCAAGCCGTCGCGCGCCCGACGAACTGCGCCCCGTCACTTTGGAACGCGGTGTGGTCAAATACGCCGAAGGTTCCTGCATGGTGAAATTCGGTGATACCCATGTGCTGGTGACCGCCACGCTGGAAGAACGCCTGCCGCCTTGGCTGAAGGGCCAGGGCCGTGGCTGGGTCACCGCCGAATACGGCATGCTGCCCCGCGCCACCCATGCGCGCATGCGCCGTGAATCGGCTGCAGGCAAACAGAGCGGCCGCACAGTTGAAATCCAGCGCCTGATCGGACGCTCGCTACGCACCACCGTCGATCTCGTTGCGCTTGGCGAACGCCAGATCACCGTGGATTGCGATGTCATCCAGGCCGACGGCGGCACCCGCACCGCATCGATCACCGGCGCATGGGTTGCGCTCGCGGACTGCCTGCAGTGGATGAAAGCGCGCAACATGCTCAAGAGCGACAACGTGCTGCGTGACAATGTCGCCGCGATTTCCTGCGGCATCTATAACGGCACGCCGGTGCTCGATCTCGATTACGCGGAAGACTCCGAAGCGGAGACCGATGCGAACTTCGTCATGACCGGCGACGGCCGCATCATCGAAGTGCAAGGCACCGCCGAGAAGACGCCGTTCTCGCAGGACGAGTTCCTGAACCTGATGGCGCTGGCACAGAAGGGCATCGCCCGGCTGGTCGACCTGCAAAAGATGGCAGTGGCTTAATTTAGCGCTTCCAACCACGCCTCTCACGGATAACCATTGCGCATGAGTGATCATCGCCAAATCACCGGCCGTCTTGTGATCGCGACCCACAATCCCGGCAAGCTTGCCGAGATGCGCGAACTGCTTGCGCCGTATGGCATCGAGGCGGTGTCGGCGGGGGAACTCGGCCTTGCCGAGCCG
>CAZQMD010000379.1:0-4541 GCA_964594185.1 uncultured Afipia sp. | reverse complement strand
TGGGCTTTCAAAACCGTTTCCATCGCCTGACGCGCGGCCGCGAGTGCCGGGTCGTCGAGCGAGCGATTGGGAAATGCAGGCGCGAAACCCGCCGCCACCAGCAGCACGTTACGCTCGCGCAGCGGCACGTCGAGCCGCTCTGCCAAACGCAACACCATGTCGCGCGACGGCGCGGCGCGGCCAGTCTCGACAAAGCTGAGATGGCGCGCGGAAATCTCCGCGTCGCCCGCCAGATCGAGCTGGCTGAGATGGCGGCGCTGCCGCCATCCACGCAGGTGATCGCCGAAGTGATTGGGCTTAGCTGAAGCCTTTGCCGACGGCTTGACGGCGCGGCGCGCCGAATTGTGTGCGTTCATCATGCCAAAAACCTACCACGCAGATTTCGTGCGTTCCATTACCTGCCAGGTAATCGATTTGGGCGCGCGGCCGGATCATCTTCGCCATCACAGGAGATGACCCATGACGACGGAAACCACATCACCCGCGCAAAAATCCAGCAGCCAGCGACAGGCACCGGCAAAGGCCGGCACATCCATCATCGAAACAAGCCCGCTGGCCTGGATCGCCAAACTCGCCAAGCGCCTGCTGGCGCAGTCGCTCAACATGCCCGAACCGCTGCTGCACCACACCGGCGTGTTCGTCTTCGCGCATGTGCAGGCGGCTGAAGACCGCGCGCTGAAAACGCTCTGCCCATTCACCCTGCTGCGTCAGTTTCTCGCCCGCCGCCGCAAGTCCTGATCGTCCACACACCGTCTCACACAAGGAGAACCATTATGATCAATCCCTCCCCGTTCCTTCGCCGCGCTCTTCAGATCGATGCCCTCTTCAGCGGCGTGTCCGCGCTGCTGCTGGTGTTCGGCGCAAGTATCCTTGCGCCGCTGACAAACCTGCCGGAAGGCTTTCTGCGCAACACCGGCCTGGTGCTGGTGGTGTTCGTGCTCGGCGTCGGCTATCTCGCCTCGCGTGAGACGATGCCAAAGGCCGCCGTATGGGCGGTGATCGCCATCAACGCGGTCTGGACCATCGACAGCATCGCGCTGCTGGTCAGCGGGTGGCTCTCACCCAACCTTCTCGGGCAGGTCTTCATCGTCATGCAGGCCATCGCCGTCGGTGTGTTCGCGGAGCTGGAATTCATCGGGCTGCGCAAGAGCGCGGACGCCGTCGCGGTTCGCTAAGCACTTCCTAACCACAAAAGCCGGGTGAAACAGCCATTCGCCCGGCTTTTTCCATTTCGATACAATTTTACCGATCTCCCTTCCGGCCATTTAATGCGCCGCGGCTAGGTTCTCCCCGTTGTCATGGGAGCCGGTCATGTCGGTCATTGAAGCGGAATTCGGCGACGAATCCGAAGCAGATGCGGATGCATTCGATCATCGTTTGCCGCTGGTGCTGCTGCGCGAACGCCGTCGCGAACTGGTGATGGAAATGCGCGCCCGCGGGCCAAAGCTCTCGACCGTTCTGATTCACGAGATCGCAGCGGTCCAGCAGACCATTAAGGCCGTTGAAGCTGTCATCGCGGAATAAGCTCACAGATCGGCTTCATTCATCCACAGCCTGAGCCGGCCCGGCCCTTGCCGGAACCGGCATGAGCGCGCTTCAGTCCCCTCGCCGCAATCGTGCGGCGCATCACCGGGGATCTCTCATGAATCTCAGCGCGCCATCGTTTCCGATTTTCCTCGTCTCGATCATCCTCGCCATTCTGGCCGCGCTTGCGGTGTATGCGCGCATCAAGATCCCGTTTATCAGCGGCCATGGCTTTGCCACGCTGGGCATCAGCTATCTGCTGCTGCTCGCCGGAAACATGTTCAAGGGATTGTAAGGGCGCACGCGCGCCGCAACGAAACATCGAGACAGACAATGCTCAACGTCGCCCTGCCTATCGCCCTCGCCTTCGCCGCGGGCATCAGCATCGTCATCCAGCAGGCCCTGAATGCAAATCTGCGGACGGCCCTCTCCTCCGCCGTGTGGTCCGGATTCGCGAGCTATTTCGTCGGCCTGCTCTGCATGGTGCTGCTGGCGGTTGCACTGCGCGATCCCGTTCCATCCGCCGCCGTTGCCAGCCGGATTCCCTGGTGGGCCTGGAGCGGCGGACTGTTCGGCGCGATCTTTATCGGCCTTGCGATCTACCTGATCCCGATTCTCGGCGCAGCCACCTTCATTTCACTTCTGATCGCGGGACAGATGCTGACCTCTGTCACCTTCGACCATTTTGGATGGCTCGGGCTTGAGCAGCGCTCAGTCGACCTGCCGCGCCTGATCGGCGCAGCACTTCTGATTGCTGGCGTGGTCCTGATCCGACGCTGAAGGACATACGGCGCGCCGCTCCGGCGGCGCTGCCGGATTTATAACGCGCGTTTTGCGCGGGTGGCGCCCTTGGACTGCACGCGCGCCAATGGTTTGGTGCGCGACGCCTTGGTCTTGGTCGGCTTACCGGTGCCGCGCGCATGGGCATTGGCGCGGGCTGCGCTCAACGGCTTCTTCGCCGCTGTTACGGACTTGGCCGTGCCAGCCGCCTTCGTCGCCTTGCGGGCGCTCTTTTCCGCCTGCTTTGCGGCTTTCTTGGCGGCCTTCTTCTCAGCCTTCAGCTTCAGACGCAGCTTTTCAGCACGCTCCTCGGCGCGCTTCTTCGCCCGCTTCTTCTCGCAGTGCTCGCACTTGCAGCCGATCGGCTTGAGGAAGATTTTGAAATAGTCGGTGCCGTAGTCGTAGTTGATCTCTTCGCCCGGCTCGATGGTCTTGATGGCGCGGATCACAACCTTGCGCTTGCGCGAATTGACGTCCGACTCGGCGTTCGGGCGGCAGGCGTGATTGATATAGCGGGCGATGTTCTTGCGGGTCGATCCGTCGATGGTCCAGCGATTGTTGATTTCGAACAGGTACTTGTTGTCGATATCGTCGTGCTTCTTGTTCTTCGAATCGAGCAGCGGCCCGAAATAGCGGATGATCTTGGTGCCCTTCTTGATCTTCTGGGTGGCGAAGAGACCGAGCCCGGTCTTGGACCGGCCGATGCGATAGGGCTTGCTGGATGAGATTTCAGGCATGGCTCACGAACGACTGAACGGGGACACAAAACGCGCTGACAGTGCTTCTAATGCGATTCCGCACATGATGACACGTTTTTCGCAGGCGCGGCATGAACGATCCACACGCCTGATGTGACAAATACATGCAAATCCATCAACACGGCCCAGTATGACGGGTTCCCCGCATGTCCCGCACTTTTCTGATCGCTTTTATGCTGTCATCGGCGCTGCTGATGCAGGGCGCTGCCTCGGCGCAGACGGCCCAAAACATCAGCAGCTACAGCTCGACCGCCGACAAAGATTGCCGGACGCTCAAGGACTCCAGCGACGACAATGGTGGAACGCGGGTGTGTCGCGGCCCGGCGGGACTGGTTGTCGTGGTGAGCGAAGGCGATCTGCGCGAGACGGTCTCTGTCGCACGGAGTGCGAAGGGTGCGTCCAATGAACCTGCGGCAAAGGCCTGGTTCGGGCCGTTCAGTTCGACGACCCCGACCATCGAATGGCGGCAGGCCGCAAAAGACAAGCCGCCGTTCGCAATGATCCAGCGCTGGCACCTTGCGGACATCGACGACGAAGGCAAAGACGGCCGTCCCAAGACGAAGCAATTGTTCGTTGTGACGCGGCTTGCACCTGCAGGCGCAAAGACCGGCACCACCGTCTGCCATGTCGCCTATGTCGATGTGGCCGCCAACCCCAATGCGATAGATCTGGCGCGGGAGGCCGCAGACAATCTCGCCCGCGATTTCAAATGCGACACCGACAAGGTGAAAATGGTCGGCGCGAGCGGCCGCGCGGTGGAACTGGCTATGCCGCACTAACAGGCGACGTTGCCTACCGGGCAGCTTTCTTCACACCCGATGGATTTGCCGCACGCTTGCGGCCCACGCGTTTCTTCGCTGCGGATTTTTTCGCCGGTGTTTTCGATGTGGACGCCGCGCGCATGTTGTCCACGAGATTGGGATAGCGCCGCCCGGCCCGCTTGGCGCGAGCCTTGGCCGCCGATTTCTCTGATGGGGTGAGATGTTGCGAGGCCTTGCCCGCGCGCTTGCGCGGGTTGTCACGTTTCCAGGGCGCGCGCGGAGTTCTTGCCATACGTGCTAACGCATGACGGCGGAAACGGTTGCGCCTATGGGCCGGAGGACGTCGGCTTGAGCATCGCCGCCAGCAACTCCTCGGCGGTGACACCGGGCGTGGCATCGAGAATGTGCTGCAGGCGGCCGTCCAGATAAAGCATGGCAAAGCCATGCACCTGCGACCAGATGCGGGCGACGTCGGCGGCCTGCTCAATGGTCAGGTGGTCGAGCGCAACCTCTTCATGACGTTGCGCCGCGACGATGCCCGCTAGCTTGGCGAAGGCGGCCTTGGAAGCTTCATGCAACAAGGGCCGGTTATGGTCGAGCCGCTCGGCGCGAAACATCAATTGGAACATGCATGGGTTGTCACGCGCGAAGGCAACATAGGCGTTGGCGCGCGCACGGGCGCCCGAGAGCGCATCCGGCCCCGCCGCACAGGCAGCCT
>CAZQMD010000378.1:0-4542 GCA_964594185.1 uncultured Afipia sp. | reverse complement strand
CTTCCTTGCCGTCGATGACGCGGTGATCGTAGGACAGCGCCAGATACATCATCGGCCGAATTTCGACCTTGCCGCCGATCGCGACCGGCCGCTCCTGGATCTTGTGCATGCCGAGAATACCCGACTGCGGGGCGTTCAGGATCGGAGTCGACATCAGCGAGCCATAAATGCCGCCGTTGGTGATCGTGAAGGTGCCGCCCTGCATTTCCTCGATCTTGAGCTGACCGTCGCGGGCGCGGCGGCCGTAGTCGGCAATGCTCTTCTCGATCTCGGCAATCGACTTGTGATCGCAATCGCGAACCACCGGCACCACGAGGCCCTTGTCGGTGCCGACCGCAACGCCGATGTGATAGTAGTTCTTGTAGATCAGGTCGGTGCCGTCGATCTCGGCGTTGACGGCGGGCACGTCCTTGAGCGCCTGCACCACAGCCTTGGTGAAGAAGCCCATGAAGCCGAGCTTGGCGCCATGCTTCTTCTCGAACGCATCCTTGTAGTGAGCGCGCAGCGCCATGACGTTGGTCATGTCGACCTCGTTGAAGGTCGTCAGCATCGCAGCGGTGTTCTGCACTTCCTTGAGGCGGCGTGCGATGGTCTGGCGCAGGCGCGTCATCTTCACGCGCTCTTCGCGGGCGGCATCGTCGGCGGCGGAAGGCGCACGCACCTGAACGGCGGCGGCCGGCTGATTGAGCGGCGTCGCCAGCGAGGCGGCCTTCTCGATGGCGGCGAGCATGTCGCCCTTGGTGACGCGGCCATCCTTGCCGGAGCCGGGAACGGTGGATGCGTCAACGCCGGACTCAGCGGACAGCTTGCGCACGCTTGGAGCCAGCGGCGCATCGGCCGGCGGAGATTTCTGCGCGGGCGCAGGTGCTGCGGCCGCAGGCGCAGCCGCCTTCGGTGGCTCAGCGGCCTTGGCCGGAGCGGCCGCCGGCTTGGCGCCGCCAGCACCTTCGGTGATCTGACCGAGCAGCGCGCCGACCGCGACCGTTTCGCCGTCCTTGGCAACGATCTCTCCAAGCGTTCCAGCGAAGGGCGCCGGAACCTCGATGGTCACCTTGTCGGTTTCAAGCTCCACCAAGGGCTCATCAACCGCAACGGCATCGCCAGCCTTCTTGAACCAACGGCCGATGGTGGCCTCGGTGACGGATTCACCCAGTGTCGGAACGCGAATTTCAGCCATTTCTTCTTCCCCTTGCGTCCTGAACGGCTTCGTCTGCCGCCAGCGCTTCAGTCAAATTGAACGTGAAGGAAATGCCCGCGAGATGCGGGCATTCAATTGGTCAGCCGAGAGCTTCGTCGAGCAATGCTTTCAGTTGCTGGAGATGCTTCGACATCAAACCGGTGGCGGTGGCCGCAGCCGCGGCACGGCCCGCATAACGCGGACGTTTGTGCGACGAGCCGACCTGATTCAGCACCCACTCAAGATATGGCTCAATGAAGTGCCACGCACCCATGTTGCGCGGTTCTTCCTGGCACCAGACCACTTCGGCCTTCTTGAATCGCTCAAGCACCTGCACCAGCGTCTTGAGCGGCACAGGATAGAGCTGCTCGATGCGCAGCAGATAGATGTCGTCGGTGCCGCGCTTCTCACGCTCTTCCAGCAGGTCGTAATAGACCTTGCCCGAGCAGATCACGACGCGGCGGATCTTGCCGTCTTCAGCGAGCTTGAACTCGCCGCCGGCTTCCGCGTCGTCCGGCAGGATGCGATGGAACGACGTATCCGGCCCGAACTGCTCCAGCTTCGACACTGCACGCTTGTGACGCAGCAGCGACTTGGGAGTCATGATGATCAGCGGCTTGCGGATTTCGCGCTTGAGCTGACGACGCAGGGCATGGAAGTAGTTTGCAGGCGTCGTGAGGTTGGTGACCTGCATGTTGTCTTCGGCGCACATCTGCAGGAAGCGCTCGAGGCGAGCCGAGGAATGCTCCGGCCCCTGGCCCTCATAACCATGCGGCAACAGGCAGACGAGACCGGACATACGCAGCCACTTGCGCTCGCCCGAGGAGATGAACTGGTCGAACACGACCTGCGCGCCGTTGGCGAAGTCGCCGAACTGCGCCTCCCACAGCGTCAGCGTGTTCGGCTCGGCCAGCGAGTAGCCGTATTCGAAGCCGAGCACGGCCTCTTCCGACAGCAGCGAGTTGATGACCTCGTAGCGGCCCTGCTCGTTGCCGAGATGGTTGAACGGCGTGTAGCGGCTCTCGTCCTCCTGGTCGATCAGGACGGAGTGGCGCTGCGAGAAGGTGCCGCGCTCCGAATCCTGGCCCGACAGGCGGACATGGTGATTCTCGTTCAGCAGCGTGCAGAACGCCAGCGCCTCACCGGTCGCCCAGTCGATGCCGACGCCGCTCTCGATCGCCTTGGCGCGATTCTCCAGGAAGCGCTGGATGGTGCGGTGGACGCGGAAGCCGTCCGGCACCTTGGTGATCTTGCGGCCGATGTCCTTCAACTCGTCGACGGCAACGCCGGTATTGCCACGGCGCGGATCTTCGCCCATTTCAGCCGACTTGAAGCCGGCCCACTTGCCGTCGAGCCAGTCGGCCTTGTTCGGCTTGTAGCCGGAACCCGCTTCGAGTTCGGCATCCAGACGCGCGCGCCAATCGGCCTTGGCCTTATCAACTTCGCCTTCGGTCATGACGCCGTCGGCAATCAGCCGCTTGGCATAAAGATCGAGCGTGGTCGGATGGGTCGCGATCTTCTTGTACATCACCGGGTTGGTGAAACCCGGCTCGTCGCCCTCGTTATGACCGTGGCGGCGATAGCAGAACATGTCGATGACGACAGGCTTGTGGAACTTCTGGCGGAATTCGATCGCGATCTTGGCTGCGAACACCACAGCTTCCGGATCGTCGCCGTTCACATGGAAGATCGGCGCATCGATCATCTTGGCGACGTCGGACGGATATGGCGACGAGCGCGAGTAACGCGGATAGGTGGTGAAGCCGATCTGGTTGTTGACGATGAAGTGGATCGAACCGCCGGTGCGGTAGCCCTTCAGATCCGACAGCGCGAAACATTCCACCACAACGCCCTGACCCGCGAAGGCCGCGTCGCCATGCATCAAAAGCGGCAGCACGGAGATGCGGTTATCCGGCGCGTCGCCGTTCTGGTCTTCCTTCGCGCGCGCCTTGCCGAGCACCACCGGATCGACGATTTCGAGATGCGACGGGTTGGCAGTCAGCGAGAGATGGATCTTGTTGCCGTCGAACTCACGATCGGATGAAGCGCCAAGATGGTACTTCACGTCGCCCGAGCCTTCGACCTCGTCGGGATTGGCCGAACCGCCCTTGAATTCATGAAACAGCGCGCGATGCGGCTTGCCCATCACCTGGGTCAGCACGTTCAAACGTCCGCGATGCGGCATGCCGACCACGATGTCGCGCACGCCGAGATTACCGCCGCGCTTGATGATCTGCTCGAGCGCGGGGATCAGCGATTCACCGCCGTCGAGGCCGAAGCGCTTGGTGCCGGTGAACTTGATGTCGCAGAACTTCTCGAAGCCTTCGGCTTCAATCAGCTTCATCAGAATGGCGCGGCGGCCTTCGCGGGTGAAGCTGATTTCCTTGTCCGGACCTTCAATGCGCTCCTGAATCCAGCTCTTCTGCGCCGGATTGGAGATGTGCATGAATTCGACGCCGAGCGTCTGGCAATAGGTGCGCTGGCAGATCGCCACGATTTCACGCAGCGTGCCTGTTTCAAGACCCAGCACATGATCGAGGAAAATCTTGCGATCGAGATCGGCGTCAGTGAATCCGTAGGAACGCGGATCGAGTTCCTCGTGATCCTTCTGACCTTCAATGCCCAGCGGGTCGAGGTTGGCGTGGAAATGGCCGCGCATGCGGTAGGCGCGAATCAGCATCAGCGCACGGACCGAATCGCGCGTCGCCTGCTGCACATCCGCTGACGAGAGGCTGCTGCCGGAGGCCTGCGCCTTGGCCGCGATCTTGTTGCCGACGACCTTCTCGACCTGTGCCCAGTTTCCGTCGAGTGCCGACGTCAGATCGTCGCTCGGCGTGGCCGGCCAGTTGGTCTTCTCCCAGGACGGGCCTTCCGCATTCTTCGCGACGTCCGCCGGCTGGTCCTTCAGCGACTTGAAGAAATCCACCCAATCCGGATCGACCGATGACGGGTCTTTCTCGTACTGCGCATACAGCTGGTCGATATAGGTGGCGTTGGCGCCGTCGAGAAAGGAAGTGAGGGCGAAATTAGCGTTCGCGTCCTGGCGAGACATGAGGTCGTCCTGAGGTTTATCGCGCGGAGAAATCGAGACAAAATCGCCCGATTTGATTGCGGCATCGAGGTGTGCCGCACCTTTTACCCTATTTAGGGCGAAACTTCGCGCGGAAAAGAACCAAGGACTGAATTAAGCCTTCAACCTTTCGAGAAGCGTGGTCCCGAGCCGCGCGGGTGACGGGGAAACCGTAATCCCGGCAGCTTCCATCGCCGCGATCTTCGATTCCGCATCACCCTTGCCGCCGGAGACGATCGCACCGGCATGGCCCATGCGGCGGCCCGGAGGCGCCGTGCGGCCGGCGATGAACCCG
>CAZQMD010000377.1:0-4544 GCA_964594185.1 uncultured Afipia sp. | reverse complement strand
GGTCCAGATCAGCCAGAACTGCGGTGTCTTGACCGCTTGATAGACGTAGACATCGTTTTTCGTCATCAACTTGGGTGCAGTGGCGGGCGGAACGTAGCCTTCCGGCTTCCACCCCGGTGCGGGAACGCGCACGATCAGCGATCCGAACATCATGAACGCAAAGTAGACAACGCCAAGAGTGATGAATGTCCAAAGAACGCCGACATCACTGGCCGACGCAAACTTGCTCATGAGCCAGACTGACAGTGGCGATGCGATCAGGGCGCCACCGCCAAAACCCATGATCGCCATACCGGTCGCCATGCCCGGCCTATCCGGAAACCACTTCATCAGGGTCGAAACCGGCGAAATATAGCCGATGCCGAGCGCGCAGCCCCCGATCACGCCGTAACCGAGATAAATGATCCAGAGCGTATGAGTGTAGATTCCGAATGCTGAGACTAAAAATGCGCTGGCCCAGCAGATGCCCGCCGTGAACATCGCCTTGCGCGGACCACCCTCTTCCACCCAGCGCCCGAACACCGCCGCCGATAGTCCTAGAAACACCATGGCAATTGAAAAAATCCAGCCCAGTTCGGTGAGCTTCCAGTCGCCCGGCGCGGATTGCGAAATGCCGAGAAGTTTTGTCATCGGCAGGTTGAAGACACTGAATGCGTAGGCCTGACCGATGCACAAATGAACGCACAGCGCCGCGGGCGGGACCATCCAGCGGCTATATCCCGGTCTGGCGATGGTGCGCGTTCGATCAAGAAAAGGCAGCCATGATGTCGCGTAGGTCTCGCTATGATTGATAACAGCCATTTTAAAGCTCCCTCCCGTTGATTCCCTGTTTTTGTTATTTTCAGATTGCTACTTCGCCGAAGCGTTTCCGGCCTCCCGTTGTTGAGCCGAAATCATTTCGACGGCGCGATAAGGCAGCGGATCGAGACCTTTTCCGCCTCCTTCGAAATAAGTGCAGATCTGTCTCCGCATCCGCGGGTCCCAGAACTTCCGGAGATGCTCGGCGATCGCGTCGGATGCCTTATTCCTGTCCTGCGTAGCGAAGAACTTTCCGATCTGGTTCGCCATGTAAACGAGACGATCAGGCTGCATGTTCGCCCTCGTTCCGAAAGAGATGAGCGCCATTCCCGAATCCAATCATGGCCATCACTCCGCAGCTTCGTTCGGCACAATACGGCGACTGAGATCGGAGAAAGCGCTGTAGTCTTCCTGCCATTGCGATCGTCCGTTGGACGGCGATATCTGCACGGCAGTGCACTTGTACTCGGGACAATTGGTCGCCCAATCCGAATAGTCGGTGGTGACCACATTGGCCTGCGTGTCGGGATGATGGAACGTGGTGTAAACGACACCAGGCGCAACCCGGTCGGTCACCAGCGCTCGAAGCGTTGTCTCGCCTGACCGGCTTGCCAGCTTCACCCACGAACCGTTGGCAATCCCGCGCTGCTCAGCATCGTTGGGATGAATCTCAAGCAGATCCTCGTTGTGCCAGACAACATTCTCGGTGCGCCGAGTCTGCGCGCCAACGTTGTATTGCGAAAGAATCCGACCTGTGGTCAGCAGCAGCGGGAAGCGCGGCCCGACGCGCTCGTCAGTCGCAAGGTATTCGGTGACGACAAAGTTTCCCTTGCCGCGCACGAATGTATCCATGTGCATGACCGGCGTTCCGGTGGGTGCCTTTTCGTTGCATGGCCATTGGATCGAGCCGAGTTCCTCGATCCGCGCGAACGATACGCCCGCGAAAGTAGGCGTAAGCTGCGCGATCTCATCCATAATCTGAGATGGATGGTCATAATGCATGGGATAGCCGAGTGCATTGCTAAGCGCGACCGTGATCTCCCAGTCCGCCATGCCGGACTTCGGCTCCATTACCTTTCGCACAAGCTGTATGCGCCGCTCGGCATTGATAAACGTGCCGTCCTTCTCCAGGAACGTCGATCCCGGCAGAAACACATGCGCGTAGTTTGCCGTCTCGTTCAGGAACAGATCCTGCATCACCACGCATTCCATCGCGGACAGACCCGCGGCGACATGCTTCACATCGGGATCGGACTGCATGATATCCTCACCCTGGACGTAAAGACCCTTGAACGATCCATCGAGCGCGGCATCGAGCATGTTGTTGATGCGGAGCCCCGGCTCTTTTTCCAGATGCGTCTTCCACACCGACTCGAACATTCCACGCACATCGTCATTGGCGACATGGCGATAGCCGGAAAATTCATGCGGAAACGAGCCCATGTCACATGAGCCTTGCACGTTGTTCTGGCCGCGCAGCGGATTCACGCCGACACCGGGTCGGCCGATGTTGCCTGTCGCCATGGCAAGATTCGCAATAGCCATGACGGCAGTGGAGCCCTGGCTATGCTCGGTGACGCCGAGGCCGTAGTAGATCGCACCGTTGCCGCCGGTCGCAAACAGTCGCGCCGCGCCACGGATATCCGCCGCAGGAACGCCCGTTACCTTGGCTAATGCTTCAGGACTGTTGCGCTCCTCGGCCACAAACGCGGCCCAGTCCTGAAACGCATCCCATTCACAGCGCTCACGCACGAAAGCTTCGTTGACCAGGCCCTCGGTCACGATGACGTGGGCAAGCGCGGACAGAATGGCCACATTGGTGCCCGGCAGAACCGGAAGATGATAGGCGGCTGCCACATGTGGCGAGCGCACAAGCTCAATGCGTCGCGGATCGATGACGATCAGCTTCGCGCCGTCCCGCAGGCGCTGCTTCATACGCGACCCAAAGACTGGATGCGCATCGGTGGGATTTGCCCCCATCAGCAACACGACATCGGTCTGCTCGATCGAGTCAAAATCCTGCGTGCCGGCGGATGTCCCGAACGTTTTGCTTAACCCATACCCCGTAGGTGAGTGACAGACGCGGGCGCAGGTATCGACATTGTTATTGCCGAAGCCCGCGCGCACCAGCTTCTGGACCAGAAAGGTCTCCTCGTCGGTACAGCGCGACGATGTCAGACCGCCGACAGACCCCACACCATGCTTTGCCTGAATGCGCTTAAACTCCGAGGCCACATGCGAGATTGCCTCCGTCCAGCTCACTTCCCGCCACGGATCAGTGATCTTGCGGCGGATCATCGGATTGAGGACTCGCTCTTTATGGTTGGTGTAACCCCACGCAAACCGTCCCTTAACGCAGGAATGCCCATGATTGGCCTTGCCGTCCTTGAACGGGACCATGCGCACAACGTCCTCGCCGCGCATTTCCACCTTGAAAGAGCAGCCAACACCGCAATAGGCGCAGGTCGTGATCTTTGACCATTCTGGCTCGCCTTTCTCGATGACCGTCTTCTCGAGTAGAGATCTAGTCGGGCATGCCTGGACGCAAGCCCCGCACGATACGCAGTCGGATTCGAGGAAGTTCTGGCTCGACCCCGGAGCCATGATCGAGCCGAAGCCACGGCCTGCGATGGTTAGGGCGAACGTCCCCTGCACGTCTTCGCAGGCTCTCACGCAGCGCGAGCATACGATGCATTTTGCCGGATCATAGGTGAAGTAAGGATTGGAGCTGTCGATACCTGTATCGCGATGCTTCTCACTATCAAACCCATAACGAACTTCGTGAAGGCCGACAGATGCTGCTGTTTCGAGCAGCGTAATGTCACTCTGCTGCGCCCGATCCAGTGATGCGACCGGATGATCGGAGACATAGAGCTCCATCACCCCCTTACGAAGGCGGTCGAGTCGTTCGGATGCGGTCGCGACGACCATCCCTTCTGCCACGGGCGTGGTGCAGGATGCCGGCGTGCCGTTACGGCCTTCGATCTCGACGAGACACAGGCGGCATGATCCGAAAGCGTCCAACATGTCGGTCGCGCACAGCTTGGGAATTTCCGTCCCGATCTCCATCGCCGCCCGCATGATCGATGTCCCGGCGGGCACGCACGCCTGTCGTCCATCGATGGTGAGCGTGACCATCTCGTTCGATGCGGAAGATGGCGTGCCGTAATCGATTTCATGGATCAGCGACATGGCGATGTCCTTCATTCCGCTGCCTGACGGGCCGGCGGCGTAATTCCGAAATCTTCGGGAAAGTGATTGAGCGCGCTTAGCACCGGATACGGCGTAAAGCCCCCAAGCGCACAGAGCGAACCAAGCTTCATGGTGTGGCAGAGGTCTTCGAGCAGCTGCACGTTGCCGTCGCGGCCCTCGTTTCCGATGATGCGGTCAATAACCTCGACGCCCCGCGTCGATCCCACACGGCAAGGCGTGCACTTTCCGCACGATTCCACCGCGCAAAATTCCATCGCGAACCGTGCCTGCCGGGCCATATCAACGCTATCGTCGAACACGACGATGCCGCCGTGGCCGATCAAACCATCACGCGCGGCGAAGGCCTCGTAATCGAACGGCGTATCGAAGAGCTCCCGCGGAAAGTAAGCCCCGAGCGGCCCACCGACTTGAACCGCTCGCACCGGGCGGCCGCTGGCCGTACCGCCACCAATGTCGTCGATAAGCTCGCCTAGCGTGATGCCGAATCCGGCTTCAAATAAGCCGCCAAGCTTGATATTGCCCGCGAGCTGGAT
>CAZQMD010000376.1:0-4546 GCA_964594185.1 uncultured Afipia sp. | reverse complement strand
GAAGACCAAGGGATCGCATCCGATCTCGATGGCGATCACATGGAAGACCGAAGAGGTGCGCCGCCTGAACGACCTGCATCGCTTCAATTCGATGCTGCGCAGCCTTGGCCTGCCGCAGTCAGCGCCCGGCAAGAAGCCCGCACTCGACAGCGTCAAGCTCGCGGCTTATCGCGCGGCTGCCGCGATCGTCGAACCGCTGCGCGGCTCGGAGACCATGCGCCGTGTCATCCGCCGCATCGCGCTCGGCAAGAACGCGAATTACTATCTGAAGAAGGCGTGAGCGAAACCACTCACCCCACCTCTTCCACCCTCAACGACCTCGGCGGCTGGCCCATGGCTTTGCGAAACGCCGCCGAGAACGCACTCGAACTGCGATAGCCGTTACGTTCCGCCACGCGCGCGATCGGCTCGCCCGCAACGATCGCCTCCAGCGCATTGTGAAAGCGCACGCGCTGCCGCCATGCCGCAAAGCTCATTCCCAGTTCAGACTCGAACAGCCTCGCCAGCGTTCGTGTCGAGGCGCCTGCCGTATCGACCCAATTGTCCAGCGTGAGGCGGCTTGCCGGATCGGCCAACAGCGCGTTGCAGACGCGCAGGAGACGCGGATCGCGCGGCATCGGGATCACGAGTGACAGCCGCTGGGCGCGTGCGATCTCTCCCAGGATCAGAAACGCCACCGCGCCGCCACGTCCCTGCTCGTCATAGACTACCGGCTCCTCGATCAGCGCCAGCACAAGTTCGCGCAGCAGCGGCGAAACCTCCAGCACGGTCGGCGTCGCTGGAAGATCGTCGCTGGCGTCGCGTGAAATGTAGAGCGTGCGCATCTCGACCTGGCCGCGGATGCTGATCGAGTGGACCGTATGCGCTGGCAGATAGACAGCGCGGTCCGGCGGCACGATCCACGCCTCCGTTTCGGTGCGGACGCGCATCACGCCGGTGACTGCATAGACAAGCTGGTCGCGCGCGTGATGGTGCGGATCGATCTCGAAGCCGTCTTGAAAACTCTTCGACATCGCCGCCAGCGGACGCGGGATGAACTGGTAGTCGTTAGCGTCGGTGCTGCGGCGGGCCATAAGCCAAAATCTCGAATGGCAGAATTTCGACGATTTTTGGCATGACACCGCTATCGTGCCAAGGCTATTTTTCGCCGTAGAATCGAGAATATGCCCAAGAAGAGGCTCCCATGACGCGCGACCGCATCCACTTCCTGTTCCTGAACATCGGCCACTACCTGGACCACCTGTTCACGCTGATCTTCGCCACCGTCGCGGCGCTCGCGCTCACGCGCGAATGGGGTCTGACCTACAGCGAACTTCTCAAATATGCCGCGCCCGGCTTCTTTGCGTTCGGCGTGTTCTCGTGGCCCGCCGGGTGGCTTGCCGACAAGTGGAGTCGCGAGGGCATGATCGCGGTGTTCTTCGTGGGCATCGGCGCGGCGTCCATCGCGACCGCATTCGCGCAAACGCCCCTGCAGGTGGGCATCGGCCTGTTTGTCGTCGGCGTGTTCGCCGCGATCTATCATCCGGTCGGCCTCGCCATCGTCACCCAGAAATGGAAGAACACCGGCATGCGGCTGGCGACCAACGGCATCTGGGGCAATCTCGGCGTTGCCTCGGCCGCGCTGATTACCGGTTATTTCATCGATCACGGCGGATGGCGCATCGCCTTCATCATCCCCGGCGTGTTTTCCATCGCTGTCGGCATCCTCTACACCATCCATCAGTGGGGAGAGATCGCGCATGCGCATCGCAAGGTGCCGGCCGCAACCGTCGCCGCCGCGCCGCAGACCGCCGACATGAAAGCGCTGCTGCTGCGGATTTCAGCCATCGTGTTTCTCACCACCGCTGTGTCCAGCCTGGTGTTCCAGTCCACGACCTTCGCGCTGCCAAAAATCTTCGACGAGCGCCTGCAGGGCATCGCGACCGACATGACGCAGTGGCTGTCCGCGAGCGGCGTGACCGCGGCCAAGGGCGACATCGCCACCATGCTCGGCGTATTCACCTTCATCGTGTTTGCGGTGGCGTCGATGGCGCAGCTTGTGGTGGGCGCCCTGCTCGACAGGCTCGGACCGCGCATCGTGTTCATGATCGTCGCCGCCATGCAGGTGATCTTCTTCGCGGCAATGCCCGGCCTGCGCGATGCCTGGGCGCTGGCAGCGGCTCTCGGTTTCATGCTCGGCGCGTTCGGGCAGATTCCGATCAACGATTTCATGATCGGAAAGATGGCGAGCGGCGAAGCCCGCGCGCGCATCTACGGCATCCGCTATGTCGTGAGCTTCACGGTGTTTGCGCTGGCGCTGCCGATGATCTCGTTTGTCTACGGCAATTACGGCTTCGACACGCTGTTCTGGCTGATGGCGACCTCAGCCGCGATCATCTTTGTCGCGGTGGCGTGCCTGCCAGCAAAACTGCCGCAGCCGGCGGCGGCTGCAACGGCATAATCCAAGGCCTGGGTTCACAACAAACTGCCATCCGCGGTGACGTGGATGGCAGTTTTGCTTTGCCTCGCCCACAGATCGCTTATGCCGCACGTGAAAATTTTGACGTTGTCAAAAGCATTGTCCGGCAACATCCTCTGCTCCGGAATCGGAGGACACATGCCCCACATCACCAGCATCAAGATACCGGACAGCAAGATTGCGCGCGAAGCCGCTGAGCTTGTGCGCGAACATGAGACGGAGATGCTGTTTAATCACTCCGTCCGGACCTATCTGTTCGGCGCGATGAAGGGTATCCGGCAGAATCTCAAGTTCGATTCCGAATTACTTTATGTCGCGGCGCTGTTTCACGACCTCGGTCTCGCCGAGGCTTACGAAACCAAGACGCGGCGCTTCGAAGTCGATGGCGCCGAGGCCGCACGCGAGTTTTTAAAGAGCCGCGGCATTCCCGAGCCGAAGGCCGATCTGGTCTGGGAAGCCATTGCGCTTCACACCACGCCAGGCATTACCGAATATATGCGACCGGAGATCGCGCTCGTGCGCGCGGGTGTGGTCATGGACGTTGGCGGCGTCGGATATGACGACTACACGCCTCAGCAGCGTGACGAAGTCATCACGGCTTTTCCGCGTCATGACTTCAAAAACGAGTTCATTCAGATTCAGACCCGCTCAGCCCTGATGAAACCCCAGACCACGTTCGGCACAGTCAATTTCGAGTACATCGAACATTGCGATCCGACGTTCCACAAGCCGAACGTGTGCGCGCGTGTCCACAACTCGCCGTGGAAGAGCTGACGCGGTCAGGCCGCCTGGTTGATTTCGGCTGACACCTGCCGGATCGCGCGGGCCAGCTGATCCGCCGGCTGAGCGCCGGAAACGGCATACTTCTGCGCGAATACGAAGGTCGGCACGCCGGAGATGCCCTTCTCGGACGCCTCCTGCGCATCCGCTGAAATCCGCTCCACGTCCTCATCGGTGGCAAGACGCTTGCGCACGCTGTCCGCATCCAGCCCGACATCGGCCGCAGCCTGAACCAGCACGTCCGTGCTGGTGAGGTCGCCGCCGTCGCGGAAGTAAAGCTCCATGAGCCGCTGCTTCATCTGCGCGGCCTTGCCCTCCGCCTCAGCCCACAAGATCAGACGATGACTGTCGATGGTGTTGGGCTGACGCTTCACGCTGCCGGGATTGTACTGCAGCCCCTCTTCCGCAGCCGCTGCAACCACGCGGCCCGCGATGTTCTTGTAGGCCTCGGGCGAGCCGAATTTCGCCGTGAGATATTCGTCGCGCGAGATGCCTTCGCGCGGCACCCATGGATTGAGGAAGAACGGCCGCCAGTTGACATGAACCGGGACGTCGCTCGCCAGCGCCAGCGCATCCTCGATGCGCTTCTTGCCGATGTAGCACCACGGGCACACAACGTCGGAAACGATATCGATCTGCAGCGGCTTCAGGGCGGCCATGGCATGTCCTCACGGGAATGAACCCGGAAGATAAGCCGCACCGGGAACAAGGCAACCCGTTCAGGCCAACGATTTTGCGAGGGCACGCATCTTTTCGGTGGTCATCTCATCCGCCGGAAAGAACGTCTCCAGCGCCAGTTCGGACAGCGTGACATCGAGCGGCGTGCCGAACACCATCGTGGTGGACATGAAGCTGAGCACATCGTCGCCCATCCGCATCCGGAACGGCACCACGAGACTCTCCGCGAAGGCAGTATGCGGCGCCTTCCGGGCCGGGATCGGATAGGTTTTCAGTTCCTCATAGAGCGCGATCAAGACCGGATCGGCGGTCGCCTCGCATTGCCGGTGCAGACGCTCCAGCAGATGCCCGCACCATTCGGCGAGATTGACCGTGAGCGGCGCAAGGCCCTGCGGATGGAAACTGAGACGCATCACATTGATGGGCGGCGTCAATAGCGACGGCGCAACGGTCGCAAGAAACGGCGCGATCATCGCGTTAGCCGACACCAGATTCCAGTGCCGGTCCACCGCCAGCGCGGGATACGGCTCATGGGCTTTCAAAACCGTTTCCATCGCCTGACGCGCGGCCGCGAGTGCCGGGTCGGCGAGCGGGCGATTGGGAAGTGCAGGCGCGAAACCCGCCGCCACC
>CAZQMD010000375.1:0-4556 GCA_964594185.1 uncultured Afipia sp. | reverse complement strand
GATCCGCTCGCGCACCCGCGGCTGATTACGTACGACTGAAGCGTTTAATGAGCCAGGCCTCCGCAAGGAGGCCGGGCTTTTCTTTTGCAGTGCGGTCGTAAAAATCGGCGTGGATATTGGTTGAGGCTTGTTCCATGCTTGGCCTAAGCCTCAGCAAGAAACTTCAAGAACAACCATCAACAACAAAGGCGGTGAAAACGCAGATCACACCCAAGGGAGACCTTTATGAAACGTCGTGACTTTATCAAAGTCGCGGGTATCGGCGCCGCCGGCACCGCGATCGCAGCACCTGCCATTGCCCAGTCGATGCCTGAAATCAAATGGCGTCTGACGTCCAGCTTTCCAAAATCTCTCGATACGATCTACGGCGCAGCCGAAGTCTTTTCGAAAGCCGTTGCCGAAGCCACCGATAACAAATTCCAGATTCAGGTGTTTGCAGCGGGCGAAATCGTTCCTGGTTTGCAGGCGCTCGATGCGGCGTCAAACGGCACCGTCGAGATGGCCCACACCGCCGTCTACTACTATGTCGGCAAGGACCCGACATTTGCGCTCGCGACCGCCGTGCCGTTCGGCCTCAACAGCCGCATGCAGACATCGTGGCTTCAGGTCGGCGGTGGCGCCGAACTGCTCAATGACTTTTTCAAGGGCTACAATGTCGTCGGCTTCGCTGCCGGCAATACCGGTTGCCAGATGGGCGGCTGGTTCCGGAAGGAGATCAATCAGCCGTCTGATTTTAGCGGCCTAAAGATGCGGATCGGCGGCTTTGCCGGAAAGGTTCTGACCAAGCTCGGTCTGGTACCGCAGCAGGTTGCGGCCGGCGATATCTATCCGTCGCTGGAGAAGGGCACCATCGACGCTGCCGAGTGGGTCGGCCCTTATGACGACGAGAAGCTCGGCTTCCAGAAGGTCGCCAAATATTACTATTACCCCGGTTGGTGGGAAGGCGGCCCGACGCTGCACAATCTGGTCAACCTCGCCAAATGGGAATCGCTGCCCGCGAACTACAAGTCCATCATCAAGACGGCTTCGACGCTCGCCAATGAAACCATGATGGCGCGCTACGACGCCTACAATCCGCCGGCGCTGAAGCGGCTGGTGGCGAGCGGAACGCAACTGCGACCGTTCTCGGCCTCGATCATGGACGCCTCCCTCAAGGCCGCCAACGAGGTCTACGCGGAAACCTCGGCGACCAATCCGAACTTCAAGAAGATTTACGAGGCGATGGCCGCGTTCCGCAACGACCAGTACACATGGTGGCAGGTCGCGGAATACAGCTTCGACAGCTTCCAGATCCGCTCGCGAACGCGGACCTGACCGCGACGCTTCGATGGTCCAAAAGAAACCGGCCTTCTTGCGAAGGCCGGTTTTTCGTTGAACGAATCAGACTGCCTATTTGGCGCCGCCCGGGGGTCCGAAATCGAGTGCAGGCATTTCCTGCTGCTGGATCTGGATGTCCACCTTGTTGGGGTCGACTGTCGAGAGAGAGCCCTTGTAGTGCATCACCATCGCTGGGAATGCGATCACGAGGCCGACCATGATCACCTGAATGATCACGAAGGGCACCGACCCCCAATAGATTTGTCCCGTGGTGACAGGCTCCATGCGTTTGCCGCTGATGCGATCGGTGTAGGCCTCTTTCGGAGCGACCGAGCGCAGGTAGAACAGCGCGAAACCGAATGGTGGATGCATGAACGACGTCTGCATGTTCACGCCGAGGATCACGCCGAACCAGATCAGATCGATCCCGAGCTTTTCGGCTGCGGGGCCGAGTAGCGGAATGACAATGAAGGCCAGCTCGAAGAAGTCGAGGAAGAAGGCAAGCACGAAGACGAAGGCGTTTACGAAGATCAGGAAGCCGGTCTGGCCGCCGGGCAGCGAAACCAGCAGTTCCTCGACCCAGCGGTGGCCATCGACGCCATAAAAGGTGAGGGAGAAGACGCGCGCGCCGACCAGAATGAAGATCACGAAGGCAGACAGTTTGGCGGTTGATTCAGCGGCCTGCCGCGTGAGATCGAAGTTCAGGCGGCGTTTCATGATCGCCAGGATCATCGCGCCGGCTGCACCCATCGCGCCGCCTTCCGTCGGCGTCGCAACGCCAATGAAGATCGTGCCAAGCACGAGGAAGATCAGACCCAGCGGCGGAACCATCACGAACACGACCTGTTCGGCAAGTTTAGACAGCAGCTTCAGGCCGGTGACCCGGTTGATGACTGCCAGAACGAACGACATCGCAACCACGATCGACATGGTGAGGACGACATAGTCCGCGCCTGCCTTCACGTCGGTGAAGCGCATGATTTCGAGTGCGATCGCGGTTGCGCCGATCAGCACAACGAACAGGGACAGCGTCATGGTCCGGATGATGCCGATGAACGGCTTGAAGAACAGGCCGGTCAGAATGACGAACCAGAATCCGTGAAGGATCAGCGGATTTTCCGAAATCTTGTTGAAAACCGGCGAAGTCCAGTCGAACAAGCCGAGCTTCACAACGAACAAATAGGCTGCGCCGGCAGCGGAAAGCGCGGCCAGCGGCATGATGGCGGGATGCTTCGCAGTTTCCGGTTCTCGCAGGGTTTGCGCTTCCAGCGGCAGGCCCGGAGTTGCCGCCGGAAAGAAGGTCGCCACCAGGAAGATGTAAAGTGCGTAGAGGATCGAGAGCACGATGCCGGGAATAAATGCGCCTTCGTACATGTCTCCGACCGAACGGCCGAGCTGGTCGGCCATCACGATCAGAACCAGCGATGGCGGGATGATCTGTGCCAGCGTGCCCGAAGCTGCGATCACGCCGGTGGCGACCCGGCGGTCATAACCGTACCGCAGCATGATCGGCAGCGAAATCAGGCCCATCGAGATCACGGAGGCCGCGACGACGCCAGTGGTTGCGGCGAGCAGGGCGCCGACGAAGATCACGGCATAGGCGATGCCGCCACGGATGCTGCCGAACAATTGTCCTATCGTTTCGAGCAGATCCTCAGCCATGCCGGATCGTTCAAGGATCAGGCCCATAAAGGTAAAGAAGGGGATCGCAAGCAGCGTCTCATTGTTCATGACGCCGTAGACACGTTCAGGCAGTGCCTGCAGGAAGTCTGGACGGAACAGCCCGAGTTCGATGCCGATGAACGCAAACAGCAATCCGTTCGCAGCCAGCGAAAACGCGACCGGATATCCCAGAAGCAGGAACATCACGAGCGACGCGAACATGATCGGCGCCATGTAGTGGATGAACATAGCCGCCATTAGAAATCTCTCTCGTTATGCGCTCTGACGGCGATGCCGATCATGGCTTGTCGGGGGTGATGGCCTGAGCCAGCTTGAGGGCTTCAAGTTCGGCGATTTCGTGCGCGCTCAATGCATCCGCGTTCGGATCGGGCAGAAGACCCTGCATCACGGCCGCGCGCTTGATGATTTCGGAGATCGCCTGAACCAGCAGCAATGCCAAGCCGATCATGATCAGCGACTTCGCCGGCCACTGCGGTAAGCCGCCTGCACTGAAGGACTGTTCGTTCTGCTGAAACGAAACGAGGAAGAAGGGGATCGATGTCCAGATCAGGATCACGCAGAACGGTACAAGGAAGAAGATGTGCCCGATCATGTCGATCCAGCTACGGACCTTCAGAGGCAGGGCGTGATTGATGATGTCGATCTTGATGTGCTCTCCCTTGAGCAAGGTCCACGGCGAGCAAAGCAGGAAGACGACGCTGAAAAGCACCCACTGCAGTTCAAGGTAGGCGTTCGACGAGACGTCGAACACTTTCCGGATGATCGCGTTGGCCGCGGAAATAATGACGGCGACAACGATCAGCCACGATACCCACCTGCCGACAAACGTCGTGAACGCGTCGATCGCGCGGCTCAACTTGAGAAGCGATTGCAAACCCCATCCTCCCGAATGTGCCCCTGCGTTGCTTGGCTATACCGGGACCAAAGAGGGTGGCGGCATGCCGGCTTTTCGAGCCGGGGGCGCATAAAGCCCGCTGACAAAATCAGCGTGTCACGCCGCCGTCAATTGGAAGTTTGTTAATTCCAAGGCAGAAAATGAGGCCTATGGAAATTTGTGCCAATCAAACCGCCCAGCGCGGGAAACAATCGTAACAGGACTAGCCGCCGGTCACGCTCATGTGGCGGCTGACGCTAGGCCGATTGTGGCGGCGGTCGATGATGAAATCGTGTCCCTTGGGCTTGAGCCCAATCGCGCGATCGATCGCGGCGGAGAGAAGGGCATCGTCGCTCGATGCGCGCAGCGGCTTGCGCAAATCGGAGGCATCCTCATGGCCGAGGCAGGTGTGGATCGTGCCGGTGCAGGTGATGCGGACCCTGTTGCAGGATTCACAAAAATTGTGGGTCATCGGTGTGATGAAACCGAGCCTGCCGCCGGTCTCGCTGACGCGGACATAGCGTGCCGGTCCGCCAGTATCATCGGGAAGATCGGTCAGGGTGTAGCGGGTGGCGAGGCGGGCGCGGAGCAGCGACAGCGGCAGGTACTGATCGATGCGGCCTTCGCCGATATCGCCCATCGCCATCACCTCAATAAAGGAGAGGTCAATGTACCACAGGTG
>CAZQMD010000374.1:0-4565 GCA_964594185.1 uncultured Afipia sp. | reverse complement strand
ATATCGGCGCTCGCGCCCCCCAAGCGCGACGCGGAGATACTTCGCTTCCTCGTCGACCACACCAACCTCGACGTCAAGCTTGTGGAGTTCGTTCGAGGCGATCCAAGCATCACCTTTGATCAGTTCCACATGCTGACAACGGTCGTTAACCGCGGCGCGCGCCCCGATTATGCGACCTCCCTCGCCCGCATCCGCAAATTCATGACATAGGGGATACCATGATCGATGAGCTCGGCATCGCTATGAAGGCGCGTGAGTTCATCGGACGTTGCGGACCCTTGGCATTGCCGGTTTCGGTCGATGCCTACGCCTCCCAGATCGGCGGGGAAGTGCTCAAGGAGGCGCTTGAAGAGAACGAGGACGCTTGGTCCTTCCGAGACAGCGCGGGCAAGTACCGGATCTGCGTAAATTGCGCGCATAACGCGCGGCGGCAACGGTTCAGCGTCTGCCATGAGGTCGCCCACGTCGTTCTTGAAATCGCCTCCGACCATGCGACGCCGAGCTGGAGCTATTCGCGCCGCCCCCCAGGCGAGATCGCTTGCGACGTTTTCGCGGCCGAGTTGCTGCTGCCCCATAAACTGTTTAAGCCCCGCGTCGACAGTGCCGACATGGCGCTCGCGGCTATTGGAAGTCTCGCGGACGAATTCGACGCGTCCCTGATTTCCACTGGCTCGCGCTTCGCGACCTTTTCCCGCGAACTGTGCGCGTTCGTTGTCTCCGAGGGAGGCAAGGTCCGGTACAGCGCCCGGTCGGCGCGTCTTCGCGAAGCGAAAGGTTGGATCAGGCCGGGTTCGTCTCTGCCGACGGACTCCTACAGCGCGCGCGTTCGCTCAGGTGAAACGCCGTCAGGGGTCGAGGACGCAGAGCCGGATTCGTGGTTCGAAGACTGGTCGCGCGACGCAGCGCTCTTCGAGGATGCACTCCACTTGGGGCAGTGGGACCAGACGCTGACGCTGCTGTGGTTTGACGACGATCAGATGGCGGCGCCCGCCCCCGAACGGAAACAATGGGACGAAGACTCCTATAGGTTGCGCGAGCTTGACGGGGTGCTTCCGTGGCCCAGCGGCAAGAAGCGCAGGTAGGCCACTTAGTGCGCCATCGGTGCCACCTCGTCCCGCCATCGAGCGGTTTGCGGGCTCACTATGCTTCCGCCTGCGGGCGAAGCCGCATTTTCCAACTCGAAAATATCGCAGAGATTCAAGCATACGGAATTGCGCTCTGCGGACATACTATGGGTCGGGTTTCACGAGATCCTCACTCGAAAGTTCCTCGTTGGTTTCAACGCCGATCTTGACGTACCTTGTTGGAGAGCTTGCTGAATGCGGGAGCGGCTGATCTCTCCTAATCGTCGCCTGGAGATACAATGACCGCTCTACCTCCTCTGCCGCTCAGCCCGTAGACGGCCGCTCTCGTTCCGCGGTACCCCGGTTACTGACTACCTCTCGTAGGCCAGACTTAATCGAACCCGCGTCGAGGTTGAGGCCGAGTGGCTACTTACTCTCCCCGAATGTTCGCTGTTCGGCGCAAAGGCGTCGGCGCAGCGGAAAAGGCACGGCTGCGCGAACTGCACACGGACTTCGGCCAAGGCGAGATCGATCGGCTCGCCGAACCGAAGCGACCACACGCCACGACGTCAAGGCCGTCGAACACCTCGTCCGCGATCGGCTCAAGTAGCTAGGCCTTGGAGCTATCGGCGAACTGACTGTGCACGGGCGACGACATCAACTCCGCTGCCTATGCTCTCACCGCGAAGCGCGCGGTGACGCGCGTCTGGCCGCCCAAGCTCCAGCGCCGTCATCGGCTCGCTGACGGGGCCCGCCGCGTCGCACCGCGACACCCCAACGCTCGCCCGTCCCCACGGGCAGCCCGCGACGCCTACCACGATGGGCAAGGAGATCGGGGTGTTCGCGTGGCGGCTGCAACGCATCGCCAGCAGATCAAGACGTCGGACTACGTCGCGAAGTTTTCTGGCGCCACCGGCACGTGGTCGGCGCACCTGCCGCCGCGCCGGACGTGGACTGGCTGGCCCTCTGCCGCACGTTCGTCGAATCCCTCGGGCTCGGTTTCAACCATCTCGCCACCCGAATCGAGCCGCACGATTGCCGGGTGGAACTTTACGGCCGCGTTAGACACGCCGGCGGCGTTCCGCATAATCTCGTCACCGACGCGTGGACCTACATCTCCCTGAGCTACTTCGCGCAGACTCCCATCCCCGGCGCGACTGGATCGTCCACGATGCCGCACAAGATTAACCCCATGCGCTTCGAGAAGGCGGAGGCGAATCTCGAGATTTCGGGCGGGCTGTTCGGCACGCTCGCGCAGACGCTGGTCACCTCGCGCCTCCGGCGCGATCTCACCGGCTCCTCGACCCAGCGCAATATCGACGTCGCGTTCGCACACTCGCTGCCCGCCCTAGATAATCTGCAGCGCGGGCTCGGCGAGATCTTCGCGGAGGACGTGCTCGCTGCCGAGCTCGAGGCGAATTGGGAGGTGCTCGCGGAGGCGATTCAGACGGTCGTCCGCGCTGAGATCGTTGTCAGTCGCTCGCGCATCGCCGACCCTTACGCCCTGCTGAGGGACCTGACCCGCGGTCGCCGAGTAGGCGCGGCCGAGTTGCCTGAATTCCTGCGCGGTCTCGACATCGGGGACGACGCGAACGCTCGCCTCCTGACTTTCACGCCCGCGACCTACACCGGATTGGCGTCCGCCATCGCCGACGAGTTCGGTTGCACCTAGCCCGAGCCCCTAGCGCAGCCCGATCTGGCCTGGCGGCTTGCCGGTCGCCTCCCACGGCTCAATGTCTGCGGCGTCGGCCTTTCGTCCTCCGCGAACGATCCAAGGAGGACAGCGCCTGCTGAAGTAAATGCAACAATTCTGTTGCAAATGCAACATCAATAGGCGGTCTGTCGCCGTTCCCCAGACGATCCAAACCCTGCCCGATCAGCTTCGCGCTCGCATCCGTCACGGGACGTCCGGCCAGAGCTCTGGTGACCAGCGAGTGGCTCAAGTCGGGCCGACGCGCGAGTTCCCGCCTGCTCCAGTGAGGATGCTCGCCGGCGGACTCCTGCAGCCGCTGGACGGGGGAGTGATCGACCTTTCCTCGGGGCATAGACCGCATTCGAGAGGAGGGGAGAACGACTCCATTTGCGACATTTTCGTTTTATATGCAACAACGATTGCTATAGGCTGCGGACCGTGGCGCTGCGTTGCGCGCCGAATTATATTGATGGGGTCCGATGTCCTGGAAGAAGAGCGCGATGGTCGCAGTCAAGGTAGAAGTGGGACCGTCGATCATGCTCCATAGCGGCGCATGGTTCGATTTCGCCTCGCCGCACACCAGCGACTTCACGGCCGAGGACATCGCCCACGGACTCGCGCACATCTGCCGGTATTCCGGCCAATGCAGCCGGTTCTACTCGGTGGCGGAACACAGCCTGCTGGTGAGCGACGTCGCCGAAGGATTCGAATTCGAAGCGCTTCTGCACGACGCGGCCGAGGCCTTCATCGGCGACATCACGCGCCCGCTCAAGCAGATGCTTCCCGACTTCAAGCGGATCGAAGCCGCGGTCCAGGATGCCGTCCTGAAGCGGTTCGGCATCACGTCCCCTCTTCCTCCTCAGATAAAGGAAGCCGATCTGCGGGTGCTCGCGGCCGAGCAAAGGCAGATCATGCCGCCGGGGACGGACGGCTGGCTCGCCGGGCTGACCATACGGCCTGCACCGATCGTGGTCCGCCACCTCCAACCGGAAACCGCTAAGCGGATGTGGCTCGATCGGTTCGAGACCCTGCGGCGGGAGAGGATTGTCAAGGGACAATCCCAGGTCCGGTGAAAGGCGGTGATATTTCTCCGGAACGGCTGGAGCGAGCGGCCGTTTGCGCCTTTATGCCGAAGCTGGACGCGTAACAGGGGCCGGGTCGATGTCATTGCGTAAGGACGTTTCGTTGGACGAGCTCGCCCGCGTCGGGAACGTCGCGCAGTTCGTGAGCTTCTCTCCCGATGCGAACCGACCGCGTCAGGAATTCTGCCGCGTCGCCGGGTTCGACGCCAACCACAGGTTCCCGTCTTTGGCGGACGCGCTCCGCAGCCTGATCGAGCAAAGTCCCGACGGGACGATTAACCTCCGCAGCTTCACGCCAGACAGTCCGAGGAGCCGCGACTTCCACTACGGCCTGTCCGATCTGACGAAGGCGGAAGCGCTGGTCCGAAGCATGTCGGCCGAGGGTCTCTTCGTCATCGCGAACGAAACGGTCGACGTTTCCGATGGCGGCGTATCCGGCGTCATCCAGGGCGGCGTGGCCGAGTTCGCGCCCGACGATACGCCACGCTGCGTCGAAAAGGGCGGCACGTCATCGCTGCCGCTGGACTGGGCGCTCGCCCTGATCGAGACGGTGTACGGCATCCCGGTCGAAACGGTCGACGCCGGTCGCGGGCGACTCGAGTTCAGCATTCATCCCAAGCCGCGTGGCTGGCGACGGACCCACACCCTGATGTGGGAATACGAAGGATCGGACAGCGCGCCCGCCATGGCGGCCGTCAAAAGGCCGAACCCCCTCAGCCGATTGGT
>CAZQMD010000373.1:0-4570 GCA_964594185.1 uncultured Afipia sp. | reverse complement strand
GACGAAATCGACAAGTCCGACGCCGAATTCGAATCGCTGCTGCTGGAAATCCTCTCCGACTTTCAGGTGACCATCCCCGAACTCGGTACGGTTTCCGCCCTTGCGCCGCCGACGGTGATCCTGACCTCGAACAGCGAGCGCGATCTCGGCGACGCGCTCAAGCGCCGCTGCCTCCATCTGCATATCGGTTTCCCCGAGCAGCGGCTGGAAGAGCGCATTGTGGAAAGCCGTGTCCCCGGCATTTCGCAGACGCTGCGGCGGCAGATCGTCAGCTTCATCAACGACGTTCGCACGCTCGATCTGAAGAAGCTGCCGTCGGTATCGGAAGCCATCGACTGGGCGCGCGTGCTTGTGCTGTTGCAGGCCGGCGAACTCAGCCACGAGATGGTCAAGGACACACTCAACGTGTTGCTGAAATACGAAGCCGATATCGAGACAACCATGCCGCAGGTCTCCGCCTTTATCGGCAAGACCCGCCGCGAGAATGCTTTCGGCTAAACCGGATGAGAGAAAACCTGCATCGTTTCTTTCGGGCGGCCCGCGGGGCCGGGGTGCGGATTTCGCCCTCCGAAAGCATCGATGCGATGCGCGCGGTGTCCGAGATCGGTTTCGCCGATCGCGACGTGCTGCGCGACACGTTTCTGCTGACCCTCGCCAAGAGCACCGACGACAAGCGGGCGCTCGGCGAATGCTTCGATCTGTTCTTCAAGCCGCCGGAAGTCACAGCACCTCCGGCCCAGAACAACGACAACGAAGCCGGCCAATCCGATGACGGCAGCGAAGCGCAGGAGGGACAGGCGCCTTCCGGCGGCGCCGCGTCCGCACCCTCGTCCGGCCTCAGCCCCATGGCCCAGATGCTGCTGTCGCAGGACCAGAACGGCATTGCGGCTGCAATCGCTAATGCCTCGAGCGCCGCTGAACTGACCGAGATCAGGTACTTTACCCAGCGCGGAATCTTCTCAAGCCGAATTCTCAATGAGCTCGGTATCGCGCAACTGCGCGACGATCTCGACGCGCTGAACGCAAGCAATCCGGCGGAAGCCGAACGGCTTGCGGCAGGAATCGAAGCGCTGCGCGACACCGTGCGCGACACGGTTTCGCAGGCGCTGCTGCTCTATGGCCGCGAGGAAAGCGAGAATCTCCGCAACGACATTCTGCGCAACGCGCCGATGTCACAGCTCGACCAGCGCCAGATCCAGCAGATGCGCGTGCTGATCCGCCAGATCGCGCGCCGCCTGCGTGAGCGCTACAGCAAGCCGCGCAAGCGGCAGCGCCGCGGTCATCTCGACGTCCGCCGCACGATCCGGCGCAATGCCGCATGGGGCGGTGTGCCGTTTCTCACCACATGGAAGCGCCGCCATCGCGACAAGCCGAAGATCATCGCCATCTGCGACGTCTCGGGATCGGTCGCGCGGGTCTCGGACTTCTTCCTGCTGCTGATCTACAGCCTGCATGAGGTCGTGTCCGACGTCCGCTCCTTCGCGTTCTCGAGCCATCTGGTCGAGGTCAGCGACATTCTCGACAAGGAGGATGCCGACAAGGCCATGAAGGAGATCATGGCGCAGGTCGGCTTCGGCTCGTCGGACTACGGCAAATCGCTCGCCGATTTTGAGAAGCTCGCGCTCAGCGCGGTGACGCCGCAGACCACCGTGATCGTGCTCGGGGACGCGCGCACCAACAATCTCGATCCCCGCGCTGACATTCTCAAGCGCATTTCCGAGCGCTGCAAACGGCTGGTGTGGCTCAATCCGGAAGGCCGCATGGTCTGGGGCTGGGGCGATTCGGAAATGCCGCGCTATGCCACCTATTGCGGCGTGGTGCGCCAGTGCGCGACAGCAAAGCAGTTGGAGCGCGCCATCACCGATATTGTCGCGGCGTATCAGTAAGCGCGGTGTGCCCGTGCCCTAAGGCACCAGCACCAGAAACATGAACACCGCGAACATCACCAGATGCACCATGCCGAACATGATATTGGTGCGGCCGGTGCCGAAGGTGGCAAGGCTGACCAGAAAGGTCATCACCAGCATCATGCTGTCGCGGGTCTCAAGACCAAGCACCAGCCGCTTGTTCAGAAAATAGGTCGCGATCGCGACGGCGGGCACCGTCAGGCCGATGGTCGCCAATGACGAGCCCAGCGCGAGATTGATACTCTTCTGCAGATCGTTCTTGCGCGCGGCGGAAACCGCCGCAATGCCTTCCGGCAGCAGAATCAGCAACGCCACGACGACGCCCGCGAAAGCAGGCGGCGCACCGATCGCGGCGGCGCCGGCATCCACCACCAGCGAGAATTTTTTCGCCAGCATCACGACGCCGATCAGCGACGCCAGCAACAGGACCGCGCTGATCGTCAGCATGCCGCCCCCTGGCGCGTGATGCTCATCGTCTCCGCCCGCGCCCGCGATGAAATAATCGCGATGGCGAATGGTCTGGGTGTAGAGAAACACGCCATACAGCACGATGGTGACGACGCTGACAAAGCCGAGCTGGCTGGCCGAATAAATCGGCCCCGGCGTGGTCTCGGTGTAATTCGGCAGGATCAGCGTGATCGTGGCCAGCACGACCAGCACGCTCAGATAGACGTTGGCGCCCGTGACCTGAAAATCCTGCTCGCGATAGCGCAGGCCGCCGACCAGGATGCAGATGCCGACAAGGCCGTTGCACACGATCATCACGACGGCGAACACGGTGTCGCGCGCCAGCGTCGGCACGCCGTTCTCGCCCAGCATAATGGTGGCGATCAGCGCCACCTCGATCACGGTCACCGCCATGGTCAGCAGCAGCGTGCCGAAAGGCTCTCCGATCACCTCGGCGATCACCTCGGCATGGTGGACCGCCGCAAAGACCGTCCCGAACAGAATGACCAGCAGCACCGCCGCAAAAACGATGCCCGCCGGCGATCGGGTGAAGCCGATCCCCAGGGAGGGAATTTCGGTGGCGGCGAACAGCAAAACGGCCAGCGCGGGATAGACCCAGGCTGACCGTGGCATCTGTGTGTGTGCACTCATACGCCCGATATTACCGGCAGAACAGAAAAAGCCTAGCCAGCCCTGAGAGGATTTGCACCGGGAAGCGAGATACCTTAACCAAAAAGAACTGCTTTCTGGGAAGGAAACGAAAAAATGTTCTCTCATGTCATGATCGGGACCAACGATCTCGATCGCGCCAAGGCTTTCTATGACACCCTGCTGGGTACGCTCGGCGTGCCGCCCGGGGCTGTCGATCGCCATCGCATCTTTTATCGCACCAAGACCGGGACCTTTTCCGTCTCGAAACCGATCGATGGCAAGCCGGCAACCCACGCCAATGGCGGGACCATCGGTTTTACCGCGGCTTCGCCGGAAGAAGCCGACGCCTGGCATGCAGCAGGGATAGCAAACGGCGGTACGACCTGTGAGGATCCGCCGGGCATTCGTGGGTCGGGCAGCGTGAAAATCTACATTGCCTACCTGCGCGACCCGGACGGCAACAAGCTTTGTGCGCTCCATCGCCTGCCGAAAGAGGCCTAACGAAAAGAGGCCGTGCCAGGCACGGCCTCTTCGATTTCAGGATTGAAAAGACAGCGCCTACATCGCCTTGACGATGTTCTCGGTCATCTTCTTGGCATCGCCCAGCAGCATCATCGTGTTGTCACGATAGAACAGCGGGTTGTCGACGCCCGCGTAACCCGACGCCAGCGAGCGCTTGATGAACATCACGGTGCCGGCCTTCCAGACCTGCAGCACGGGCATGCCATAGATCGGCGACTTCGGATCTTCTTCCGCCGCCGGGTTGGTCACGTCGTTGGCGCCGATCACGAAGGCCACGTCGGCCTGTGCGAATTCCGAGTTGATGTCCTCAAGTTCGAACACCTCGTCGTAAGGCACGTTGGCTTCGGCGAGCAGCACGTTCATGTGGCCGGGCATGCGGCCCGCAACCGGATGAATCGCGTATTTCACCTCGACGCCTTCCTTCTTCAGCGTATCGGCCATTTCGCGAAGGGCGTGCTGTGCCTGTGCCACCGCCATGCCGTAGCCCGGCACGATGATGACCTTCTGCGCGTTCTTCATGATGAAGGCCGCGTCGTCCGCAGAGCCGAGCTTGACCGGCTTGACTTCGCCGGTGCCGGCTGCGGCAGGACCGCCACTCTCGCCGCCGAAGCCGCCGAGGATGACCGAGATGAAGGACCGGTTCATTGCGTGGCACATGATGTAGGACAGAATCGCGCCGGATGAGCCCACCAGCGCGCCGGTGATGATCAGCGCCGAGTTGCCGAGCGTGAAGCCGATGCCTGCCGCCGCCCAGCCCGAATAGGAGTTGAGCATCGAGATCACGACCGGCATGTCCGCGCCGCCGATCGGGATGATCAGCAACGCGCCGAGCACAAGCGCGATCACGGTGATGAGCCAGAAGTCGAGCTGACTCTGCGAATGCACCAGGCCGTAGATGAAGAACACAAGTGCGAGGCCGAGCACGATATTGATGATGTGACGTGCCGGCAGAATGATCGGCGCGCCGCTCATGCGGCCACTCAACTTGAGGAACGCGATCACCGAGCCGGTGAAGGTCAGCGCGCCGATGGCGACGCCGAGCG
>CAZQMD010000372.1:0-4586 GCA_964594185.1 uncultured Afipia sp. | reverse complement strand
CATGCGCCGCAGGTTCGGCGGCAGTTCCTTGCGCGGGCCGGTTTCAGGCTGCTCTTCGATCGGCAAGGCCGACATCACGGAGCGGCCATTGGCGCCCTGCGCCGTGCCGGGCGCCTGCAGATCGATCGCACCGGTGGTCGGACCGCCATCGACAGCGCCGGGCGGCCGCGGACGACCGGCAAAATCGGCGCCCTGCGGCGGACCGCGGTCGCTGTAAATCGGAGCCGGACCGCGATCCGAATAACGGGGCGCGGACGGGGTGTAAGCGGTCGGGCGGCCATAGCGCGGATCGTCCGGCGACATCACCGGGCCGCGCGGGTCCAGACCCGGCTGCGGCTGATAGCTCTGCTGCTGCGGAACAGGCTGCTGCTGGTAATTCGGCTGCTGCTGATAGCCCGGAGGCGACAGCGCGGTCCCCCGGTCATCGCCGTCGAGACGGTCGAAATCCGGAACTCCACGATCGTCCGAGTAGCTGCCAGCGGCGCCATAGGGCGCGGGCTGCACCGGCTGCGAATAGCCCGGAGGCGGCGGATAGGACTGGGCCAGCGCAACAGGCACGCTTGCTAAACCAGCCACCGCGGAAACCGCAAAAGCCGTCGTGAGAGACCTGGCAGAAAAACCCTTGGAAAGGCGATTGAACATCATGCCCCTTATATAGCGCGAACCCGCCACCGTATCGTTAATGGCAGTTCGCTCAGGATAGCGGCGCATTCAAGACATTCAGTGAAAAAAGTGCCCGGAAACCGCTGACTTTTTCGCGAGATGGCCGTCATGCAACAGGTTCCGGGCAATGTCACGGCATCCCCAGCTTCCTCCGAACTTTTTTCGGGCAATTTCGCGGCGTGCGGTATCCTTCATCAGGGCCTTGATTCGTGGCCTTTGACCCACGCATCGCGCTCCATTCACGGCCGTCCCTGAGGCAGGATACGACACTATGCTCCCCGGCTTCCGCATCCTGTTCGCGACGACCGTTCTGGCGATTTCCATTCTGGTTTTCGGCCTCGGCGCGGCAGCCCTGTTGCGCGCCGCGCATGAAGAGTTCGCCAGCCTTTCTTCGTCGCGATTGGCACCGCAGCCGGTGCTGACGCCGTTCACGCCGCAGGTGCCGCGGATTGAGACCACGCCGGTGCTGGCGATGCTCCGGATCGAGGCGCCGGGAGGCACAAAGCCCCTGCCCGAAACGCTGCGCCGCGCTCCTGAAGTAACGACATACCAGCCGCCGCTTCAGGCCTCCCTCACGCCCCCTGCGGACGATACCGCCGTTCAGGACAGCGGCAGCGCGGTCACGGACGCCGACGAGGTGACTGCGAGCGCGCCTGTCAGCGATCAGGCAACGGCTGCGACCACGCAGGCCACCCTCGACGCGTCGGCAAAACCCGCACCCATCGAGGAAGCCAATGCCCCCGATGTCCGGACGCTCGATGTCAGGGACAGCAGGATCGTCGGGCTTGAGAGCACCAAGCCTGCGGAGTCGAAGGCGGGCGAGTTGAAGGCTGTTGAGCCGAAAACCTCGGAGTCGAAGGCGACCGAATTGAAGCCCATCGACATCACATCGCTGCCGAACCTCTCACCCACCGAAGCCACGGAGCCGCTCTCGACCGTCACATCGATCGAACGCTCGTCGGAGGCTACAGCGTCCGCCGTCGAGCCGAGACCGGTGGTGAAAAAGGCGCGGCGTCCCAGTGCCCGCGCCATCGCCCAGCGCCGCGAGGCGGCACGCGCCCGCGCCGCCGCCCGCACGCAGGCCGAACAGCTGCGGCAACAGCAGAAGACGTTTCCGCTGTTCGGCGGTTAGGACGGCCTAGCCGCGCCGGGCTTGCTCGGGGCGAGCCGCTTGAACATCGGATAGCTTTCCGTGCCGAACTTGAAGAATGGCGACCCGCCATCTTTGTAGCCTGCCGCGCGATAGAATCCGTGCGCGGTTTTTGTGCTGAACAACGTCATGCCCGCGTTACCCTGCGTGAGGCTAACGCCTTCAAGACCCGCGAGCATCATTTTGCTCACACCCTGAAACCGAAAATCGGGCGACACATAGTTGAGCGTGATCTCGCCGTCGTCATTCACAGCGCCGACGGAGGCAATCAACCCGCCGCAGTCCGCTACCAGCACCGTGTTGCCGGTATCCTTGAGCCACGCGGCGAAAACATCGGGCGTCTTGTTGGCCAGCCATCGGCCGACCACCGCCTTATCGCCCCGATGATCGGCAACACACAACTCCGCGATGGAGCGCCGCATCGTCTCGCAGGCTTTCGAACGCGTCACTCAAAACGGCGGGGCGAATGTGCATCGGCGTCTTTTATCTGATGCCGGAGCTTTCGGCTATGCCTGCCCAGTCGCGACCGGCGGGCCGCCCTGCTCGCCCCACTCCGACCATGAGCCGTCATAAAGCGCGGTATCCGCAATGCCGAGGCGATAGAGCGCCAGCGTCAGCACGCCCGCCGAGACGCCCGAGCCACAGCTCGTCACGATGGGCTTGTCGAGATCGACGCCCGCGCCGGTGAACGCGGCGCGCAAATCTGCCAGCGGCTTCATCGCGCCGGTGTTCGCATCAAACAGACCCGCATAGGGCACGCTGCGCGCGCCGGGAATGTGCCCGCCGCGAAGACCCGGACGCGGCTCCGGCACGCTGCCCTCGAAGCGCGGCGTTGGGCGCGCGTCGATCACCTGCTCGGCCTTGCTTTCAAGATTGCCGATCAACTGCTGCATGCTGCGCACGCGCTTCGCGTCGAACGCCGCCTTGAAGATCGCGGGCTTCGGCTTGGCCTCGCCGCCCTCGACCGCGCGGCCTTCCGCCAGCCACTTCTTCAACCCGCCATCGAGCACCCGCACGTTCGCATGGCCGAACGACAGGAACATCCACCATGCGCGCGGGCCTGCAACCCATCCGCCTGCGTCATAGACGACGACCGTGTCGTCATTGGAAATGCCGAGCGCACCGACATCACGGCCGAACTGCTCGGCCGACGGAAACATATGCGGCAGCGAAGACGAGTGATCCGACACGGCGTCGACATCGAAAAACACCGCACCCGGAATGTGCTGCGCCAGATAGTCATCCTTCGGCAGCGGCAACACGCCCGGCAGCTTGAACGTCGCGTCGAGAATTTTCACGCGCGGGTTGTTCAGATTATCGGCGAGCCATTGCGTGGAGACGAGAGGATCGGTGGTCATGCTGGTGCGGAGTCCTGCTGAAATGAAATTTGGGATTGTGATGTGTATCAGGTATCCATCGAGACGACGACTTTGCCCTTCGCGCGTCCGCTTTCAACATAGGCGAGCGCGTCGGAAATTTGCGCAAATGGAAATGTGCGGTCGAGGATGACCTTGAGCTGTCCGCTTTCGATCAACCCGCCGAGTTCGGACAGTTCGGCTCCGCTTGGATGCATGAAAAGATAGCGATAGGTCACGCCCGCCTCGCGGGCCTGCCGTCTGATTGTCCCGCTGATGATCCAGAACAGGAATGCGAGAAAGCGCCGGCCGCCGAGATCCTTCATGGCCGTCTCGGGCTCCGGCAAAGCGCCGACCGAAACGACCTTGGTGCCGGGCTTCATGATGCGGAACATTTTCGCCAGCGTCTCGCCGCCGATCAGATCGAATCCCGCATCGAATTTGCGCCCGGCTTCCGCGATGTCCTGCGACGTGTAGTCGATGATGTCGTCGCAGCCGAGCGAACGCACCAGGGCTTCTCCGCGCTTCGATGCCGTCGTCGTCACATGCGCGCCAAGCCATTTGGCGATCTGGATCGCGAAGGTGCCGACGCCGCCCGCCCCGCCGGAGATAAAGACGTTCTGCCCCGGCCTGATCTTGAGTTCATCCCGCAGCGCCTGCAGCGCGGTCAGCCCCGCCAGAGGAACCGCCGCGGCCGTGACGAAATCGATATTCGGCGGGATATGAGCCGCGTAAGCCTCATCGATACATGCCTGTTCGGCGAACGCGCCACCGGCTTCCTTCGCGACGCGCGCATAAACCCGATCGCCCGGACGAAAGGATTTGACGCCCTTGCCCACGGCGATCACCTCGCCCGCCAGTTCATTTCCAAGCACGAACGGCAGCCTGGGCCGGTAGATCGCGCGAAGTTTTCCCTCACGGAATTTGAAGTCGACCGGATTCAATCCGGCGGCGCGGACTTTCACAAAAATTTCGCGAGGCGCGGGTGACGGCGCGGGCACGTCCTCAAGCTTCGCGCCATCCGCCGCGCCGTAACGATGGAGAACATAGGCCAGCATTCTCGTTCCTCGCGCAGGTTGATCTACTTCTTCGGCTCAACCTTCTCGACCGGGCCACCGGCGGCCTTCCATGCAGTGAAGCCGCCGCCGAGGTGCGCGACCGGTGAAAGACCCATGTCCTGCGCGGTCTTGGCGGCAAGCGCCGAGCGCCAGCCCGACGCGCACTGAAACACGAACTTCTTGCCTTCCTGAAAGATCGGCTTGGCGTAGGGGCTTTCCGGATCGATCCAGAATTCCAGCATGCCGCGCGGACAATGAAACGCGCCGGGGATGCGGCCTTCGCGCTCGATCTCGCGCGGATCGCGCAAGTCCACGATCACGATTTCGCTCTGCCCTTCACCGCCTTTGGGAAACCGCTCG
>CAZQMD010000371.1:0-4622 GCA_964594185.1 uncultured Afipia sp. | reverse complement strand
GGCCGCCCCTTTTGGGCTGGGGCATTGCCGCCAGTGTCTTCGCGACGCTGGCGGCTTTTTTATGTGCGCTGTTGCCTAGCGAAGCAGGATGATTAGCAAAATCAGTGGCAACGGAATTCCAAGTAGCCACAACAGAATTGGCATGAGCTTTACTCCCTTGTGAGCGGGGCAGTGCCCCAGTTGCGATCGCGAAATGCTCCGGCTTCAGCCGCCGCGATGCTTGCGGCGAATGCACCGATCAGTAGCGAAGCAGCCATCCAGAATGAGAGCTGCGCGGCGGCCTTGCGTGCCTTGTCGAGGTCGGACTTGGTCTGCGTCATCACATCGTTGACGCGCTTTTCCGCGTCGGCCTGGCTCAGCGAGGTGCGGCGTGCGACCACCTGAGCCACATAGGTGCGATCGGCGGGCTTCAAATCGCGTTCGGCGCTGAAACTAGATGTCAGCAGCCGGGTCAACTCGTCGCGAATGTCGTTGGCGTCGCCAGCCGGAACGGTCGCTGCTGTCGGATCGGGGCGCAGAAGCTGATCGACGTAACCGCTCATCGGGCCGGAGGATTGCGCAGCCGCCGTGCTCGCTCCCTGCGAAAGGCCGCCGGCCGTGCTCCCGATGATGGTACTGGCTGCGGACGCCAGCAGAAGCGCGCCGACGACGGAGGCAAGGGCCCATGAAAGAAAGCCCTGAGCCGTATCCCGGAAGTAGGTCTCGTTGCTGTGTATGCCGTACCATGGCGTTCGAAGGCGGCCCGCGAGATGCCCGCCGACGGCGGATGAGATCATCGCCACGACGACCAGATAAAGGCCGGTTCCGATCTTGAATGTCGTGCCAGAGACGCCCGCGTCGCTCCAGGGTGAAACCACGCTGAAGCCCATTCCGGTGCCGAACCACAATAGGACGAGGGTCAACGCCAGTGCAGCGAGCGCACCTGCCAGAATGGCCGCCCAACTGACTCCCGATGTGGGCAGTTCGGTAACCGAGGTTCTTAAATCAATCGTCTTTTCCATGATGGCGCTCCCAGCAATCCCTCAGATCGAGGTGCACACCAATCACAGAGAGCAAAGAGAGTTCCGGAAATAGTTGAAGGCTTCTTGAGTGATATCGAAGAGAGATTTGAGTAGTCGCCTCATTGCTCCCACTTGTCTCAAAGGCTTCCTCGCAACTGTCCAACGCCATTTTGGAACGATCCGATCAGCGCGGCGTTCTCGGCAGACACAAAGGAGCATTTCATGGGAATTTTCACGAAAGATATTAAGACGTTTGACGATCTCTTGCTTCACGGCCTGCAGGACATCTTCTACGCCGAGCAACAGATCACGAAGGCGCTGCCGACGATGATCGACAAGGCTACCAACGGAGATCTCAAGGCCGGGCTGAAGAGCCATCTCGAAGAAACCAACAACCAGATCGAGCGTTTGAAGAAAGTGTTTGCGAAACTCGGTCAGGACCCGAAGGGCACCACATGCCCGGCGATCGACGGCATCATCAAGGAAGCCAACGAAACCGCAGGCGAGATTGAGGACAAAGCGGTTCTAGACGCGGCCATTGTCGCCAACTGTCAGGCTGTCGAGCACTATGAAATCGCCCGTTACGGCACGCTCATCGCATGGGCGGAGGCGTTGGGACATGAGGAGATCGTGCGCTTCCTCACAACAAATCTGAATGAGGAAAAGGCGGCGAACACCAAGCTCAATACCGTCGCGCTTCGCAAGGGCGTGAATACCAAGGCAACGGCTGCGTAAGCGGCCATGCAATCGAAAAGCCGCGCTCCGATCGAGCGTGGCTTTTTGTGATTCAGTTTCTGGTCTGAAAATCCGTCATGCGATCGGACCGGGCAGGCGGGCGGTGTTGCCGCCCGTGACCAGCGCAAGATCGCTTTCGTCTTTCAAATCGACGCCAGTCAGGCCGCGGCTCAGCGCCTCCCGCACCAGCCACGCCAGCTTGAATGCAGCAGCGGCATAGCTCAGCCCTTCCGGACGCACGTTGGAAATGCAGTTGCGGCCCGCGTCGTTGCGTCCGCGAAACGGCGCGTGCGTGATGTAGATGCCGAGACTGTCCGGCGAACTCAGGCCCGGCCGTTCGCCGATCAGCATGATCGACAGCTTCGCCTGCAGCAGTTCTGCGATCTCGTCGGCCACTGCGACGCGCGCCTGCATTGCGATGATAACCGGCGCGTGCCGGAGTTCATCTGCAAGAAGCGGTTTCAACGCGGCGAGCAAGGGAGCGGCGTGACGCTCGACCGCGAGCGATGACAGGCCGTCGCCGATCACGATGCAGACGTCGCTGCGCACGATCGGCTCCGCGCGCAGCTTTGCGATGTCGTTCGGGTCGATGACGCGTCCAAGGTCGGGCCGTCGCAGATAGGTGGTGCGGTCGTGCGCGCGGGTGTGCACATGCGCGACGGTCCAGCCCTGTGCATGCAAGTCGTTTTCGAGTTTTGGCACATCCAGCGCCGCATGAATGGCATCGCGCGCCATGGCATGCGCCCAGCCGAAACGCAGCACTTCGTCTGTCGGCATGCCTGCGCCTGCGCGGCCCAAAGCGAGCCGCGCGGGCGTCACGCTGCGCCATTCGCTCCAGGGGCTTTCGGTCAAGGGAGGACTTCCGGTGATCTTCTTGTCTGTCATGCGACCAGCGACTTGAGATGATCCATGCCGCCGAGCAGCGCATTGGGCGAGGGCGGGAGCAACCGTCCCGCGTCGTCGGTGATCTGCATGCGTTGCAGCCAAGCCTCGAATTCCGGCGCGCGCTTCAGGCTGAGGGTTTCGCGCAGGAACAGCGCATCGTGGAATGACGTGCTCTGGTAATTGAGCATCACGTCGTCAGCGCCGGGAACGCCCATGATGAAATTGACACCGGCCGCTCCGAGCAGCACCAGCAGTGTGTCCATGTCGTCTTGGTCGGCTTCCGCGTGGTTGGTGTAGCAAATGTCGCAACCGAGCGGCAGGCCGAGCAACTTGCCGCAGAAATGATCTTCCAATCCTGCGCGGATGATCTGCTTGCCGTCGTAGAGATATTCGGGGCCGATGAAGCCGACCACTGTGTTGATCAGGAGCGGCTTGTAGCGCCGCGCCAGAGCATAGGCGCGCGCCTCGCAGGTCTGCTGGTCGACGCCGAAATGGGCGTCCGCCGACAGCGCGCTGCCTTGTCCGGTTTCGAAATACATCACGTTGTTGCCGACGGTGCCGCGTTTCAGCGAGAGTGCCGCCTCGTAGGCCTCATCGAGAATTTGCGGCGTCACGCCAAAGGAGAGATTGGTTTTCTCGGTGCCGCCGATGGACTGGAACACGAGATCGATCGGCGCGCCTGCTTCCATCAGCTTGATCGTGTTGGTGACGTGAGTGAGCACGCAGCTTTGTGTGGGAATCTCGAACCGATGGATCACTTCATCCAGCATCCGCAGCAGATGGCCGAGCACCGGCATGCTGTCAGACGCGGGATTGATCCCAATCACGGCATCGCCCGATCCCATCAGCAGCCCGTCGAGCGTCGAGGCTGCGATGCCGCGCAAATCATCGGTGGGATGGTTGGGTTGCAGGCGGACCGACAGATGTCCTTCGAGCCCGATTGTATCCCGGAAGCGCGTGATGACGCGGCACTTGCGCGCCACCGCGATCAGATCCTGATTGCGCATGATCTTGGAGACGGCCGCGACCATTTCCGGCGTCAGGCCCGGTGCAAGAGCGGCAAGCGCCTCGGTGGTTGCAAGTTCGGACAACAGCCAGTTGCGGAAATCGCCGACGGTCATATGCGATACCGGCGCAAAAGCCGCCGCATCATGGCTGTCGATAATCAGCCGGGTGATGTTGTCGTCCTCGTACGGGATCAGCGCTTCGGTGAGGAACTGTTTGAGCGGGACCTCCGCCAGCACATGGCACGCCGCCATCCGTTCCTGCGCGGTGGCCGCGCCGATGCCTGCGAGACTGTCGCCCGAGCGCGCGGGGCTTGCGTAGGCCATCACCTGCTTCAGATCGTCGAACGCGAAAATCTGGGATGCGATGACGGTACGATAGCGCATCGGTATCTGAACTCCGCAGGCTGGTTTCAGGACAAGAGTGTATCACGTAACCTCAGGGGACGGCGCAGCCTTGAACCAACCCTTGAACAACCCTTAGGTAACGCCAGCGGGCCGAGACCGCGTTTGGAGGTGGCTCCGGGCGGCTGACTGGGGCGGCTTTGTGGCGCCGGATCGGGCAGGGTCATTGACGAGCGGCATTTTATTGCGGCAAACGGAGCCTCGTTTTGAGCCGGGGACCGACCCCGGGACTTCTCCCAAGGGGGCGACATGTTCGATTTGACAGGCAGGACCGCGCTGGTCACCGGAGCAACGGGCGGCATCGGCGGCGCGATTGCAAAAGCGCTGCACGCGCAGGGCGCCACGGTTGCCATTTCGGGCACCCGGCGCGAGGCGCTGGATACGCTCGCGGGCGAACTGAAAGAGCGGGTCCACGTGCTGCCCTGCAATCTCTCCAACATGGACGAGGTCGAGGCGCTGGTTCCGGCCGCTGACAAGGCGATGGGACAGCTCGACATTCTGGTCGCCAATGCCGGCATCACGCGGGACAACCTGTTTGTTCAGCTGCGCGACGAGGATTTCGACGACGTGATCCGCGTCAATCTCACCGCAA
>CAZQMD010000370.1:0-4624 GCA_964594185.1 uncultured Afipia sp. | reverse complement strand
AAAAACCCGTGATCAACGCCATCAGCTACGTACTGACCACGGACGAGGCAGGTTCCGTGCCACGGCGTTGGTACGGAAAGATGCCGTGGGAGGACGTCGACACCTATTGGAAGCATTCGCCATTGTCGCTGGTCGGCAATGTCACCACCCCTACGTTGATCGTCGTCGGAGGAGAGGATTTCCGCACTCCGGTCAGCGAGGCAGAGCAATATTATGAGGCCCTCCAGCTTCGTGGGGTGCCAACGGCGCTGGTCGAGGTGCCGCATGCTGGCCATCTCGATCTGACCGCGCGTCCGTCTCAATCAGCTGCCAAAGCCAGCGCGATCCTCGCGTGGTTCGATCGGTATCGCTCGGCTCTCCCGCAGCAGCCGAAAGCCGATTCGCCTTCGGTGCAGCAATGACCATTCAAAGCGCCAATTCGCTCTCGGGGAATGCCATGAAAACTTTCGCCATCGCATCCAGTATTCTTGCCGGCCTGGGCCTGTTTCCCGCTGCTCATGCAGAGGACGCACACGCCAGCATGAATCGCCCGGGTGTCGAATATTGTCCGGCTTCGGGCAAAGACGCGAAGCCGGCTGAGGCGACGCCGGTTCCGAACCTTGCGCCGTCAGTCACGCAACACCGTATCGCCATCGACGGCAAAAGCGTCAGCTACACCGCCACTGCAGGCACGATGCTGATTCGCAACCAGGAGCACCAGCCGGTCGGGCAGATCGGCTATATCGCCTATACGCGCCAGGATCCGGGTAGCGCTGGTGCACCGCGGCCACTGATGTTTGCCTTCAATGGCGGTCCGGGAAGCTCGTCGCTGATGCTCCATATGGGTTTGCTGGGACCGAAGCGCGTCCTCGTCGCTGACCCCGGTTCCGCGCCGCCGCCGCCCTACAAGACAGTCAACAACGCATTCAGCATGATCGACAAGGCGGACATCGTACTTATCGATCCGATGGGAACAGGATTGAGCCGGCCGGTCTGCAACGGCAAGCTCGAGGAATTCCTGACTGTCGACGCCGATGCGGATTCGGTCAGCCGCTTCATCGCGCGGTATCTCAGCGTCAACAATCGCTGGGCGTCACCCAAATATCTGTTGGGCGAAAGCTACGGCACCGTCCGGGCGGCCGTTATCGCCAACCATATGCTTGGCCGGTTCGCGGTCAAGTTCGACGGCGTCGTGCTGCTATCGATGGCGACGGACTTCCAGATGGTCTCGACGGGGCAACGCAGCAATGAGCGGCCCCTTCCGGCATTCTTGCCGGGCTTCGCGGCCGTGGCCTGGTATCACCATCGTGTCGCCGGCCAGCCACCAGCGCTGGAGCCGTTCCTCGACGACGTTCGGAAATTCGCCGCAGGTCCTTATTCGGCGGCCCTCGCCAAGGGCGATGCCCTATCCGACGAGGAGCGCGACGCGGTCGCGGCGCAGATGCATCGCTATACGGGTCTCTTGGAAGACTTTACCAAAACTGCAACCCTCCGCGTGACGCAATTCGGTTTCGCGCAAGAACTTTTCAGGGACCGCCGCGAGACCGTAAGCCGGCTCGACGGGCGGTTTGTAGGGCTTACGCTCGATCCGCTGCAGAAGGGCGCGGACTATGATCCGGCACTTGCCGCCATCGTGCCGACCTATTCGGCAGTGTTACGCGACTATCTTTATCGCGATCTGAAGCTGCCCCCGGATCAGGAATATGTCACCGAGAACAGGTGGGTCGGCGATCACTTCGATCTGCGACACCAGCCGGATGGCGGCCAATATGGCGGGGACGGCCCGGGGCAGTCCATGGTCAACGCGGGCGATGACCTGGCCCAGGCTCTCGTGCAGGAGCCCGATCTAAGGGTTCTGGTTCTCGCGGGTTATTTCGACATCGGATCGCCCTTCTCCAATGCTGAATACATGGTGGCGCACCTCGGCGTCCCCAAGGCAGCTGCCGCACGGATCCGCATTGAATATTACCCCTCCGGGCACATGATGTACGTGCACCAGCAATCTCTCGAGAAGTTAAAGCGCGACCTCTCCGCCTTTATTGATGGAAGATCCTGATTATAAAAGCGAACCGGCAAGCCGCTAGAAGCCGATGCTCTTGCTAGCATCCATGCCTTCTGCGTTGCCATCTACAAATACACACCTCCAGTGACGATCGCCGTTTAAATGACGTCCCTTGGTGGCGATCCGTCGCGATTATTTATTTTCACTCGTCGAACGAAGTGACGAACTTATGTCGACGACACCTTCCAGCGAAGGATCATAAAGTGGACCTGACCGGACGTATTCTCGCCGCCATTGGCTGCGCTGCCCTCCTGGGAGCAGCGCCTTCCCGGGCCAAGACCGATCAAGAGCTTGAACGCGCACTTGATGCGTCGATCAGCGCAAGTGACGAGCTCGCCTGGCTCCAGGCCTTGTCTTCCGCACCGAATCATATTGGTTCGCCGCACGACAAGGCCAATGCGGAGATGTTGCTCGCATTGTATCGAAACTGGGGTTGGGACGCACATATCGAGACGTTCTATGTGCTGTACCCAACGCCGATCGCGACACGGGTCGAGATGATTGCGCCTGAGCCAGTACTTCTGGGCGGCCAGGAACCTGGGATCACAGGCGATGTTTCGACCCTCGATCTGTCCAAGGCGCTGCCGCCATATCTTGCCTATCAGGGCGACGGCGATGTCACCGCACCGATCGTTTACGTCAACTACGGCATGCCGCGCGATTACGAGTTGCTTAGCCAGGCGGGAATCGACGTTAAGGGCAAGATCGTGCTGGCTCGCTACGGGGGTGGCTGGCGCGGTCTCAAGCCTAAGCTCGCCGAGCAACACGGCGCGGCCGGTTGTCTGATCTACTCGGATCCGGCTGATGATGGATACCGTCGTGGCGATCCCTATCCCGAAGGTGGTTGGCGCCCCGCCGGCGGCGTCCAGCGCGGTTCGGTAGCGGATATCGTGACGTACCCTGGCGATCCACTGACGCCGGGCGTCGGCGCCGACGCGAAAGCCAAGCGGCTGTCTCGCGCCGAGGCGAAGACCATCCTTCATATTCCCGCATTGCCGATCTCTTATGGCGACGCGGTAAAGCTCATCGGACGCCTTGGCGGCCCATCCGCTCCTGCCTCGTGGCAAGGCGGGCTACCGTTATCCTATCATTTTGGCGGCGCGACCACCGGCGACGGAAGCGTGATTGTGCACCTCGCGGTGAAATCTGATTGGTCACTGAAGCCGATCCATGACGTGATCGCGGTCATGAAGGGAAAGGCTCACCCTGATGAATGGATTGTCCGTGGAAACCACTATGACGGATGGGTCTTCGGAGCGGCCGATCCACTGTCAGGGCAGGTTGCGCTGCTGAGCGAAGCAAAAGCAATCGGTGCGCTGGTCAAACGAGGGTGGCGTCCGCAACGGACGATCATCTATGCAAGCTGGGATGGCGAGGAAGCGGGCATTCTCGGCTCGACGGAATGGGCCGAGAAGCATGCCCGTGAACTGAAAGCCAAGGCCGTTGCTTATCTCAACACCGATGACGCAGGTCGGGGTATCTTGCATGTCGAAGGCAGCCATGATCTCCAGCACTTTGTAAATCTGCTCGCGGCCGATGTCACCGACCCCGAAACGGGCGTGTCGCTGCTCCAACGCCAGCGCGCCGTCATCCGGGTTTCGGCGGCCAATGGCGATCATTCATTTGATCCCAGAACGATCGACGCGGCCTTCAATGATAAGGACGTGCCAATCCTGCCCGCGGGTACTGGGTCCGATTATTCCGCCTATCTTGGTCACCTCGGCATCCCTGTCCTCGATTTGCACTTCGAGGGTGAGGGTGCGAGCAGCGCAGCCTTTCACTCAGCCTATGACACCTTTCAACACCATATAAAGTTCAATGATCCCGGCATGCGGTACAGCGCCACGCTGGCGAAGCTGGTCGGCCGGGCCGTGCTGAGGCTGGCCGATGCGCCGACCCCGGCAAAGCGCTTCAGCGACTTTGCCGATACAATGCTGGTTTATTTTGACGAGATCGATGCGCTTTTGGCCGAGTATCGCAACCTCGATCGCAAAGCCGCACGGATGCGAGTGGCCAACGACTACCGTCTGGCCAGCGACCCGGAGACGCCGCTAGGGGCGCCGAGTGTCCAGCCTGCGACACCTCCCATTGACCTCACGCCACTCAAGACGGCGATCGATCGACTGAGGGCGAGCGCGACTGCCTTCGATGCTCGTTACGCCGCAACGGATGCCAACCTCGCGCCAGCAACACGGGTCCGCCTCAATCGTCTTCTACGCAACATCGACCAACTTTTACTCGACGAACGCGGCTTGCCTCTGCGCCCGTGGTACAAGAATCTCGTTTACGCTCCCGGCCTGCTGACGGGCTACGGTGCCAAGACGCTGCCTGGCGTACGGGAGGCTATCGAAGAACGACGCTTTGCCGAGGCCGAACTCTATATCCAGCGTACGGCTGTCGCTCTCGACGCTTATGCCGAACGACTGGACGACGCCCGCAATTTGCTGGGTGCCGAACGCAAGATTCAAGCAATGAATACGCAACCATCTGGTTGACAGTGCAAATCTCCCACGCTGTATCATGACGCTGATGAGCCGCAACGGTGCAGGGCCAGCAAAAGACGAGATTGGCTGCCAACCGGAC
>CAZQMD010000369.1:0-4630 GCA_964594185.1 uncultured Afipia sp. | reverse complement strand
AACGATCGGAAGGCGGCGGCAGTCGCCGCCTTCCTCTCACCTCTGCCGGGGTTGTCACGTGTTTCCTTTATTCTTTCATCGCTGCCGTGCGGCAGCCATCGCGCTGATGCTTGTCATGCTCTCGGGCGTGCCGGTTTTCGCCGGGCCTTTTGAAGATGCTGTCGCGCAGTTCGCCAACGATTCATTTTCCGACACCGAAGCGGCTGTCGGCGTTCTCGCCGCCAGCGGCAATCCGCTCGCGTTCCCGATCATCGATGCGCTTGCGGATGGCCGCCTGCTGGCTGATCCGCAAAGCAAGAAAGCTTTCGTCAAGGACAAGAGCGGAAAGGTCACCGACGCCGCGACCGGCGAGGTCGCGACTGCGCCATCGGGTGCGAGCGCTGTGCGCCTCAACAATCGTCTGCGCCGCACCGTCGAAGCTGCGCTCGGCGGGCTGACGCTGTTGTCGCCGGATCCCTCCAAGCGTATCCAGGCGGCGCAATCGGTCTTCAAGACTCACGACGCGGCGTTCCTGCCGGTGATCGAAGGCGCCCTGCAGAAGGAAACCAACAGCGGCGCAAAGCGGGCGTTTGCCGAAGCCAAGGCTGCGATCGTTCTGTTCGATCCCAAGGCATCCGAGGCCGACAAGCTCGACGCGATTTCGGTGATCCGAGATCGGGGCGATCAGGACGCGCTGGCGATCCTGACCGGCTTGTCGTTCGATCCGTCGTCCGCGCTTGGGCGTACTTCCGCCGCTGCAATCAGTTCGATCCAGAGCAAACTCGCAATATGGGCGACCGCGCAGAATGCGTGGTACGGCCTCTCGCTCGGTTCGGTCTTGCTGCTCGCCGCCATCGGCCTCGCCATCACCTTCGGCGTGATGGGCGTCATCAACATGGCGCACGGCGAGATGGTAATGATCGGCGCCTATGTCACCTTTGTGGTGCAGGAAGTCATCCGCACCAGATATCCCGGCCTGTTTGATTACTCGCTGCTGATCGCCGTGCCGCTTGCCTTCCTCACCGCCGGCCTGATTGGCGTCATTATCGAGCGCAGCATCATCCGCTTCCTTTACGGTCGTCCGCTGGAAACGCTGCTGGCGACATGGGGATTGTCGCTGGTCCTTCAGCAGGCTGTTCGTACCATGTTTGGTCCGACCAATCGCGAGGTTGGCAATCCATCATGGATGAGCGGCGCGTTCGAAATCGGCCAGATGACGATCACCTACAACCGGCTCTGGATCGTGGTCTTCACGCTGGTGGTGTTCTTCCTGCTGCTCGGCATGCTGCGCTTCACGTCGCTGGGGCTGGAAATGCGTGCCGTGACCCAGAACCGCCGCATGGCGGCATCGATGGGCATTGCGACCTCGCGCGTCGATGCGCTGACCTTCGGTCTCGGTTCGGGTATCGCGGGGATCGCGGGCGTGGCGCTGTCGCAGATCGATAACGTCAGTCCCAATCTCGGCCAGAGCTACATCATCGACAGTTTCATGGTCGTCGTATTCGGCGGCGTCGGCAATCTGTGGGGCACGCTAGTGGGCGCGATGACGCTCGGCATCGCCAACAAGTTCCTTGAACCTGTGGCGGGCGCGGTCCTCGGCAAGATCGCCATCCTCGTGCTGATCATTCTTTTCATCCAGAAGCGGCCGCGCGGTCTGTTCGCGCTCAAGGGCCGGTCGGTGGAAGCATGACGCCGTATGTCCTCACCCGATCGCTCAACAAGAGCGCGACCGTCTTCCTCCTGATCGTGGCAGCCGTCGGCATTCTCGTGCCGCTATCCAATCTTCTCTTGCCTGCATCTTCGCCGCTGCAGGTGCCGACCTATCTGATGGCGCTGTTCGGCAAATATCTCTGCTACGCCATTCTCGCGCTCTCCATCGATCTGATCTGGGGCTATTGCGGCATCCTCTCGCTCGGCCACGGCGCGTTCTTCGCGCTCGGCGGCTACGCCATGGGCATGTACCTGATGCGGCAGATTGGCTCGCGCGGCGTTTATGGAAACCCCGTGCTGCCGGATTTCATGGTGTTCCTGAACTACAAGGCGCTGCCATGGTATTGGTACGGCTTCGACATGTTCTGGTTCGCGGCGCTGATGGTGTTGCTGGTGCCGGGCCTGCTCGCTTTTTGCTTCGGGTGGCTGGCCTTCCGCTCACGCGTCACCGGCGTGTATCTCTCGATCATCACCCAGGCGATGACCTACGCGCTGCTGCTGGCGTTCTTCCGCAACGATTTCGGCTTCGGCGGCAACAATGGCCTGACCGATTTCAAGGACATCCTTGGCTTCAATGTGCAGGCGCAAGGGACGCGTGCAGCACTGTTTGCGCTATCATGCCTAGCGCTCGCGCTGGCGTTCCTGATCTGCCGCGCCATCGTGACCTCGAAGCTCGGCAAGGTGCTGATCGCAATCCGCGACGCGGAATCGCGCACGCGGTTCCTCGGCTACCGTGTCGAGAACTACAAGCTGTTCGTATTCACCCTGTCGGCCTGCATGGCCGGTGTCGCCGGCGCGCTTTACGTGCCGCAGGTCGGCATCATCAATCCGGGTGAGTTCGCGCCGGGCAATTCCATCGAGGCTGTTATCTGGGTGGCGGTGGGCGGACGCGGCACGCTGATCGGCGCGGCGCTTGGCGCGGTCGTGGTGAACTACGCCAAGACCGTCTTCACGTCCGGCTTTCTTGCCCCATACTGGCTGTTCATGCTTGGCGCGCTGTTCATTCTGGTCACGCTGCTGCTGCCGAAGGGCATTGTCGGCACCGTCAAGGACTGGTGGGCCGGGCGGCGGGAGCAGCTTGCGGCCGATGAAGCCAGCGCAGCGGCGGAAGATGGCGTTACAAAACCCGGTCTCAAGCCGGGTCTCGCGGAGTAAGGCACATGAACGTCATGGATACCCGCGCTACCTCCGCCATGCTCTATCTCGACGGTGTGCATGTGTCGTTCGACGGCTTTCACGCCATCAACAACCTGTCGCTGACCATTGCGCCCGGCGAGATGCGCGCCATCATTGGCCCCAACGGCGCCGGCAAGACCACGATGATGGACATCATCACCGGCAAGACCAAGCCGGACGAGGGCGATGTGCTGTTCGACGGCAAGGTCGACCTGACGCGCCTCGACGAGACGCAGATCGCCGAGCTCGGCATCGGCCGGAAATTCCAGAAGCCGACGGTGTTCGAGAGCCAGACCATCGAAGATAATCTGCTGCTGGCGCTCAACGTCGACCACAAGGTGCGCGGCACGCTGTTCTGGCGCGAGACGCCCGACGAGAGCGAGCGCATCGAGCGGGTGCTTGAGACAATCCGTCTGAAGGATTCGCGCGATCGTCTGGCTGGTGCGCTGTCGCACGGCCAGAAGCAGTGGCTCGAAATCGGCATGTTGCTGGCGCAGGACCCCAAGCTGCTGCTGGTGGACGAGCCGGTGGCGGGCATGACCGATGTGGAGACGCATCAGACCGCCGAGCTGCTCAAGGAGATCAACAAGGAGAAGACCGTGGTGGTCGTCGAGCACGACATGACCTTCGTGCGCGAACTCGGCGTCCGTGTCACCTGTCTGCATGAAGGATCTGTTCTTGCGGAAGGCACGCTCGATCAGGTCTCCAACAACGAACGCGTCATTGAAGTGTATCTGGGTCGCTAGCGCATGATCTCGAAAAGTGGGCACCGGTTTTCCGGCAAGATCATGCGCAGAAAGAAAACGTCATGCTGAGCGTCAATAACATCACTCTCTACTACGGCGCGGCGCAGGCCTTGCGCGGTGTCTCATTGACCGCTGAACCCGGTAAGGTGACCTGCGTGCTCGGCCGCAACGGTGTCGGCAAGACGTCGCTTCTGCGTGCCATGGTGGGCCAGTATCCGATCAAGGACGGTTCGATTACTTTTGACGGCGCTGATCTTGGCCCCCTGAAGCCTTATGAGCGCGCGCGCAAAGGTATCGGCTTCGTGCCGCAGGGCCGCGAGATTTTTCCGCTGCTGACCGTCGAGGAAAATCTCAAGACCGGCTTTGGGCCGCTCAAGCGAGACGACCGCACCATTCCGGACGACGTATTCTCGCTGTTTCCGGTTCTGAACACCATGCTGGGACGGCGCGGCGGCGACCTCTCCGGTGGCCAGCAGCAGCAACTCGCCATTGGCCGGGCGCTGGTGATGCGGCCGAAACTGCTCCTGCTTGATGAGCCGACCGAAGGCATTCAGCCGTCGATTATCAAGGATATCGGCCGCGCCATTTCCTATCTGCGCAGCCTCGGCACGATGGCGATCGTGCTGGTCGAACAATATCTCGACTTTGCCTGCGAGCTCGGCGACAATTTCGCGGTGATGGATCGCGGCGCGGTGAAGTATACCTGCGACCGAAGCAATCTCGATCCCGCCGAGATCAGCCGGCAGATGGCGCTCTGACGGGACCGAAGACCGGCAGGACGGATGCAAAGCGGAATCACATCGTCGGCGGAGACCTTTGCGGCCAATCGCGCAGTTGGCGCTGTAACGTTTGACGTGCATCTGAAGGATGGCGCGACGCGGCGGCGCGAACTCCATGAGGCGGGCTCTTTGCGCGTGCGCTTTCCGTCGCCGGAGCAGCAGGGGCTCTCAGCCGTGTTCGTGAATACGGCGGGCGGCGTTGCGGGGGGCGACCGCCTTGATATCGATATCGCGGCGGGA
>CAZQMD010000368.1:0-4653 GCA_964594185.1 uncultured Afipia sp. | reverse complement strand
TCAGGTCAAAGTTCAGGCCTTCCCAGTCCTCCAGATCGTCGACCGTCCACGGCTTGTGATTGGAAATATCGAGGCCGATTTCCTTCATCACCGCGACGGCAAACGGATCGAGCCCCGACTTGCTGACACCGGCTGACTGAACGTAAAGCCCGCGCGGAATGAGATGACGCAACAGGCACGCCGCGGTCGGAGAACGAACGCTGTTCTGCCCGCACATAAAAAGGACGGCCTGCGGAGAACGCGCCATGCGTCAGGCCCGCACGCTGGATTTGCGCATGACACGTTTCGAGATCATGTGCTGCCTTCGCCCTTCCAGTGCAGCACCGAAATCAGGGTGAACAGGCGGCGCGATGTCTCGAAATCGATCCGTACCTTGCCCTCCAGGCGCTCCATCAGGGTGCGCGAGCCTTCGTCATGGATGCCCTTGCGGCCCATGTCGATAGCTTCGATCTTGTCCGGCGTCGCGGTGCGGATTGCCTGATAGTAGCTGTCGCAGATCATGAAGTAGTCCTTCACAATCCGGCGAAACGGCGTCAGCGACAACAGATGCACCACGCAGGGCGTGCCGTCGGCGCGCTTGATGTCGAACATCAGGCGGTTACCTGTAATGCCGATGTGCAGCGTGAATGGCCCGGTGTGGTCCCCTTCGGGCGCGAACAGATTCTGCTCGACGAGATCGTAGATCGCGATCGCGCGTTCGTGCTCGATGTCCGGCCCCGACCGCCCGATCGATTCCTCATCAAGCGTCACCGCGACCACGCGATTATTGACGTCCTTGTCTGGCGCGGGCTTGCTCATGTCAGATTCAGCCGCAATCCGATTGAGCGCGCATGCGCCTCGAGGCCTTCAGCCTTGCCTAGCGTCATTGCCGCCGGTCCCAGCGCGCGGAGCTGATCCGGCCCGCACTTGAGGATCGACGTGCGCTTCATGAAATCGAGCACGCCAAGGCCCGACGAGAATCGCGCCGAACGCGCCGTCGGCAGAACATGGTTGGAGCCGCCGACATAATCGCCGATCGCTTCCGGCGTATGGCCGCCGAGGAAGATCGCGCCGGCATTGCGGATACGCGCGCTCAAGGCCTCGGGATCGGCTGTGATGATCTCCAGATGCTCGGCGGCGATGGCGTCGGCCAGCGCGACCGATTCATCCAGCGACTTCACCAGAATGATCGCGCCGAAATCATTCCACGAGGTGCGTGCGATCTCGGCGCGCGGCAGCGTGGTGAGCTGCGCATCGACTGCGTGGGCAACATCGTTCGCGAGCGTCTCGTCATCGGTGATGAGAATCGACTGCGCATTAACATCGTGCTCGGCCTGCGCCAGCAGATCGGCAGCGATCCAGTCCGGATTCGCGGTGCGGTCCGCGATCACCAGCACTTCGGAGGGACCGGCGATCATGTCGATGCCGACCTTGCCGAACACCAGCCGCTTGGCCGCCGCCACATAGGCATTGCCGGGACCGACAATTTTCGCCACAGGCTTGATGGTCGCGGTGCCATAGGCAAGCGCGGCCACAGCCTGCGCGCCGCCGACGCGATAGATTTCCGACACGCCGCCGAGTTGCGCCGCTGCCAGCACCAGCGGATTGAGCCTGCCGTCCGGAGATGGCACCACCATCACCATACGCCCGACGCCCGCAACCTTCGCAGGCACGGCGTTCATCAAAACAGACGACGGGTAGGCTGCCGTACCGCCCGGCACATAAAGCCCGACCGCCTCGATGGCGCTCCAGCGCCAGCCGAGTTCAACACCGGCTGCGTCCGTGAAGCGCTCGTCCTTCGGCAACTGCCGCTGATGAAACACCTCGATGCGATCACGTGCGAATTTCAGCGCATCCAGTGTCTTGGAGTCGCAGGACGTCACCGCGGCCTCGATCTCGGCCGGCGTGATCCGCAAGCCGGCCGCAGCAATGTCCAGCCGGTCGAACTTCTTCGTCGCCGCGATCAGCGCCGCGTCGCCATGCTTGGCCACATCATCGACAATGGCGCGCGCCGCCGCATCGATATCGGCGGAAACTTCCCGCTTCATCTCGAGAAAGGCGTTGAATCGCTCGCGGAAGTCGGCGCTTTGGCTGGTGAGGCGGATCGGCATTTCAGGGTCCGGCAGGCTTGCGCACGACTCTAAAATCATGCGCCCATTCAATCATTTAACGATGTGACCCCGGCGGTGACGCCGGATCACCGCCAACCCATAACATTCTCAGGATGAAACCGCGAGCGGGACCGCGCGGATTGGCGGCTAAATGTCTGTGCCCGCTGGCAGATTGGGCTGCTCCGCGGGATCGACTACCGAATTGTCCGGGCCGAGATCGGCCAGTTCGCATTCAAGACATTCGACCTCGAGCCGCAACACCCCGCCGCTGGCGAACAGCAGCATCACTTCGCCGCCCGGCTTTTTGCCCCGATGAAATTCAAGGCCGAGCAAGGTCAGCGGCAATTCGGAAGCCGTCATGTCGATCTCTCGCGAACGGCACGACAGCACGCGGTCGAAGCGCAGCGCCGAGATCAGCCGCCGGGGAACACAGTCACCGGCGATAAGGTCTTCGCAATCGATCCGGCGCATCGCAATCACAAGGCGGTTCTCGGCCTGACGCCAGAGAATATCGCCTGCCACCACGGCCGCGTCCTGAACATGCGCGGAGATCACCGCGAGATCGTCGTCATCCAACGCAACGAGCCTGCGTCCGGACGCCTTGTTCTCAGCCGCGTTGCTCTGGGACATCGACCCCCGCTTTCACTTCCAGTGGCATGATCTTTCCGAAAACCGGTTTCCACTTTTCAGGATCATGCCACAAAAATTATCCGCTGATCCGTTCGATGGTGGCGCCGCAGGCCGAGAGCTTTTCCTCAAGCCGCTCGAAACCGCGATCGAGATGATAGACGCGATTGACCGTGGTCTCGCCTTCAGCTGCGAGCGCCGCGATGACCAGCGAGACCGACGCACGCAGATCGGTCGCCATCACCGGCGCACCCTTGAGCTTGGTGGTGCCGTCGATGATCGCGGTTTCGCCATCCAGCGAGATCCGCGCGCCGAACCGCGCCAGCTCCTGCACATGCATGAAGCGGTTTTCAAAAATCGTCTCGGTTATGTGCGACGAGCCTTTGGCGCGGGTCATCAGCGCCATCAGCTGCGCCTGCAGGTCAGTCGGGAAGCCGGGGAACGGTGCGGTCGAGACCTTCACCGGATTGATGCCGGCGCCATTGCGCGCGACGCGGATGCCTTCATTGTTCGGGGTGATGGTCGCGCCCGCTTCGGTCAGCACATCGAGCGCCGACTGCAGCAATTCAGGCCGCGCGCCCGCAAGCTGGACATCGCCGCCGGTCATCGCCACCGCCATGGCATAGGTGCCGGTCTCGATCCGGTCCGGCAGCACGGTGTGCCGCGCGCCGTGCAGTTTGCTGACGCCTTCGATCACGATGCGCGGCGTTCCCGCGCCGGAAATCTTCGCGCCCATCTTGTTGAGACAGTCAGCAACATCGACGATTTCAGGCTCGCACGCCGCGTTATTGATGACAGTGGTGCCCCTGGCGAGAGTAGCCGCCATCAGCGCGACATGGGTGCCGCTGACCGTGACCTTCGGAAAATCGATTTCCGCGCCGACAAGTCCGCCGGGCGCCTTCGCGATCACGTAGCCGCCGTCGATCTGCAACTCTGCGCCGAGCTTTTCCAGCGCCATGATCAGCAGATCTACCGGACGTGTGCCGATGGCGCAGCCGCCGGGCAGCGAAACCTTGGCCTCATGCATGCGCGCCAGAAGCGGCGCGATCACCCAGAAGCTCGCGCGCATGGTCGAGACCAGCTCATAGGGGGCGGTGGTGTCGATGATGTTGGCCGCGGAAATATGCAGGGTCTGCCCCTGATACTCGTGATCGCCGGGGCGTTTGCCCGCCGACATGATGTCGATGCCGTGATTGCCGAGAATACGCTGCACCTGCGCGACGTCCGCCAGACGCGGAACGTTGTCGAGAATTAGCGTCTCGTCGGTCAGCAGACTGGCGATCATCAGCGGCAGCGCCGCATTCTTCGCGCCGGAAATCGGAATAGTGCCATTGAGCTTGTTGCCGCCGACAATGCGAATGCGATCCATGCCAAACCTGCCCTGTTGCGGATGAGCGGCTTTTAGCGCGTTTCGGCGGGAGTGGAAACCACGCGCCGGGACGCCCCAAAATCCGGCATTTCAAGCTTAATACCTGAAAAATCGCTCGAATTGTGTCGATTGGGGACTGGATCGCGGTTTCTGCCACGGCTGAGACCGCAGTCAGGCCCCGCCCTTGTGGATGTCCTCCATTTCCAGAACCCGCTTCGGGTAGCCATGTTTGGCGACGCTGAGCATGGCCCGGCCGACCTCCTCTGTCGTGGTGACATAGTTCGGCACCACCCGATGCAGGAAGCTCAAAAGCGGCGCGGTCGCGACATAGATTCCCTGCACCCAGGCGGTTTTCGACCGGACACCGTGCAGCGGCTGGATCGCGCCGGGGCGAAACATGTAAGCCGCCTTGAACGGCAGCTTGAGCAGATCGTTCTCGGTCTTGCCTTTGACCCGTGCCCACATCACGCGGCCCTGCTCGGTGCTGTCCGCGCCAGCGCCAGTAACATAGGTCAACGTCATGCCAGGATTGAGCCGCGCAAGTGTGCGCGCCGCCGCCAGCGTGAT
>CAZQMD010000367.1:0-4689 GCA_964594185.1 uncultured Afipia sp. | reverse complement strand
GCGGCGTCCGCGCGGTCTTGCGCATATTTGTCTTCACATAGCGCGTGCTGTAGCCGTTAAAGATGTGGCCGAGCAGACCCCGATCGAGATCGGAGGTCCCAAACACATAATCCATGACCGGGAAGGTCAGGTTCATGTTGCGCTCCATCATGATCGACTGGTTGTGGTGTGCCGTATGATGCCGGCGGATCGTGTTCACGAACGGCATATTGCGTACGAACCAGTTTTCCTCGACATGGCAGCAGAAGTGCATGAATTCATAAATCAGGTACATCGAGGTGGTGGTCGTTATCAGCAGCCAGCCGACGTTCGGAGAGATGATGTATCCGGCCACGATTCCCGCCGGAATCGACATAAAGGTGAAAACGACGAGAGCGTAAGGCGGGAAGAACGTCACGCGCCAATCGTGATGATCGGCGAAACGCATTTCCTCTTCGGTAAAGAACTGGTGATGCATAAGCGTGTGCCGGCTGTAGACCGCGCGCAGCACGGGAATATTTGACGGACGATGCATCACGTAGCGGTGCACGGCCCATTCGAAGAAATTAGCAATCAGGAAGACAGCCGGGATCGTCAGCAATTCCCACGCGCGCACGTCGCGCATATTGGCGATGTACACGTAAAGGGCGGTGAAGCCGATTGTGTAGATCAGCAAGACGTGGAGCCAGCCGTTATACCAGCCGGCCACGCGCTCCCGGTAGGTTGCCCGGTACTTTCGCTGCCTGTCTGCCATGACGCTTTGTGCGAGTTCCATTTGCCATCTCCCAAGAACGGTGATCTGACATATCAGTAACATATTAATGCGGGGCGCGCAAATGGGTTCGGTTGGAAACTGCAATAAAGGCTTCCGGCATCCTCACCCTCCAACTTGAGGCGATAGCTGATTTGAGCTGGAATGGGATAAAACGGCACTTAGATGTGGCCGCAGGAGTGGATTCAGAACCAGCTCAGAACTTGCTTTTGAAACTCAATCAGCCTGACCACGTATCTGAAGCAGGTCGGGATCGTGTGAAATAGATGGTTTATCTTATAGGATACGTCAGCGCCTTGATTGTGTTTGGAGCCGCCGACGCCATGTGGCTGAGTATGATGGGGCCGGTTCTGTACAAGCCAACACTCGGCGATATTCTGTTACCCGACGTTCGGATTGGGCCGGCTGTTGCATTTTATGCGATGTATCCGATCGGCGTTTTGGTATTTGCCATACTTCCCGGACTTCGGTCCGGATCGGCTGGCACAGCGTTTACCTTGGGTCTGTTGTTTGGTGCGGTCGCCTACGCGACTTACGATCTCACGAACTATGCAACCCTCCGCAACTGGTCGCTGCAGATCGTCATCGTGGATATTGTCTATGGAGCGATTGCAACGGCTGTCGCGGCCGCTGTATCCTGCTTTCTGACGCGTCTGGGCAGTTCTTGGTTCGGTTACAGCGTGAACTGAGGGCTACCTGACGGGCTGAAGCCGGTAGTGACTGACACCCCATTCGTCACCACCGGAATGGCCGAACAAACCCGCAGTTGCGAGGAAGAACAGCCGCCAGCGCCTCTGCCAGAGGCGTGCTTCTGACCCGTAAACCCGCTGAAGAATATCGAAGATTGCTTGGCTGTTGCGATCGTAGTTCGCCAGCCAGTCGTTCGCCGTTCTTTCATAATGCGTTCCGCTCCAGCGCCATTCCGCATCGACTGAAAAAATATCCGGAAACTGCCGGATCAACGAATGGCCCGGCATGATTCCGCCGGTAAAAAAATGTTGAGCTATCCAGTCGTCCCGGTTGCCGGCCTCGAAGCGATACGATGAGGAACGGTGGCTAAACACGTGCAGAAAGAGACGGCCGTTCGGCACGAGGGCCCGGTTCAGCCGCTGCAGAAGCGGACGCCAGTTGGCCATATGCTCGAACATCTCGACGGACACGATGCGATCGAATTGCCCCGGCGGGATAAAGTCATTCATGTCCGCCGTTATGATTTCGAGATTCGACAGTCCTTCTTTCCGGGCCTGGTCGGAGATATGCTGACGCTGCGAGTGCGAGTTCGATACAGATACGATGCTTGAAGCGGGATAGCGGCGGGCCATCCAGAGCGATAGCGAACCCCAACCGCAGCCTAACTCGAGAATACGCTGGCCATCACCCAACGCCGCATGGTCCGCAGTGATGGCAAGCGCCTGTTCTTCTGCGTCGGCAAGCGACCGCGTTTCGTTATGGTAGAGGCAGCAGGAGTACTTTCGCTGCGGACCAAGTATCAGTGCAAAGAAATCTGCGGGGATTTCATAGTGCTGGGCATTCGCGTCTCCCGTATGCACGGCCACCGGATAGGCGGCCATCTCGCGGGCGAATCCAGCATTGTCGGCATGCGCAGTCGAAAGAGATCGCCGTGTTCGCCCTACAAGTTGATTAATGATCGCGCGGCTCAAGGCGTCCGGCCACGCTACTGATTCCCCAAGGCGGATCGCCGATTGCGCAATGCTCATGATGTTCTTGCCTGACGAGCGGGACGAGGGAAAAAAGCTGAAGTTTTCATTTGATAGTCGCGAAACTTCGCCCCATGCCTTCTAATCATATGGTCTTCGAGCGGTGGGATGCCGGATACATAGACCAGCAGCCAGTACATGCAGATGGGGCCGGCCAGTGCTGCAAATCCCCAGGAGAAACCGCCGCTGAGGTCAATGGCAAAGAGGGGGTAGGCCAGCCAGCCGAGCCATTCAAAAAAGTAGTTTGGATGGCGGGACCATCGCCACAGGCCGGCATCGCAGATCAAGCCCTTGTTCTCCGGGGCCCGGCGGAAGCGACGCAATTGCTCGTCGGCAAGCGCTTCGCCGCCAATCGCAGCCATGAAGATCAGGATGGCGAGAACGTCCTGGACACGAATCGCCGGGTAGGGGTTTGAAGCCGCGAGCAGCATTGAAAGGACTAGGGGGATGCTCACCAAAGCCTGCTTCTGCAGGAGCCAGAACATCTGGCGTGAGGCGTCTTCGCCCCAGTCTTTTGCAAGAGCGGCATATCGGGGATCATCCACGATCCCCGCTGTGCGGTGCGCAATATGCCACCCCAGCCGCAGCGACCATAAAGCAATCAGGAACCCGACGATGAATTTGCGTTCGCTTCCGGTTTGAGACAGGAGCGCGCTGCCGCAACCGATTGCGCCCAGTCCAAATGTCCAGATTGTATCAATCCAGCCCGAATTTCCTGATTGGCGCCAAACGAGCCAAGCCCCGGCCATGATCAGCGACATCATGACGGACAGCGACCCGATTGCGAGCGCAACCTCAATCGCTGTCATATTCGCTCACCTCGCCGCCCTTTCGAGGCTCCAGTTCCGGCAGGCTGAATTTTCCGCCCTTTTTGGCCTTCAGGTCGGTAATACGGGCGCAAATCCCCATCGTTCCCCGACCAGCAGACATTTTGCCAGGGGCTGAAACCCGCGCCGGTATGGCCCGTATCATTGTCATGATTGTTTGCACAGCAAACGATACGAGGCCCTGAGGCGTTTGGTTTCACGCCAATGCAAATTTCGCTCAGGTTCTCGTCCGTTTGCGGTTACCGGACGGAAAAATTGCAGGATGCGATGCGAAAATAGCAGGAAGTCCATTGCCGTGGTCGGGACGGGTGTCGCAGGGATGTCCGCAGCATGGCTGCTCAGCAAGAGCCACAATGTAACTGTCTACGAGAGAGACCGACGTGTGGGCGGTCATTCCAATACCGTCGCAGTAAAGAACGGCGGCGGAGAGGTGGCGGTTGATACGGGGTTCATTGTCTATAACGAGGCGACCTATCCCAATCTTACGGCCTTGTTCGATCATTTGAGTATCCCGACACAGGCTTCCGAGATGTCCTTCGCCGTGTCTCTCGCGGACGGCAATCTGGAATATTCCGGAGGGAAACTCGCAGGGCTGTTTGCCCAGCCGCGAAATGTTCTGCGCCCGCGTTTTTGGTCGATGCTGAACGATTTGCAGCGTTTCTACCGCGAAGCGCCGCGAGATCTCGTTCTGCTTGATGGCATCCACACGACGCTTGGCGACTATCTGGACGCTGGCCGTTATGGCGCGGCCTTCCGGAACGATCACCTGCTGCCGATGGCTGGCGCGATCTGGTCAGCGCCGGCCCGGAGCATACTGGGCTATCCTGCCGCGTCGTTCATCCGGTTCCATGACAACCACGGACTGCTGAAAATTCGCAACCGGCCTCAATGGCGAACTGTTATCGGCGGCAGCCGCGTCTATGTCGAAGCATTGACGCGGCGTTATGCTGATCGGATTCGCCTCGCCACCGGCGTGCAGTCAATTCGCCGAAGAGGTGAACAGGTCGACGTGCGCGACGGCGACGGGAATGTCGCCAGCTTCGATGAAGTTGTGATTGCTACTCACGCCGATCAGGCGCTGTCGATACTGTCCGATGTTGATGAACGAGAGCGAAAGTTGCTCGGTGCCTTTCGCTATAGCGTCAACCGCGCGGTCTTGCATTCGGATCCGGCGCTGATGCCAAAGCGCCGTGCCGCATGGTCGAGCTGGAACTATATCGGCCGTGCAGATCACGAGGCGGCCGAGAGTCCTATGGTGACGTATTGGATGAACGCGCTGCAGAACATTCGAACCAGCCAGCAATGGTTCGTGACACTTAATCCCGTGCGCGAGCCTCGCGAAATCTGGCATAGCGGGAGTTATGAGCATCCGCTGTTCGATTCAGGTGCAAAC
>CAZQMD010000366.1:0-4692 GCA_964594185.1 uncultured Afipia sp. | reverse complement strand
GCATCCTCAATCCGATGGGCACCATGGACGCGATCGACTTCCTGCTCGACAAGCTCCGCAACACCAAGAACAACTCGGAATTCTTCGATTCGATGAACACGTGATCTGGTCGCCGAATTCGAGCGCAAATCACTCTCTCAATGCCCGGCCTTGTGCCGGGCATTTTGTTTTGAAGCGTCTACTGGATATTGTGCGACGCAATATATGAGTTGCTGCAGTAGAGCCGCAATATATTGCGTCGCAGCAATTTCTTTAAATCCGTTGGCCCGGATTTTCATTGCCTGCCTGAAAGCTGTTCGCCAAATAGGCCATGCAATCTCCCGATCAGACCATCTTCGCCCTGTCGTCCGGCCGCGCGCCATCGGCCATTGCCATTATCCGGGTCTCCGGCCCGCAAACCCGAGCTGCGGTCGAGCGGCTGTGCGGCCAGCTGCCCTCGCCTCGCCTTGCGCAATTCGTCACCCTGCACGACCTCGACGGCAGCGCCATCGACGAATCGGTGACGCTCTGGTTTCCCGGGCCGAACAGCGCCACGGGAGAGGACGTCGCGGAATTTCATGTTCATGGCGGCCGCGCGGTGATCGCGGCGATGTTCGACGCGCTGGGTGCCATCGACGGTTTTCGTCCGGCCGAGCCCGGCGAATTTACGCGGCGCGCGTTCGAGAACGGCAAGCTCGATCTCACTGAAGCCGAAGGTCTCGATGATCTCATTCATGCCGACACGGATCGGCAGCGGCGCCAGGCGTTGCGGCATCTGAAAGGATTGCTCGGTGCGAGAGCCGAGACATGGCGGCAACAAATCATCGAAGCGTCGGCGCTTGTTGAGGCGGGAATCGATTTCTCGGACGAGGGCGATGTGTCGGCGGAGCTGGTGGCGCCCGCCTTGAAGAAGATCGCAGCGCTCAAATCCGAAATCGAAGAAACCCTTATTTCATCGGCACAAAGTGAACGCCTGCGCGAAGGCCTCACGGTTGCGATTGCGGGACCGCCGAATGCCGGCAAGTCCACGCTGCTCAATCGTCTTGCGCGACGCGAGGCGGCGATCGTGTCGCCGCACGCCGGCACCACGCGCGATGTGATCGAAGTGCATCTCGATCTCGACGGTTATCCGGTGACGGTGATCGATACCGCCGGTGTGCGCGAGACGCACGATCCCGTTGAGCAGGAAGGTGTGCGCCGTGCGCGGGATCGTGCGCGCACATCGGATCTGGTGTTGTGGCTGGTCGATGCGAATGGGAAAGCCGCACCATCACCTGTAAGCGACGGCGATCATGCGCCAGTCTGGACCGTGCGCAACAAGGTCGATCTGATCGGCAGTAAAAACGGGGAAGGGGCGCAGTTCGATATTTCGGCGTCACGCGGGGACGGCGTCTCCGAATTGATCGGGGCGCTGGTGTCCTACGCCCAGGATTATTTCGGTTCGGGTGAAATGGCGCTGGTCAGCCGGGCCCGGCACCGGACCTTGCTGCAGGAGACGGTTGCCGCGCTGGATCGGGCAGGGCGCTCTGCCGGCAGGGGCGACGAGATTCTGGCCGAGGAGTTACGAATCGCGATTCATTCATTGGGGCGACTCACGGGCCGGGTCGATGTCGAAGACATTCTCGATGTGATTTTCCGCGAGTTCTGCATCGGGAAATAGGCCGCTGGCTTAGTTCCGATCGGGGTCGGCCTTTGGCCCTGTTTCACGTGAAACAGGTTCCACGCTACCGGTGTTTCACGTGAAACAGACCGTCTGTGCCTTATCTTTGTTTCACGTGAAACACCCTGAGCGATTCCGTCTTTCAGCTTTCGCACCAAAGCGATAGAAGTGCGCCCATGCAGACATTCGACGTTATTGTGATTGGGGGAGGCCACGCTGGCTGCGAAGCCGCGGCGGCATCTGCGCGCAAGGGTGCCAAAACCGCGCTGGTGACGCATCAGTTCGCGACCATCGGCGCGATGTCGTGCAATCCGGCTATTGGCGGACTCGGAAAGGGCCATCTGGTTCGGGAAATCGATGCCTTGGACGGTTTGATGGGCCGGATAGCGGACCGTGGCGGCATCCAGTTCCGGGTTTTGAATCGCCGCAAGGGCCCCGCTGTACGCGGCCCCCGCGCCCAGATCGACCGCAAGCTTTACGCGGCGGCGATGCAGGCCGAAATCCGAGGGACACCCAAGCTGACCGTGATCGAAGGCGAAGCGGACGAGCTTCTTCTCTCTGACGGCCGGATCAGTGGAATCCGCTTGGCCGATGGCCGTGAGTTCGCTGTCGGCGCGGTGGTCGTGACCACCGGAACCTTTTTGCGGGGTCTGATCCATCTCGGCGAGACAAACTGGCCCGCAGGACGGGTCGGGGAGGCTCCCGCCATGGGTCTTTCGAAGTCTTTCGAGCGCGCCGGCTTTGTGCTGGGCCGCCTCAAGACCGGGACCCCGCCGCGCCTCGACGGGTCCACCATCGACTGGTCTGCGGTCGAAATGCAGCCCGGCGATGACCCGATCGAGCCGTTTTCGGTGCTGACGGACCGGATTACGACCCCGCAGATTGAATGCGGGATCACCCGGACCACCAACGCGACCCATGACATCATCCGGGCCAATGTTCATCGCTCGCCGATGTATTCCGGCCAGATCAAAAGCTCCGGCCCGCGCTATTGCCCGTCCATCGAGGACAAGATCGTCCGCTTCGGCGACCGCGATGGCCATCAGATCTTTCTTGAGCCGGAAGGGCTCGACGACACCACGGTTTATCCCAACGGCATCTCCACATCGCTGCCGGAAGAGGTTCAGCAGGCCATTCTGGAAAGCATTCCGGGCCTCGAACGGGTGAAAATGGTTCGTCCGGGTTACGCCATCGAATACGATCACGTCGATCCACGTGAACTGGAGCCGACCCTGCAGACCCGGCGGGTGCCGGGGCTTTTCCTGGCGGGACAGATCAACGGCACCACCGGCTATGAAGAAGCCGGGGCTCAGGGTCTGGTGGCCGGGCTGAACGCCGCGATCCTGGCCGGAGGCGGAGAGCCTGCCGTGTTCGACCGGGCCGATGGCTATCTCGGGGTGATGATCGACGATCTGACCTCCCGCGGCATCACCGAACCCTATCGGATGTTCACTTCGCGGGCTGAATACCGGCTGACGCTTCGGGCTGACAATGCCGATCAGCGCCTGACGGACCGGGGAATTGCACTCGGATGTGTGGGGACAGATCGGGCAGGGCGGCACGCCGCCAAGATGGCCGCGCTCAATTCTGCCAAATCGCTGGCGAAATCGCTCTCGGTGACCCCGAATGAAGCCGCGAAACACGGCCTGATGCTCAATCATGACGGCCAGCGCCGCACGGCCTTTGAAATGCTGGCTTATCCCGAGGTGGAATGGGCGAATGTCGTCTCGATCTGGCCGCAGCTTGGCGAGATCGATCCGAAGATCGCGGTCCATCTTGAGATCGACGCCAAGTACGATGTGTATCTCGCCCGTCAGGCTGCCGATGTGCAGGCCTTCCGCCGAGACGAGAATCTTATCCTCACCGATGTAGACTATCAGGCTGTGCCCGGCCTCTCCAACGAAGCCCGGCAGAAGCTTGAGAAGGTCCGGCCCCGGACCATCGGGCAGGCGGGGCGGATCGAAGCCATGACACCCGCAGCGCTGGCGATCCTGGCGGCCTATCTGCGCCGTGAGGCGCGCCGCTCTCCCGTCTCGGCCTGAACATGGCCAAAGCGGCCCCGATTTCCATTCCGGCTGTGGACAAGGCGGCGGCTTTGGCGCTGACTCCTGTTTCACGTGAAACAGAAGCGCGGCTCGATCGCTATGTGGATCTCCTGGTGGCATGGCAAGCCAAGACCAATCTGATCGCGCCGTCCACGTTGCCCCAGCTCTGGACCCGGCACATCTCCGATTCGCTTCAGCTTCTGGATCTGGCTCCGAACGCCCGGCACTGGCTCGACTTCGGCAGCGGCGGCGGCTTTCCCGGTGTCGTGCTTGCCTGCGCCATGGCGGAGTATCCGGAGGCGACCGTCCAGCTTGTCGAGCGAATCGCCAAGAAGGCCGCGTTCCTGCGCGAGGCCCTGCGCGTCACCGGCGCACCGGGGTCGGTTGTCCTCGCTGACATCGGGGATTATGTGGATAGCTTGCAGGCGCCGGTCGATTGCGTCACTGCCCGCGCGGTCGCTCCTCTACATATGTTGCTGGGTTTTGCTGCACCCTTGGTGCAGCGAGGCGCCAAAGCCTTGTTCTTGAAAGGACAAGATGTAGAGGCTGAATTGACGGAAGCTACTAAATACTGGAATATACAGCCTCTTCTTCATCCCAGCCGCACCGGCGGACACGGCTGGATCGTCGAGCTCAATGCCATTGAGCGGCGATAAGGCGTCCAGCAGCAACAAGGCATGGCCAGGCACATGGTTGGCATCGATGGAATTTTTCAGGACGAGAACGGCGCTTCGGCAGCCAAGCCGGGTCATCCCCGGATTCTGGCGCTGGCCAACCAGAAGGGCGGCGTCGGCAAGACCACGACTGCCATCAATCTCGGTACGGCGCTGGCCGCCATCGGCGAGCGGGTGCTGATTGTCGACCTCGATCCGCAGGGCAACGCCTCGACCGGCCTCGGCATCGATCGCCGCAACCGCAACTGCTCGACTTACGATGTGCTCGTCGGCGAAGCCAAGCTGCGCGAAGCGATCATTCCGACTGCGGTCCCTCGCCTGCATATCGCGGCAT
>CAZQMD010000365.1:0-4738 GCA_964594185.1 uncultured Afipia sp. | reverse complement strand
GTAGCGCTGGCGCGAAATGCCCCAGTCGCGCAGGCGGAAGTTCACCTGCCGCTCGGCGACGGGCATGTTGCCACGCGTCGTACTTTCAAGGCGTTTGGCGACGTCTTCCTTCGCGGCTTCGATGGTCATGCCGTCGAGGAAGCGGGAATTGATCATGCGGCCATCGCCGTCATAGGCGGTGTTGGTGATCACGAACGTCTTCGGGTCCTGTCCTTCAGGACAGACCACCGGCGTGTTGCCGAGATTGTACTTGTTGACGAAGTCGAGGTCACGCTGGTCGTGCGCGGGACAGCCGAAGATCGCGCCGGTGCCGTATTCCATCAGCACGAAATTCGCGACGTAGACTGGCAGCTTCCATTCGGGATCGAACGGGTGCACGGCCTTGATGCCGGTGTCGAAACCCTGTTTCTCGGCAGTGTCGATGATTTCCTGCGCCGTGCCCTGACGCTTTGTCTCGGCGATGAACTCGGCGAGTTTTGGATTCTTCAGCGCAGCCGCCTGCGCCAGCGGATGATCCGCCGCAATCGCCATGAACTTTGCGCCGAACAGTGTATCGGGGCGTGTGGTGAAAATCCGCAGTTCGCTTTCGCCGTTTGGTGCGGTTGCTGCATCGAGCGCGAAGCGGATCAGCAAGCCTTCAGAGCGGCCGATCCAGTTGCGCTGCATCAGACGCACCTTGTCCGGCCAGCGGTCGAGCGTATCCAGCGCGTCGAGCAAGTCCTGCGAGTACTTCGTGATCTTGAAGACCCACTGGTTCATCTCGCGCTGTTCGACAACAGCGCCGGAACGCCAGCCCTTGCCGTCGATCACCTGCTCGTTGGCGAGCACGGTCATGTCGACCGGGTCCCAGTTGATCTTGCGCTTTTCGCGCTCGGCCAGCCCCGCCTTCATGAAATCCAGAAACATCTTCTGCTGATGCTTGTAGTAGCTCGGATCGCAGGTCGCGAATTCTCTGGACCAGTCGAGCGACAGCCCCATGGTCTGGAGCTGCTTTTTCATCGTGGCGATGTTCTCATAGGTCCACGCCTTCGGTGCGACCTTGCGTTCGATCGCGGCATTCTCCGCCGGCAGGCCGAACGCATCCCAGCCCATCGGGTGCAGGACGTTGTGGCCCTTGGCGCGCATGTAACGCGCGACCACGTCGCCCATAGTGTAGTTGCGGACGTGTCCCATATGGATGCGTCCCGACGGATACGGGAACATCTCGAGCACATAGTATTTCGGCCGGGGATCGTCGTTGCGCGTGGCGAAGATCGCGCGCTCGTCCCAGATCTTCTGCCACCGCGGTTCGGATTCGCGGGCGTTGTAGCGTTCGGTGCTCATCAGGTCGGTCGTCTGCCAAAGGGGAATAAGGAGCGGCAGACTAGCCACAAAAGACCGCGACGGGTCAACGCTTTAGGCGCGAATCTGGGCCGCTCTGGCCTAGCCGGCGAGCGAAATCGCCGGCACGGCAGGCTTGGTCAGGCCGTGCTCGACCACGGCGTTCCGGCCCCGGCGCTTGGCCGCATAGAGCGCTGCGTCGGCGGCCTCGATCAGGTCGTCCTGCGGCTCGGTATCGCCGGGCGCCACGGTCGCAACCCCGACACTGACCGTGACGGCCCTGGTGGGGCTGGTCAGGTGCGGAATCGCCAGATTTTCCACCGCCGCGCGGACCGCTTCGCCGATCTGCATGGCGCGGGACTCGTCGCTGTCGGGCAGCAGCAGGCAGAATTCCTCGCCGCCGTAGCGGGCGGCGAAGCCGTTGCAGGAATTGGCGATGGCGGCCAGCACCTCGCTGACGCGCTTGAGGCAGGCGTCACCCTCCGGGTGCCCGTAAGTGTCATTGAACAATTTGAAGTGATCGACATCGATCATCAGCACCGACAGCCGTTCGCCGGACTGCAGCGCCTTCATCCATTCGAATTCAAGGCGGCTCTGGAAGCCACGGCGATTTGCCAGACCGGAGACGAGATCGAGCGAGGCGATCACGGTCAGCCGGTCGTTGGCCGCGGCCATTTCGCGTTCGCGCTCGGACAACTGCGATGCCATCGCGTCGAAGGCTCTGGCGAGTGGAATGAATTCTGCCGGCAGCGTGGCGCTTGATGTCCGCGCCGACAGTTCGCCGCGGCCGAATCTTTTGGTCATGTCCGTCATCATGCGCACAGGCCGCATGATCAGGCGCTCGCCTGCGAACCATGCGCCCAGCAGGGTGATAAATCCGACAACCGCAAGCTGGATATAGGCGGTCCGGATATCGCGATTGATGTCGGCAAGCATCAGCGACTGATTGATGCTGACGATCATGCGTGCGCGCGTGCCGGTCACGCGGGCGAACGAGACGGCTTTCTTTTCGCCGTCGGCGGATTCGAACGAGATCGAACCGTACTCGCGATCGAGATTGATTTCGCGCAGTGTGACGGCCTCAAGCAGCGATGTGTCCTTCAGGGGGCGGCCGATCAGGCTCGCGCTGTCTTCCGGCGCAGCCAGAATGATTCCCTTGCCGTCCACCAGCAACACCGACATGCCGGCGCGCATGCTGCGATTGCTGATGAGCTGCGACATCCACTGCAAGTCAACGGCGGCGATAATGACGGCTTCCTGTCCGCCGTCGATGGCCGAGACCGGATAGGCGGCCATGATGGTCGGAAGATTTGCGGCGCGGCTGAAGATGTAATCGCTCACCACGAATTCATGATCGTCGCGGGCGCGCTTGAAATAATCCCGGTCGCTGAGATCGAGGCCGACAACGGCCTGCGAGGTCGAGCAGCCGACGATGCCGTCGCGGCCGATCACCGAGAGGCTTCTGATCCATGGCAGGTCGACGCGCAGGCTGGCGCGCATGATCGCGCAGCCGCGGCCCTGACGCGACGCTGCTGAATAAATATAGGCGGAGGATTTCACGACGGCCTGCACCGTCGAGATGATCTCGCGCTGCGCGTCTGCGGTATGCTTGGCAAGTTCGGACAGCTCGTTCGCCGCCTGTACCACCTGCTTGGAGCGGGTGTCTTCGAGCAGGCGCACACGGTCGAGCATCAGCGGAACGACGAGAATCAACGCCAGAATCACAAGGCGCGCGCGAATCCCAAGCAGCGCCTTGAGTTTTGACGTATTGCGGCCGAAGCTGGCGATTGACATCGGTATTCCCTTGCCCCACGCCAACACCTACAAGAAAGGTCTTCAAAGACCCTTTCCGGATTTCCTTAAAATTCTAATGATCGCCATATTTGACGCAGGTTTAGCTCGATGGCTGTGGATAAGATGATGCCGGTAATATCCGATTCACCAAACGGGCTCTCCGTGGTGGAGCGTGAGATTACGCGCGCGTGCCGCGATGCGCGCCGTGAGCGATCATCGGTCACGCTTGTTGCCGTCTCGAAAACCTTCAGCGGCGATGCGATTGAGCCGGTCATCGAGGCCGGCCAGCGCGTGTTCGGTGAAAACCGGGTTCAGGAAGCCAAATCGAAATGGCCTGATCTGATGGCGAAGTATCCGGGCCTCGCGCTTCACCTAATCGGTCCCTTGCAGTCGAACAAGGCGAAGGAAGCGGTGGCGCTATTCGATGCCATCCACTCGGTGGACCGCGCAAGCCTTTGCGAAGCACTGGCGAAAGAGATCGTTAAGCAAGACCGGCATCCGGAGCTGTTCGTTCAGTTGAACACAGGCGAAGAGCCGCAGAAGGCGGGCGTCGCACCTGCGGACGCCGATGCGTTCATCGCAAGCTGCCGTGATGTGTATGGCTTGCGGATTTCAGGCCTGATGTGCATTCCGCCGGTCGATGAACCGCCAGCGCCGCACTTTGCTCTCACCGCAAAGATTGCCGCGCGGAACGGACTCGCATTGCTGTCGATGGGCATGAGCGCGGATTTCGAAACCGCGATCCAGCTCGGCGCGACCCATATTCGCGTTGGCTCCGCGATTTTCGGTCGTCGCTAACTGGCTTCGGACCAGGAGATCTGTCGTCATTGCGAGGAGCCATTAGCGCGTTTACGCGCGCCTTCGACGCGCTATGGCGACGAAGCAATCCATATCTTTGATTCGAAAGAGTGGATTGCTTCGCTTCGCTCGCAATGACGAGCGGTTTCACCCGATCACGATTTTCGTATGCGGCCCGAGTCGCGCGAGCAAGCGCAACATCGCGTTGCGCGTCAGGCCGACACAGCCAGCAGTCGGTCCGAATTTTTCGCGGGCGAGATGAATGAACACGGCGCTGCCGCGTCCGGGAATACGGGGCCGGGTGTTGTGATCGATCTCGACAATGAAATCGTAGAGATGATCGTCACGCATCAGCCGGTCGCCATCGGCGCCCGGCGCGCGGATCACGGCCTGGTTGTAATGCCGGTCGGCGGGGTCTTCTGACCATGCGTCGGCGGATGTGATGGCGCGGATCGGCAGATGGGTCCGGGGCCGGGGATGTCGGTCCGCACGCCACCACAGCCGGACCGGGTGGAAGATGCCGCGCGGAGTGCCGCCGTCGCCCTCGAATTTGTTGGCCTTGATTCCGCCGCGCCCCAGCGCGACGGGTAGGATCTGCGGTCCGGCCACCAGCCAGCCCTGGGTCGGACGGCCGGCGGCGGCATGGATCGCGATGGCCGAGAGCGGCCGATCACGGAAGGGTGTTCGATAAGCCTTTGGAAAGCCTAGATTTCCCATAACTGCTGTCACCGATTGCGCACAAACGCGGCTTGCGCTTTCGCCCGCAAATGCTCTATTTCGCCGAGGCTCTTTGAGATATGCCCGTTCGAGATCGCTCTCAAAGTCC
>CAZQMD010000364.1:0-4743 GCA_964594185.1 uncultured Afipia sp. | reverse complement strand
CGATGTCGTGGCATGCAGAAATGCGTGCAGCGTCAGCCCGAGCGGAAGCCGATGTCCGGCTGCCGTCACACCGACAGCTATTGGATAGGTCACCGGTCCGGTGACATGTGAGGCCAGAAGGCTGAGCGTGTCGCAATTCCACGCCGAGCGCGCAATCTCGACGAACGCCCGCCCTTGGGCCGTGGTTTCCAGGTGCCGCTCGCGCGAAGGCACGAATGCCGCGGCAAGTTCGGCGACATCGTTCAACGTCTTGCCGTCATCTGCAGCCGCAGCCCGATACGCATGACAGAGCAGCGTGCCATCGCAAAAGCCGGCGCCATCGAGCAGCATGGCAGCAAGCCACTCCTGCAGCGTGATCATGCTGGTGATGTCACCGGCCTCGACCGCCCATTCGATGCCGCTCGAATAAGAAAACGAGCCGACCGGGAACGACGGCGAGAGCCATGTCATCAGCCGGAACAGCGCAGCCGATTCATCCGTGTCGGCGGCAAGTTGCTGTGGATCGTGCTCAGTGCCCGTGGTCATGAGCATGGCTGTGACCATGATGATGTTCGTGGTCATGATTGTCATGACCATGATCGTGGTGATGATGGCCGTGATCATGATGCGCATGATCGTGGCCGCCGTGTTTATGATGGCCATGATCCTGATGATGGTCATGACCATGCCCGGCATGGCCGCCCCCGGCATAAGCGCCGCCTTCCGGGTCGAACGGCGCTTCAATGACGATCACGCGCGCACCAAGACCGCGCACCATGTCCTCGATCACATGATCGCGACGGATGCGCAGGCCCTTTCCGACAATCTGCGTCGGAAGGTGCCGGTTGCCGAGATGCCATGCGATCCGTACCAGATGATGCGGATCGGCGCCCCGGATTTCCACCAGCGGTTCGGGTGCTGCGACCACTTCGATCAATCGCCCGTCTTCCAGCACCAGTGCATCGCCGCCGCGCAAGGCGACGGCTTCTTCCAGATCCAGCAGGAATTCCAACCCGCGCGTGCCCGTCATCGCCATGCGGCGGCGATGACGGTCGTCGAAATCAAGCACCACCGTATCTGCGGCGGCCTCGGTCCAACGAACCTGCGGGCGGACCTGCGTGGCGCGGATCATGACGTGAGCTTCTGCACTTCGCCGCCAATGATCACTTCGATCGCGGTCGGCGACGCCTTGAACGGACCCGAGAGCGCGCGCCACGCCTTCAGATGCGGCGTCAGGCGATGTGCGGCGAGATGATCGTGGCTCTCCCAGCGCTCGACGAACACGAACGTATCCGGATCGGACACGCTGCCGTGCAGATCGTAAGCGATGCAGCCTGGCTCCTTGCGGGTCTCGGCGATGCAGTCCTTCGCACCGGCGACATAGGCCGTCCGGTGCTCGGGCTTCACCTTGGTCGTGGCGACGACATAGATCATCGGACTTCCACATTCGCCGGGGTGATGACTTCGATCTTGGGCGGCGCCGCCAAGCAGTTCACGACGACGCGTCCGAATGTCTTCATGTGCTCGGCCTTGCGATGCGGCACCAGCGCTTCGGCATTTTCCCACTGCTCGACGAACACCAGCTTGGTGGGATCGGTCACGCTCTCATGCAGATCGTAGGCGATGTTGCCTGCTTCCTTCCGGGTTTCTGCGATGCATGCTTTCGCGGCGGCAATCATGTCCGCGCGCGTCTCAGGCTTGATGGTCAAAGTCGCAACAACGTAAATCAAGGTATCCTCCCGGCGTTTTCTTGATGTCGGGCGGACCCTAGTACATGAAATAGCGCTGCGCCATGGGCAGCACCTCCGCAGGCGCGCAGGTCAGCAATTCGCCGTCGGCGCGGACCTCGTAGGTCTCCGGATCGACCTCGATATTCGGCGTCGCGCCATTGTGGATCATGCTTTTCTTCGAAATCCGGTCACGGGTGTTTGAAACAGCATACAATTTCTTGTCGATGCCGAGTTTTCGCGCAAGCCCACCCGCAATCGCGGCCTTCGATGTGAACACCACCGACGACGCCGTTCGCGCCTTGCCGTAGGCACCGAACATCGGCTGATAATGCACCGGCTGCGGCGTCGGGATCGAGGCATTCGGGTCGCCCATCGGCGCGGCGACGATGGTGCCGCCCTTGACGATGCAATCCGGCTTCACGCCGAAGAAAGCGGGCGACCACAGCACGAGGTCCGCCATCTTGCCCTTCTCGACCGATCCGATCAGCTTCGACACGCCATGGGCGATCGCCGGATTAATGGTGTATTTCGCGATGTAACGCTTCACGCGGAAGTTGTCGTTGTCCTTGCCCTTGTCTTCCGGCAATGCGCCGCGCTGCTTCTTCATCTTGTCGGCGGTCTGCCAGGTGCGGATGATGACTTCGCCGAGGCGGCCCATCGCCTGCGAGTCGGATGAGAGCATCGAGAGCGCACCAAGATCATGAAGGATATCTTCCGCCGCGATGGTTTCCTTACGGATGCGGCTTTCGGCGAACGCCAGATCTTCTGCAATCGACGGATCGAGATGGTGACAGACCATCAGCATGTCGAGATGCTCGTCGATGGTGTTGCGCGTAAACGGCCGGGTCGGATTGGTGGACGACGGGAGCACGTTTTTCAGACCCGCGACCTTGATAATGTCCGGCGCGTGGCCGCCGCCGGCGCCTTCGGTGTGGAAGGCATGGATGGTGCGGCCCTTGAAGGCCTTGATCGTGTCCTCGACGAAGCCGGATTCGTTGAGCGTGTCCGAATGCAGCATGACCTGGATGTCGTGGTCGTCGGCGACCGACAGGCAATTGTCGATTGCGGCCGGCGTCGTGCCCCAGTCCTCGTGCAGCTTCAGCGCGCAGGCGCCGGCCTTGATCATCTCGATCAATGCCGCAGGCCGCGACGCATTGCCCTTGCCGGAAATGCCGAGATTCACAGGAAACGCGTCGAACGACTGGATCATCCGCGCCATATGCCATGGCCCCGGTGTGCAGGTGGTCGCGAAGGTGCCATGCGAAGGGCCGGTGCCGCCGCCCAGCATCGAGGTGACGCCGCTCATCAGCGCATGCTCGATCTGCTGCGGGCAGATGAAGTGAATATGCGAGTCGAAGCCGCCCGCGGTGAGAATTTTGCCCTCACCCGCGATGATGTCGGTGCCGGGGCCGATCACAATGGTGACGCCGGGCTGGATATCCGGATTGCCCGCCTTGCCGATGGCCGCGATCAGACCATCCTTGATCGCAACGTCCGCCTTGACGATGCCCCAGTGATCCACAATCAGCGCGTTGGTGATGACGGTATCGGCCGCGCCCTGTTTGTTGGTGATCTGGCTTTGACCCATGCCGTCGCGGATCACCTTGCCGCCGCCGAACTTGACCTCTTCGCCGTAGATGGTGAAGTCCTTCTCCACCTCGATGATGAGATCCGTATCGGCGAGCCGGATCTTGTCCCCGGTCGTGGGACCGAACATGTCCGCATAGACCAAGCGGGAAATTTTGGTGGCCATTACAGTGCCCCTGCCTTGAAAAGGATGCCGCTCACAGCTTGCCCATCACGTCGCCGCGGAAACCGTAGATCGTGCGCTTGCCGGCCAGTGCGACGAGATGGACTTCGCGGGTCTGACCGGGCTCGAACCGCACGGCCGTCCCCGCCGCGATATCAAGCCGCATGCCGCGCGCCTTCTTGCGATCGAACTTCAGTGCCGGATTGGTCTCGAAGAAATGATAGTGAGAGCCGACCTGAATCGGCCGATCACCGGTGTTCGCTACCGTCAGCGTCACCGTCTTGCGGCCAGCATTGAGTTCAATGTCGCCGTCCTTGATGAAGAGTTCACCGGGGATCATCTGAATGCCTCAACGAATGGGTTCATGCACGGTCACGAGCTTCGTTCCATCGGGAAACGTCGCTTCGACCTGAATGTCGTGGATCATCTCGGCAATGCCGTCCATGCACTGCTCGCGGGTGATGACTTCCGCACCGGCTTTCATCAGATCGGCAACAGTGCGGCCATCGCGTGCGCCTTCAATGATGAAGTCCGAGATGATTGCAATCGCTTCCGGATGATTGAGCTTGACGCCCCGCTCCAGACGCCGCCGCGCAACAATGGCGGCCATGGAAACCAGGAGCTTGTCTTTCTCACGGGGAGACAAATTCATGCGGGCAATATCCGGTTGGTCTTATCGATCAGGCGATGGGGTTAATTGAGCCAGAGTCGCGGCAAGCCCGATGGACTCACACGTTCCAGCACTTTCATCATATCGGCGCGGAGCTTTGCTGCATCTTGTGCGCAGAACCGCGCCATTGCAAATCCGTTCCAAGCGGAGATACCGACTTCCGCACCAAAAGCTTCGGAAGCTTCGCGCACGCGCTCTACAATGGCTTCATCGCCCGGCACGATCAGCGCAGTGCCGATGGCAATACCGCCATTGGCGACGGCGCGGCGTGAGAGCTTTTTCGAAATGTTGCCATCGAGCCGGACCGTCTCGGCGAAGACGAGCTTGCCGTCGATCCGCATGCGCCAGCGATCCGTAAAGCTGCCGCGCGTCATGACCTCGCCCATGGCGGCGCGGCCGAACACCACGATCTCGCACAACAGCAGCGAGGCAGTCGGCGACAGATCGATATCGATCCGCCGCGCGACGCGGGCCTGATCGAACACGATGGTTTCCTGCGGCAGCCAGGCGAGCCGCGCGTCGGCTCCAGCGCGCAGAGCGATATTCACCTGCGCTTCCGGCCCGTGGGACCGGTAAACCTTCTCGGCCGCCGCCGTCGTCACCGTCAGGTGCGC
>CAZQMD010000363.1:0-4745 GCA_964594185.1 uncultured Afipia sp. | reverse complement strand
CGTTTTCCCTGCAGCGCGGGGAAGTGGTCGCTCTGCTTGGCCGCAACGGCAGCGACCGGACCACGACACTGCGCGCGATCATGGGATTGCTCGACAAACGCCAGGGTACGATCCGCATCGGCGGAAAGGATATCATTCATCTGGCGCCGCATCTGGTTACGCGCCTCGGTGTCGGATATTGCCCGGAAGAACGGGGTATTTTCGCGTCGCTCTCGTGCGAGGAAAATCTCCTGCTGCCGCCGAAACAATCGAGCGGTGGTATGCCTATCGAGGAGATCTATACGCTGCTGCCCAATCTGGCCGAGCGGCGTCAGACTCCCGGCACGCGGCTGTCGGGCGGAGAGCAGCAGATGCTTGCGATTGCACGGATCCTGCGGACCGGTGCGAAGCTGCTGTTACTCGACGAGATTTCCGAGGGACTTGCGCCAGTGATCGTTGATCGGTTGTTCGATCTTATCACGGAGTTGAAGTCGCGGGGTTACACCATCCTGCTTGTCGAGCAGAACAAGTACTTCGCCGAACCGCTCGCGGACAGATTTCTTGTAGTTGAGCATGGTAATGTCACGATGCAGCTGTCCGCGTCAGAACTCGCGGCGCAAGCTGAACTCGTTGATCGCACGCTGGGCGTTTGAGGGCTGAGATGTTCGATATTCCGTTACAGGTGCTGCTCGGACAAATCACCATCGGTCTGGTGAACGGTTGCTTCTATGCGATCCTGAGCCTTGGTCTTGCGTTGATCTTCGGGCTTCTTAACGTCATCAATTTTGCGCACGGCGCCCTCTACATGCTGGGTGCATTTGGCGTCTATCTCGCCATGCAGAAACTTGGTGTGAATTACTGGTGGTCGCTGTTGCTGGTGCCTGTCATTGTCGGTGCATTCGGAGCATTGGTGGAGCGGCTGCTGCTGCGCCGTCTTGTCGGCCTCGATCACCTCTATGGTCTGCTGTTCACATTCGGCCTCGCGCTGGTTCTGGAGGGGATCTTTCGCGACATCTACGGTTCGGCGGGTCTGCCATATCCGACTCCGCTGGAACTGCGCGGCCTGATCGATCTCGGCTTCATGCGACTGCCGATTTACCGGGTCTGGATCGTCGGCGTGTCGCTGGCCGTGTGTTTTGCGACATGGTTCCTGATTGAGCGTACACGTCTGGGCTCCTATCTGCGCGCCGGCACCGAGAATGCGAAGATGCTTCAAGCGCTCGGCATCAACGTCCCGATGATGGTGACGTTCGTCTACGCGCTGGGCGCAGGGCTTGCTGCATTCGCGGGAGTGTTGGCGGCGCCAATCTATCAGGTTCAGCCGCTCATGGGCTCGAACATCCTGATCGTGACGTTTGCCGTCGTCGTGATCGGTGGGTTGGGTTCGACCGCGGGCGCCATCGCCACTGGACTGGCGCTCGGCGTCATCGAGGGACTTTCGAAGGTGTTCTATCCTGAGGTGTCCTCGACCGTCGTTTTCATCGTCATGGCGATCGTACTTCTGGTGCGCCCCGCCGGTTTGTTTGGACGTGAAGCATGAGCCGGACCATGAAGACATCCACAGTTCTCCTGATCGTGCTCGCCAGCGTCGGCATTCTGGCGCCACTGACGGGACTCTATCCCCAGTTCCTTATGAAGTGCGTCGCGCTGGCGTTGTTCGCCGTCGCGTTCAATTTCTTTACCGGCAATGTCGGTCTGCTCTCGATCGGTCATGCGGCCTTCTTCGGTATGGGCGCGTATGTGGCAGGTTACGCAACGAAGGCGTGGGGCTTTACGCCTGAACTGGCGCTGGCTGCCAGCCTTGTCGTGGGTGTCGCGTTGGGAACTGTGATGGGCGGCATGGCCATTCGCCGACAGGGCATTTATTTCGCGATGATCACGCTGGCGTTGGCGCAGATGGTCTACTTCGTTTGCGTGCAGGCACCGTTCACCGGTGCAGAGGATGGATTGCAGCGCATTCCTCGCCGTGCGCTCTTTGGGGTCGTCGACCTGTCCAGCGACATCACAATGTATGCGTTCGTTCTGATCATCTTGATCGCGGTGGTCTGGGGCTTCCAGCGGGTTATGGAGTTGCCGTTCGGTCAGGTATTGCTGGCCATTCGCGATAACGAACCGCGTGCGATTTCGCTCGGATACGACGTTCAGAAGTACAAACTGTCCGCTTTCACGATGTCGGCGGCGATCGGCGGTCTCGCGGGCGGTGTCAAGGCGTTGACGCTTGGTTTTGCCGGGTTGCCCGATGCGCACTGGACTCAATCCGGCAATGTGATTTTGATGTGCCTGCTCGGAGGCCTCGGCACGCCGCTCGGCCCGGTCATCGGCGCCATATTGGTAGTGGCCCTCGAAAGCCGTTTGTCGGGCCTTGGTGCGGTTCAAATCGGACCGATTGCCGTCGATTTGTCCAGTAAAGTGCCGATCGTCATCGGCTTCATCTTCATGGTCTGTGTGCTGTTGTTCCGTCGTGGCATCGTCGGCGAAATCAGCGCGGCTTTTGCGTCAGCGAAAGCACGCCGGACCGCATCTGCGAAAGAGGAAAAGAAATCCATAGCGAGTTGACATCCGTCATCGAAATAAGTCTACTTATGCAAGTTACCATTTCGATGGGATCGAGAGCTATTAGTCGCATCGCGGCGCGCAGCTTGGCCCAAGGTTGAACGGAGTTCGGAGTGCAGGGTTTCGTCTTTCAATCCACCAAATCCATTCTGGTCGAGCCTGGCAGTTCGTCGCGTATCGGCGAACTGGTCACATCTCTGGGTTGCAAGTCCGTCCTTCTGGTGAGTGATCCCGGTGTGAAGGGGGCTGGGCTTTTGCAGGCCGGATTGCAGGGGCTCGAGCAACAGGGCGTGGCTGTCACCTTGTTCACTGATGTGCAGGCCGATCCACCGGTCCACGTGATCGATGCTGCGGTCAAGATTGCAGTGGATGCAAAGGTCGATGGCGTTGTTTCCATCGGCGGCGGCAGTTCGATGGATGTTGCTAAGCTTGTGGCACTTCTCGCCGTCGGACAGGAAAAGCTCGACGACATCTATGGGGTCGGCATGGTCAAGGGCCGCCGCCTGCCACTCGTACTGGTGCCGACGACGGCGGGGACTGGCTCCGAGGTCACGCCAATCTCCATCGTGACGACAGGTGAGGGCGAGAAGAAAGGCGTCGTTTCACCGGTCCTGCTGCCGGATTGGGCGGTGCTCGATGCGGAACTCACTCTAGGACTTCCATCTGCGGTGACTGCGGCCACCGGCATCGACGCGATGGTTCATGCAATCGAATCCTACACCAGCAAACGTCTGAAGAATCCGCTATCGGATGCGCTCGCGCGCGACGCCCTGCGGCTGCTTGGCGGCAACATTCACGAAGCTTGCCGCAACGGTACCAATCGCGAGGCTCGTCACAACATGCTGCTCGGCTCGATGCTGGCCGGTATGGCGTTTGCAAACGCGCCGGTGGCGGCCGTGCATGCGCTGGCTTATCCGGTCGGTGCGCGCTTTCACGTTCCGCATGGATTGTCGAATTCGCTGGTGCTGCCGCAAGTCATCCGCTTCAACGCAAGCTCCGCTGAGCAACATTATGGCGAACTTGCCGAGATCCTGACGCCCAGTGCCAAGGGAAATGCGGCCGATTGTACCAAAGCGCTCGTGGAGATGCTGTCGGCGCTTCCGGTTGAGCTCGGTTTGCCGACGCGACTAAGCGATGTAGGAATCGCAGAAAAAGATCTCGGTTTGCTGGCCGACGATGCAATGAAGCAGACGCGCCTTCTTATCAACAATCCGCGAGAGGTTGTCCGTGACGACGTACTGGCTATCTACGAGGCTTCGCTGTGACGGACCGGCCCAAGCCGGAGAAGCGCGACGCTTATATGTACTTCCAGACGATGACGACGCGCTGGATGGACAATGACTCGTATCGCCATATGAACAACACGACGTACTATTCGTTTTTCGATACGATTGTGAACCAGTACCTGATCGAAAATGATGTTCTCGATATCGAGAAGAGTTCTGTGATCGGCCTGGTGGCGGAAACGACGTGCCGTTACTTCAAGTCGATTGGCTTTCCTTCCAAGATTAATGTCGGATTACGGGTCGGTCATTTGGGCAGAAGTAGCATTCGTTACGAGATAGGCATGTACAAGGACGATGAGGACGAAGCGTCGGCGCAAGGGCATTTCGTCCACGTCTATGTTGATCGCGAGAGTGGACGGCCGACTCCGATTCCCGAAAAGATGAGATATGTAGTTGCGGCACTGCAACGCAACGCGCCCCGAATAATTTCTGACGATCGGCGTTCTTCCGCCCCCGAGGAGAAAGACATTGGCTGATATTGACGTTGCCATTCAGGACAGCGTCGCGGTGGTGACACTGAACCGTCCGGCGGTGCGCAACGCGATGACGCTGGCCATGTGGCAGGGGATTGCTGAAATCTTCACGCTACTGGGTAGCAGTCCTGACGTTCGCGCGATTATCCTGACTGGAGCGGGTGGAAACTTCAGTGTCGGCGCCGATGTTTCGGAGTTCGCAAAAGTCCGCTCGAATGTCGCGGAAAGCAAGGCCTATGAGGTCGCAGTGGATGCATCCTCGGACGCCATTGCAAATGCACCGAAGCCGGTCATCGCTGTTGTTGAAGGATATTGCCTCGGTGGCGGTTGCCACCTGTCGATGGCCTGTGACTTTCGCTACGCGCATACTGACACGTCAATCGGGATTCCGGCCGCCAAGCTTTCGATCGTGTATGGCGTGCGGAGCACGCAACGTCTGCTGGGCTTAGTCGGG
>CAZQMD010000362.1:0-4756 GCA_964594185.1 uncultured Afipia sp. | reverse complement strand
CGGCCCGGCAGCACGATCGCCCCATGGCCGATCCAGACATCATGGCCAAACGTCACATGATGACTGCGCCGCCAGTCGAAGAACTCTGCCTCATCGGGCTCGCCCGGAAAATAGGCGCTGGCGCGATAAGTGAAGTGCGCCTGCGACGCACGATGCATCGGATGGTTGCCGGGATTGATCCTTGTCATTGCGGCGATCGAGCAGAATTTCCCGATCGTGGCGTAGGCAATCTGGCTGTCGTTGACGACGTAGGAATAGTCGCCGAGCGCAACCTCGTGCAGGAGACTGCGCGCGCCGATTTCGCAATAGGCTCCGGCGCTGCTGTCCCGGAGAACCGCAGTCGGGTCGATCAAGGGCAGAGCGGACAGAAATTTTCCGGCCATGAACGATACTTCCGGTGAGTGTTGAGAGGTCAACACCTCTTCAAGGCGTTTCGTGACAGCATCGTGAAAGTTGGATGACGGAAGGTTCTTTAGTCTCAGCATTCGCAATTTAATGGGAGAGCAACCGCTGCAAGCAGCGGTGTCACACAACTGTAGGAAATGCGCGTTAGCGAGGGAGGCTACAGAAACGGAGTCGGCGCATGCTTGAGGTAGACGGATTGACGTGCCGGTTTGGCACGAAGACGGCCGTCGACAATGCCTCCTTCTCGATTGAGCCCGGCCGCTTTGTTGGCGTGATTGGCCGCTCAGGCGCTGGAAAATCGACATTGCTCCGGATGATCAACCGTCTTGAAAATCCGACGGGCGGAAAAATCCTGTTCGAGGGCGTGGATGTTACCGCGTTGCACGGGCGGGATCTCCGCCGCTGGCGCGCGCGCTCCGCCATGATTTTTCAACAGTTCAATCTGGTCGGACGGCTTGATGTTCTCACCAACGTTCTGATGGGCCGCCTTGCCGGCGTACCGCTCTGGCGGTCCCTGAGCCAGCTTTGGCCTCATGAAGACAAAGCCCTGGCAATCTCGGCGCTGGAACAGTTCGACATGATGCCGATGGCGGCGCAGCGCGCCGATCAGCTCTCGGCCGGACAGCAGCAGCGCGTGGCCATTGCCCGTGCGCTGGTTCAGCAGCCTGACATCATTCTCGCAGACGAGCCAATTGCGTCGCTCGACCCACGCAATACTCGGATCGTGATGGATGCATTGCTACGCATCAATAAGCATTTCGGCATCACCGTGATCTGCAACCTTCATTCGCTTGATCTGGCCAGGACCTATTGCGATCGGCTGATCGGCATGTCTGCCGGGCGTATCGTGTTCGACGGGGCTCCGGCCGCGTTGACCGACAGCATCGCGCGCGAGCTTTACGATCTCGAGGCTGGCGAGGTGATGGAGAAAACACCGGATTTCGTACCCGGCGAACTGACGCCCGCACTGGGAAATGCCGCGGCTGCGTAGTTTTGCCCTGTAACAAACTTATCTGACTGACCCGAGAGGATATCATGATCAATCGTCGCATCGTCATTGCTGGCGCCGCCGCCCTTGCCTTTAGCGCTACTGCAGCATCAGCCCAGGACTGGAAGTCCAAGTATCCCGAACTGACATTTGCTGTCGTTCCGGCCGAGAACGCGTCGGGCGTCACTGAACGCTGGGCACCGTTCATTTCCTACCTGAGCAAGGAACTCGGCGTGAAAGTGAACCTTCGAATCGCCAACGACTACGCCGCAGTCATCGAAGGGCAGCGCACCGGTGCCATTCACATCGCAAGTTATGGTTCGGCATCCTTTGCTCGCGCGCGAATGACCGGCGTCAATACCGAAGCGTTTGCGAACGACCGCAACATCGACGGCACCACGGGCTATTATTCGATGTTCTTTGTTCTGGCCAAAAGTCCATACAAGACCGTCGATGATGTAAAGGGGAAAAATCTCGGCCTGGTTGATCCGAATTCCACGTCGGGTAACAACGTTCCCCGGTTCGAGTTGAACAAGATGCAGATCACCGATGCGGAATCCTATTTCAGCAAGGTTGTTTACACGGGAAGCCATGAGAACGCGCTTCTCGCGCTTGCCCAGGGGACTGTCGATGTCGCAGCCAACCAGTGGACCGCCGAAAATGATTCCACGCTGTCGCAGATGCTGACCAAGGGCATGTTGAAGAATGCCGACGGCTCGGCGATGAAGAAGGAAGATTTCCGTATCATCCATAAATCCGCGCCGATTCTGAACGGCCCTTATGCTGTTCTCGGAGACATGCCGGCGGACCTGAAGGCTGGCATCGAAAAGGCATTCTTTGAAGCGCCGGCCAAGGACAAGGCCGCTTTCGATCGACTGTCCGACGGCCAGAAGAAGGATTTCAATGCGGCGACCACGAAGGACTGGGACGGCATGATCGAACTGATCAAGTTCGTCGATAGCCTCCGTAAAAGGAAGGCTTCCTGAGCGATCTTCGATTGAACAAAGGGCCGGATGATCTCAACTCCGGCCCTTCCTCCATCATCAGAGCCGTCAGGTGACGACCAGTCTTTCCAGCTATCCGCCCCAGCAGATCGCAGCGCTTGAAGCGATTTACAATGCTGCCGTGTCGCGCAAGCGTCTCCGCTTTCTTGCGGGGCTTGTCCTGTTTGTCGGGCTGTTGATCCTGGCCGGTCTGGGCGCTGAAGTTGCGCCTAAAACCTTTATCGACAAGATCGGAAATTTTGTCGGCTATTTCGATCGTATCCTCAATCTCGACACGGGGAGGAGGGTCTGGACCGATCCAGCCGAGTGGTTCTGGGGCTGGCAGAAATGGTTGAAGCTGCTCGCCGAGACGCTGCTGCTCAGTTATGTCGGCACCAGTATCGGCGCTGTCGGCGCATTTATTCTGAATTTCTTCGCCGCCGCGAATCTATCGCCGCATCCGGTTGTGCGATTTGTCGTCCGGCGGCTGCTGGAATTCTGCCGGACAGTTCCGAGCATCGTCTTTGCGCTGATCTTTGTTATCGCGTTTGGTCTCGGGCCAATGGCCGGCGTCCTTGCCATCGGCATTCATTCGATAGGCGCGCTGGGCAAGCTATATTCCGAGCAGGCTGAAAACATTGATATGAAGCCGCTGGAAGGGGTGCGGTCGACTGGCGCAAGCTGGCTGTCGTCTCTCCGCTTTGCGGTGTTACCACAGGTGATGCCCGGCTTTGCGAGTTACACGCTGCTGCGGTTCGAGATCAATGTGCGTGAAGCATCGGTCATGGGTTTTGTCGGCGCGGGCGGCATCGGTCAGGAGCTTGTGGTTGCGGTGCGCAAGTTCTTTTACTCCGACGTCAGCGCCATCCTGCTGATGATTATCGTCACCGTTTTCGTCATCGATATTTGCACCGGATGGCTTCGCGGCCGTCTGTTCGGGGCGGAGCAGCGCACATGACCCAGGCGACGCGCGACCCGGCTCAGTTGATGGCGCAATATCCCGAACTCTTTCGGGCATCACATGCGTCACGGTTGAAGGCCGTCGCTCTGGCGTTGGCGGCGTTCGGATTGTTCCTGTTCGGCTGCTGGTACCTCGAATTCTCGCTGGATCGGCTCATGACGGGGCTTCGTCAACTCGGATGGTTCGTCATGTTGATGATCCCGCCTGACCCGGGAACTTCGCTTCCGACATATCTTGTGGCGATGGGGGAGACGCTATCGATTGCGTTTCTCGGCACACTGCTGGCGGCGGTTTTTGCACTGCCAGTCAGCCTTCTGGCTGCGCGAAACATCATTCCGTCTGTTTTTCTTCGGTTCCCTGTTCGTCGTTTTCTGGATTCGATCCGCGGCATCGATACGCTGATTTGGGCTCTGGTCTGGATCAATGTGGTCGGGCTTGGGCCGTTCGCCGGGGTGCTCGCGATTGCGACGTCCGATTTTGGCGCATTCGGAAAGCTGTTCTCGGAAGCCATCGAAGGCGCGGACCGCAAGCAGGTGGAAGGCATTCGTGCATCGGGAGGCAACAAGCTGCATGAAATCCGATTTGGACTGATGCCGCAGGTGCTGCCAGTGCTTGCCGGGCAAATTCTCTATTTCATCGAGTCCAACACACGCTCGGCGACCATCATCGGGATTGTCGGAGCGGGCGGCATCGGTCTACAGCTGGCAGAGCAGATCCGTGTATTGGAATGGCAGAAGGTCTCGACGTTGATTCTGATGATTCTGATCGCGGTCGCGGTGATCGACTTCATCTCAAACCGGCTGCGTTTTTCGATCATCGGCCGGGCAGGCGAGGCGCGCGCCTGACCGGGTTACTGGTTTTCGATCACGAACTGAACGCGCTCGGCGGCAAAGCGTGAGCGGGAAGTCAGAAGCGGCTTGCCGTCCGGCTCGGTGTCTAGGCTGTCGACCACAAGAACGGGGCGACCCAGCGCGAGGTCAAGACGCGCAGCATCGCCGGCTTCGGCGATAGCGGCGGTGACTTTGGTCCATTCGCGCCGGTAATCCCGCACGCCGAAGTGGGCCAGCAGCCTGGTGGTTGATTTTAGTTTCTCGTAGAGTTTTGCGCCGTCAGGAAAGCGGTCCGCGCTCATCCATTTCGTTCCGACACAAATCGGAATCCGGTCTGCCGTACGCAAGGCATCGATGCGTAGCAGCGAAGCGCCGGTCTTGAGGCCAAGGCGCTTTGCCAAATCCTGCGGCGCCGCTTCAATTGATGAATGCAACATCTTGCCATCGGCTTCCTGGCCGCCGGCACCGACAATTTCCGAGAACCGTGTTCTTGAGCGCAGCGGATAAGCGATGCGGGGTGCTTCGACATAGGTGCCGCTGCCGCGTTCGGCGCGTACCAATCCGCGTTCAGCAAGAGCCGCCAGCGCAC
>CAZQMD010000361.1:0-4765 GCA_964594185.1 uncultured Afipia sp. | reverse complement strand
CAACATCCGCCGCCGAGCGCTGCTCGAACCATAGTTTGGCCAGAGTAGCTCTGTCTATGGCGCCCAGCCGGAGCGCGATATCGCCGGCCTGCAGCTTGCCGCCGAACTCCCACCTGCCATCGTCGCACCGGCGGCACGCACCCGGATAGATCAGGATGTGCGGATGCCGGTTGCGCAGGTCATTGCGATGAGTCGGATGATGCGCGGCGATGGTGTATTTAAGGCCGAGGCGGCCGAGCATCCGGCCAAAGTCCTCAGCGACTGCACAGTCGTCATCGCCGTCAAGCTCATAGGCGAACTCGGTCTCGATCCGCCACTGTAGCACGCCGCCGCGCGGGCGCACGACGTGGATCAGCCGATCGTCCCGGCGCGTGCCGTAGCGGTCCTGGTCCAGCGCGCCGGCCCAGTCGAACGCGGCTTCATCGAGGTCGATCGAATGGACGCGCTGGCGTGGTCCCGCGTTGTCCCGCGCGAGCTCCTCGGCAAGTTCGCGCAGCGCCGTTCGCACCGCCACCGGTGTGCCGTCCTCGTCCGCCAGGCGTGCCAGATCGGCCAGATCGCCGCGCTGCGGACGGATCTCCAGCCGCGGATGCGACGGCGTGGCGGATGCGGCATGCGCCGCGTCCCAGAAGGCTTCGCGCGTCTGGGGATCGTCCGAGATGTTGCTGACCACGAACGCCGTGCGCGATTGGCCGGCGTGACCATGCTCATCGACTACGTAGCGCTCGGCGCCCACCGCGAGGTTCGCCGCCGGATCGTGCGCGGTCACATAACGTTCGAAGCCGCTCGCAGCGTTGGTGGTGGCCGTACCTCCCGTTCCCGGTCCGGCCGCCGACCGCACCTTGCTGATCGCCGAGAAGGAGAAATGGAAACTGGTCGCGCCATCGCGCGTTGCCGGCCGCCACGATGGCGGCGCGGGGAAGCTGAGATCGATCGCCTGACGCGACCGGGTCCAGGCCGAGGCGCGCTTGCTGGTCTGCTGCTTGTCGAGCTTGACCCTACGCGCCGGCCTCATCCCGCCAAGCTCCTCCAGTGCCTGCCGCGAGATCAGCGCGCGGACGGCGGCGTTGGCATGGAACAGGCGGTCGGTCAGTTGCACGGCGGCTCGCGAAAGTTACGTCATGGCACCAGGATGACTCGGCTCTGCCACGCCGGCCAGCCCCCTCTTGAAAAAAATCTCCTCGCCTTCCGGAGCGACAGCGGCGGACCCGCGCGATTGTCCGAGCATCGCGCCTCGCCTGTTGCCCGATATGCGGGCAGATGGCGACATCTGGGGTGGTTGGCGGCCCCGCCACCCCCCATCGCTCGTAGTCGGCAACGACTACCGTATTGCGCAAATAACACCGTCTTTCCTCCCTCACTCGCATGCGGGCGGCGCATGCGCGCGTACGTGGCACACACGTATGTATGCGCCGCGCGCGCTTCCCGCACGCCTCGTGCGCAATCCATATTTTCAGGTCGGGTTACCCGGAAGACCTTCCAGATCGCAGGCAAAGCGATCGGGCTTGGCACTCCGCCGAGTGGAATTTGGAGGTAGGAGATGGACGGATTGAACACCGGCAAAGTGTCCGCCGAGGTAGCAAATGCCCTAAGCCGGTTGATGGCGGAACTGATCCTGACGGCGAAGGAAAATCCGCTCGCGATCGAGCGTATCGCGGAACTTGCGGATGCCCCCCCGCGCGACACTCGGCTGCTCGGCGGGATGCTCGAAATCCTTCCTGACGGGATCGACGCAAGGCAGTGGTTCGACTGGATCGAAGGTGGCGCGGCACCCGCATCCGGCAAGCTCATGGTCGACCCGTCGCGCGGCCAGAAGAAGTCAGCGCGAGGGGCGTGGCAGTCTGCCGTCCGCCAGCGCGATGCCGCGACGCAGGACGCCGCGTCCGCACGCGAAAACCTCGCTCTCGCAGAGGCGAGGCGAGCACTTTGCGAGGAGGCCGTGAAGGAAGCCGATGCCCATCTTCGAGCGGCGGTCTGTTACCGGCTTCTGATTGATGAAAGCAGGATCATCGCCGGCGTGTTTGCCATGGGGCCGGCGTTCACGCTGCTGCGCGCGATCAGCAGCTATCAGCGGCGTGATCCGGTGTTCGAGGCGGCGCTCGACGGGCACGGTCGCGAGTGGATCGAGGACCACATCGCCAAGCGCGAGGACACCGCGCGGACGATCATGGAACAGCTCGATTTCTTCGCCGGCGACGCGAAGGTCGAGATCAAGCTGCACCGGGCGATTCACAAAGTGCTGGCGGAGGCGTATGCCGAAGTCGAGGCCGAACGGGCCGAGGCGAAGAAGGCAGGCAAGCCGCTAAGCCCGATTGGAAAGCGAACGTTCCGCAATCACGAACAGCGCAGCACCAGCGTGCGCCGCGAAGGGTTGCGGAACGACTATTCAGCAGTGCTCGGTGGCTTCCGGACCGGAGCGTCGAGTGACTCAAACGACGAAGCGTCCGACACTGACGAATGACGAAGACGAGCGGTCTCATGAAAGATCCCGAGCGCCTTGGAAGGGCGCCCGGGCTCTACTCGTTAAGATGTGGCGCGCCCGTCAGGCAGCCTGCAATTCTGCCTCTCGTACGAAGCGCCGGGGCACCCTCATCTTGAAGTGGGTATAGCCTTCACACCGCGACTTTCCGGACGTGATCGCTGCATTGCCAACGATCGCGTCATCGCCGAGAAGCTGATGCGCCGGGTTGCCGACCACGCGCGCCAGAGCTTCGGCATCCAGCGCGCTGTCGACACGCAGTTCAGAGCCGTGAATGAGCGCTGTCGGAGCGGTCTTCCCCAGCCGAGCCGACAGATAAATCCGCCCCTCCCACAGCACGACCGAGACGGTGTTGCGGTCTCCCGGGAGATCCTCGTTGACCAGATCAATCTGCCGCCAACCGTTTCGCAGTTGCGCGATCACCTCACTGGGATCCCGGCCGTGCGCGGCAATCGCCGCATCGGCGAGCGCATCAATCTCGAGCACGGCATGATTCGCGTCGAGGCGAGCCTTCATGCGCTGCCGCCGCCGCTGCGAGGGGGCCATCGAGGCAACGTCCCCGGCGAAGGCACGCGGCGTCGAGCCGCCGATGACCAGCGTCTCATCTTGGAGCATCGGATTCAGCGCTTCGATCGTGGCATCGAATCGCACGCGACGCCAGTCGAACGCCGCCCAGAACGGTAGCGGCTCCATCCCAAAGCTGATCAGTCGCATACCCGCCTTGGCACGTTCGATCGAGCTTTCGACGCGGTTGCGAACGCGGGAAAAATGGTCGACAAAACGTTCACGCTGCGTCGTCACTTCCGCGATGCGGGAGCGCAGTGCGTCGGCAATAAAGGCTTCGCCATGGCCTTCGGTGGATCGTTCATCGACCAGCACAATCAAGTCGACGCCATCGATTGCGAAGTTAATGAGGACGCCGTCATTGTCATCGCCCAGAGTGACCGGCGATGCGGGTGTCACGGTAGCGACAGCGTCAGTCTCTGCGGCGATACGTGATGCGATTTCTCGCACCTCGGTCGACTTCCCCGTAAGCTGCTGGACGTCGCGTTCTGCGGTGTCGTTGGTCACTGTACCGATCCTTCATAATTTCATTCGAACGACATCGTTCGCTCACATCATTCCCATCAAACCTTGTCCAAATCTTACGCCTGGTCGGGAACGTCCAAATCCATCGCGATCGAATCTAGTTATCTTGAAGCTGGCGCTTTCCGTCAGCGTGGTCAGTTAGCGTATCAAGACCCAAAATCCCTGCGCTGGACCCTTCCTAAAGACGGCAGACAGCAGGAATTAAGATCGCCTTTCGGCCAGTCCCGGACCTAAAATCGTTCGGTTCCGAAGCGGTTACTTAGCTACCATCACCCGATCGCAACGACCCAGTTCCGGCCATTCACGCGCCCCTTCTCGCTGCCGAATACCTGCCGCTCGTTCATGTGAGCGAACCGACCGCTTTAGTAAGGCCTACCAGCACCTCGGCATGGCTGAGATTCCGGACTTTCCTGCCAGACAGCTTCCAGGATCGGAACCGTCTAAAGCCGACGTCGCTCGGTGTCACAACCGATGGGCTGTGACACCTTGTGCGGAGTTGCTAGTTCTTCACGAGCCGTTCAGAGATCGGCGTCAACGAACGCCGGTAACTGAAACGGCGTCGCCGAACGGAACGGTCATCACAATCGCGCCGGCCGCATCCTCTATTTCGATATGGCAGGACAGGCACAGCCTTCCCTCTCCCAGCTCGGCGGCCATGATGCCTCTGGCACCCGTGATCGCGGCATCTCGCGCCCCAGCAAGATCGGCGCGTTCGATCCCCTCTACGTCGTGGAGGACAACGCCGCACTCGTGAAGGTTAAGGCGATAAAGGGGCATGACGGCTCCTAGCGTGGGCGAGAGCAATCAACTCTCAGCCGCTAGAGCCCAGGGACGTTTTCCAGCAGTGTCAGCATCTTAGGCCGTTCGCCGGTCTGGTCGCCAACATGAGTCAAAGAGGCGCAGCTATCTTCGTCATTGTGCGGGACAGCTTCCGAATGCGCGCCCGTGCTCGCCGCTAAGCCGCTTCCGCTTGAAGATAGCCGGGATCGAAACCGGCCGCTGTCGCCAGCCGCTCGGCGTCGAAAATCGTCAGGGTGCCACCTTGCAACTTCATCAAACCCTCGTCCCGCAGCCGTTTCAGCACACGGTTGACGTGAACGGGTGTGAGGCCGAGCGCGTCGCCGAGTTGCTCCTGAGTTAGCGGCAGATCGGCCTCTGCATTCCTAAGCAGGCCAAGGCGCGACGTTCGAGCGTGCA
>CAZQMD010000360.1:0-4767 GCA_964594185.1 uncultured Afipia sp. | reverse complement strand
GAGAGGGTCTTGATGGTGCCGGCGAACACGCCGTCTTCGCCGCGGGTGAAGGTACCGATCTGGGCCATGATAATCTCCGTTTTCTGTTTCAAGCCCGCGACCATCGCGGCCTTGATGGCGATCCGAAGCCCCGGGACGGCCGACCCGCAGCCGTAAGGCCCGCAGCGCAGCGCAGGACGGCTGAAGGCAACTTGTTTGTCGCGCGAGGAAGCTGCGCAGCAGCGGGGAAAGAAGTTGCTGCAAGCGTTGCGGGGATCAGGCCGGGAAGCGCAGCGACCGCATCCCGGGGCGTGATCCGACATCAAAAGGTCCGCGTGTTCGCAGGCTGCGCACAGCAACGGAGATGATGGCCCAGTATACCAACACCACGGCGATGATGGCGCTGCCGCATCGTCAACGATCACGCACGGCTCAAGGCATTCGCTCGCCGGTTTGCGATCGAACGACAACTGCCGGAACTGGGTGGGCAATGCAAGCGAGCAAGGGCTGCACCGAGGATATCGACGGACCGCGACCACTCGGTGAAGCTCGGCTTTTTCACGCCGGCGGCGGCGATGTGTCCGCTAACAGAGAGGCGATCAACGCATCCGGCGCTCTGAACCGTCCGCGCCGCAGCTCCGGCGGAACGACCGCTTCAACCGCCTCCAGCTTTTCGGAGGGATCCATCCGCAGGTAGACCTCCGTGGTGCGGATATCGGCATGGCCCAGCCACAAGGCGACCTTTCGGATGTCGTGTGTGGCCTGCAACATGATCACCGCGCAACTGTGGCGCAGCTGATGAGGCGATATCGAACGGTTGCATAGGGACGGACACGTCTCGGCCGCCGCCCGAGCATGCTTCTCCAGCACGTACTCGAAGCCGGCCCGCGTCATCGGCGCTCCTTCGGCATTGACGAAGAGCTCGGGCACACGAACCGAGCCCCGCAGGGTCAACCACGCCCGCAGATCGGCTGCGGTTTCTTTCCAAAGCGGAAGACATCGCTCCTTGCGACCTTTGCCCAGGACCAGAAGGCTCGGCGGCCGCTGCAGGGATAGATTCGCCATCATGGCCCCAACCAGTTCCGAGACACGCAGTCCGGCCGCGAAGCAAAGATGCATCATCGCCCGATCGCGTACGCCCAGACGTGTCGTGAGGTCCGGCGCATTCAGGATCGCGCGCACCTCCACCATGACCAGGTGACGGATAAGCTTCTGATCGTGGCGCTTGACGGGGATGGCGTGGATCTGACCGATCTGCTCCAGAGCCGAAGGCACCTGGTATTCAACGTAGCGCATGAACGTCTTGATCGAGGCAAGGCGCAGATTGCGGGTGGCGGCTCCATTGCCGCGCTCGCGCTCGATGTGACCAAGAAAGTCCAGGATCAATGCCGCGTCGAGCTGTTCGATAAGAAGCTGCGAGGGTTTTGTCTGGATGCGCTTCGCCGCGAAGGCGAACAAGAGCCGGAAGCTGTAGGCATAAGCCTCGCAGCTATGCGGACTATAGCCCCGCTGACGGGGCATGTAGTCGCGCAGGAAGCCGGTGATCAGAGGAGCAAGGAGGGTCATATGGGCTCCCCCATGATCAACGTTTCGGCCGCGGCGGCGATGTCGGTCATCAGTTCCGGTGTCGCCTGTAGGTACCAGTAAGTGTGCTTGATATCGACGTGGCCCAGATAGGTCGCCAGCGCGACGAAGTGTCGGGCGACCGCGTCGCGCTCGGTGTTGCATTGCTCCAGAACATGCGTCGCGAAGCTATGGCGAAGGTCATGAATGCGCGGCCGCCGGGGCCGCTCCGGAGCAATATTCGCAAACCGCAGGACACAGCGGAATGTATAGTTCACCGTGCTGGAGGCGAGTCTCTTGCCCTTCGCCGAGGGGAACAGGTGATCGTCCGATCCCGCGACAAGGCGGCGCCTGTCGAGATAGCGGTCGAGAGCCTCCACCACGGTCGGGTGCAACGGCACGAGCCGGCTTTTGCCGAACTTGGTGTCGCGGATATGCAAGACACCGTCGGCCAGTAAGTCGTCGAACCGAAGGTCGAGCGCCTCGGATACGCGCAGCCCCGTGGCGGCGATCAATCCGAACAGCATCACATAGAGCTGCCGACGTAAGGGGTTGGGCTTTTGCCGGCGGAGTTGGCCGGCGCCCTCAAGGATCCGAGTCAATTCATCCGGCGTGTAGATATAGGGAACGGGCCGCGATGCGCGTTCGGCAAAGAGAATGACCGGCACCTCATGAGCGGTATTCTCGGCCCGCAAAAAGCGCGCGAACCGCACCACGTCACCGAGGCGGCGATGCCGGGTGCACCGAGTTGGCGCCATCGTCGCCCATTCCAGCGCTGTGGCGGCGCTGACATAACTCTCGCCCTTTTCCGTCGCAAAGCGCGCAAAGGATTGAAGGTGTCGCGACGGCTTTCGGAGCTTGAAGCCAAGAGTCCGGCGAAGCTCGATGTAACGTTCCGCGTCATCGCTCAGCATGGCAGCCTCCCGATCCAGGGCTGCGTGATCTCCGACAAGAGGGCGAAGTCCACCTTGGCGTAGTGCATCGTCATTGCCGGCGATCGGTGACGCAGGACGGCGCCGACGCCTGTCAAACTGACGCCATGCCGAAGCATCGTCGTGGCTGCGGAATGGCGCAACACATGGGCTCCTTGATGGGCACTTTTGATCCCGGCTCGGAGCAGCGTGCGACGCACGATGCATTTGATGGCGATGCGGGTCAGCGGTCGAACCGGGGCGGCTTCGGTGATGAACAAACGGGGCGTCGACAACGGTGGCCTGACTCGCTCGATGTAGGCAATCATCGCATCGCCGACCTCCTGGGTCAGCGGAAGCCACTCCTCGCGTCTGGATTTGCCGGCGACGGTAATGCGCCCATTCCGCCAGTCGACGTCGGCCAATTTCAGATCGGCCACCTCGCTGGCCCGTAACCCGAGACGGGCAAGCAGCAGAACGATCGCCTTGTCGCGCAACCGCCCTTCGCCCTCGCAAGCTGCGATGGCGCGGGCGATATCGTCTGCGGCAAGGAATCTCGGAACCGACGCCAATTGCCAGTTGGCGAAGCCGGGGACGGCATAATCGCGTCCTACCGGGCTTTGTCCAGTCGCCACCAGGAAGCGGAGGAACGCCCGTGTTGCAGCGGCAATCGATTTAGCGCGCCCGCGGCTGTGCGGCTTGGCACGTTCAAGGACAAAGGCTCGGATTGCATGGGCGGTAAAGGCTGTTGGATTGTCGCCGAGCGCTTCGAGAAGATCGACCAGGGTCGACTGATAGGTATCGAGCGTTGAGTTGACCACACCACGCTGGTCGCGCATCCAGCGCCGGAATGCCGCAAGGAGCGGCCAGATCTCTGTCGGCGATGGCGGTGGTGCCGATCTGGGAAGGGTTTCTCGATCTTGAAGATAGCGGATGAACAGCCGACCTGCGCCGGCGTAGGCGCGGATGCTCTTCTTCCCTTTGAAGGCAGCCGCGGATGCAGTGAGCCCGTCCAAAACATTGTCGAGCGCAAAACCCGCCGCATGCATCCAGTCGGTCCAGCCTGCGAGTAGTCTCACCTTCTCTTCAATGGTGCTCGGCGTGTATCCATGGTCTTGAAGCCAGTTCTCGAAGCCATCGACATACGGTTTCGCAAAGTGCAGCCGACTCTCTACGCTGTTCCAATGCTTGCGTTTCTGCTTCGACATGATTGCCTCCTTTGTTGCTTGGAGGCCACAGCATGCGGCGTTCTGCGACGGTCCGAGCGCTTGGCGTCACGACAAGGCCGTCTGTCCACAGAAGATCGGGGCTGTTTGGACCGAGTCGGCGCACCTCACTCGGCGGCGTCATTTTGTCCTGCGCGTGCCGCATTCTCGCTGTTGCTGCCAGCGCGCATAGGCCGGTTCTTCGCGTTCTTACGGGTGAGGCTTAATGGCGCTCAATTGCACCGGGAGAGCGGAATGCTGCCGTGACGCCGCCGTCATTGCCGCAGTTGTGAAGTGCCTTTGAGCCGATGCTCTCCTGTGGGGCTGCTTCCGCCTAAACCATAGCGGCCTTTTGCTGGCAGATCACGCGCCACAATACGCTCGCTGCGCTCGCCGACCTTTACCCGCAATGGCTCGTTCGCGATCTTCTTCCCCTGCCGCCAAGCGGCGGCATTCCTCGCGAGGCAACAAGATCGCTCAGCCCGCCATCCTCCGCTTCGCTGCGGGCCAAGGCTGCGGGCCGGTCGTTGCGGCGCTCAAAGATCGCCATCAAGGCCGCGATGGTCGCGGGCTTGGATACAACAACAGGAGATCACCATGGCTCAGATTGGCACCTTCACCCGCGCCGAAGATGGATCCTACAGCGGCACCATCAAGACGCTCTCGCTCAACATCAAGGCGCGCTTCCTTCCGGCCGAACCGTCCGAGAACGAGAAGGCTCCGAGCCTGCGCGTGATGGCCGGCAACGTCGAGATAGGTGCCGCGTGGCAGCGGACCTCCAAGGAGAACACCGTCTATCATTCGGTGAAGCTCGACGACCCGTCCTTCTCAGCGCCGATCTACGCCAACCTCGTCGCGGTCGATGACGGCTACGCGCTGGTCTGGTCGCGCTGACCCGCAAGCTTGCGGCGCCTCGCCCTGCGCGAGGCGCCGCTGCTTCTCTCACGATATTATGCGGAGCGCGGCGGTCCCGAAACCCGCGGAAAACCTGCACTCAGACGCCACCACTCCGCATAACGCCACGCTTCGCATAATCGGCCCGGCCCACAAAGACGCGGTGGCTGGGCGCGTTCTCGTTGGAGGAGCGGTTCTGCTCGGCGACGATGCGG
>CAZQMD010000359.1:4498-4814 GCA_964594185.1 uncultured Afipia sp. | reverse complement strand
CATTGTCGCCAACTGTCAGGTTGTCGAGAATTACGAGATCGCTCGCTATGGCACGCTGATCGCTTGGGCGGGATCACTGGGTCACGACCAAATCGTCCGCTTCCTCACAACCAACCTCAATGAGGAAAAGGCCGCGAACACCAAGCTGACCTCTGTCGCTGTTCGCAAGGGTGTGAACGCCAAGGCAACGGCCGCATGAACGTAGCTTGGGTGCGCTGACAAGCGCGAAGGAAAAACCCCGCGGGGCCCTTATGAAAAAGGGGGGGGGCTTCCGTCCGGTCCGCGGGGGGGGAGTCGTCCGGCGCGGGGGGAGTCC
>CAZQMD010000359.1:0-4488 GCA_964594185.1 uncultured Afipia sp. | reverse complement strand
GCATGGTGGGTCGGGCCGCGCGAGGGAGAGAAAAGCACTACGCCCCCGAAAAAGAAGAGCCCTACGGTTTCTTTCGTCGCGTCACCGGGGAAAATGCTCATCGCGGCCGATGAGATATGCTCTGACCGTCGGCGCGATCAATTCAAACGTGGCGCGCTGAAGGCAGCTTTCACCAAGCAAGAACGCTAGACCCGTGGTCAAGTTGAGGGCGTGTTCAAAATTCTCGGGAAACCGGTCCGCGGCAAAACTTGTGCCGCGATTTGCCCTGAGATTTCAACTGCGCATATGGAACCGGCTGCGAGCACGGGCGTCAACTTAAGATTCAGACTTCGGATGGCCATATGACAACGCGCGGCGGACGTCATTTCTCGGGCGTAAAGGACGACACCAGTGAATGTGTCCACATACGAGGAGCGCGTGAGCATAACCTGAAGAACGTCTCGCTCAATATTCCCCGCAATGCACTCGTCGTGTTCACTGGCGTGTCTGGATCTGGTAAGTCGTCGCTTGCCTTTGGCACGCTCTATGCGGAAGCTCAACGCCGATACTTGGAATCCGTCTCCCCTTATGCACGCCGCCTGTTTCATCAAATGGCGGTGCCGGAAGTTGATGAAATCGAGGGACTGCCTCCGGCGGTCGCGCTTCAGCAACAGCGCGGTTCGCCGACCACGCGATCATCGGTTGGGAGCGTGACGACCCTGTCGAATTTGCTTCGTATGCTGTATTCTCGCGCTGGGGAATACCCGCGCGATCAGCCGATCCTTTACGCCGAGTCGTTCTCGCCCAATACGCCGGAAGGGGCCTGCCTGAACTGCCACGGTATCGGCAGGGTACACGAGGTGACCGAGCGCTTATTGGTCCCGGATGACAATCTGACAATACGAGACAGGGCGATTGCGGCGTGGCCGACCGCATGGCAAGGCCAGAACCTGCGCGATATACTTGTTACACTGGGTTACGATGTGGACACGCCATGGCGGAAGCTTTCGAGAAAGGACCGCAACTGGATTCTGTTCACCGACGAGCAACCGAATGTGCCGGTCTATGCCGGGTATACTCCCGCGGAGGTAAAGCGCGCCCTTAAGCGCAACGAGGAGTCAAGTTACCAGGGGACCTCCACCGGTGCCCGCAAATACGTTTTGCAAACGTTTGCCACAACGCAAAGCGCGATGATGAAACGGCGGGTAGCGCAATTTTTGACAAGCCGCGACTGTCCTGTGTGTCACGGCAAACGGCTACGTCCGGAACCACTGGCGGTGATATTTGCCGGGATGGATATTGCCGATATCTCTCGTTTACCTTTGAAGCAGCTTGGCCAACTTCTTCATTCGCGTCTTGCGAAGGAGCAGAAAGTCTCAAAGACACATCCGGAGCAGGCTATCGTGATCCGCCGGATCGTCGATGATATGCTTGCGCGGATAAGTGTGCTTCTCGATTTAGGGTTGGGGTACCTTACGCTTGAAAGAAGCACTCCAACGCTGTCGCCCGGCGAACTGCAGCGCCTGCGTTTGGCGACGCAGGTTCGATCCAATCTCTTCGGAGTTGTCTATGTGTTGGACGAGCCTTCGGCTGGACTGCATCCTGCCGACACAGAAGCTCTATTGCGCGCGCTCGACCGTCTTAAAGCTTCGGGCAACTCTCTCTTCGTTGTTGAACATGAGTTGGATGTTGTCAGACATGCCGACTGGATCGTCGATGTGGGCCCTGGCGCCGGCGAGCAGGGCGGACAGATTCTTTACAGCGGTCCAGCAGATGGTCTTGCAAATGTCACGGCGTCTCAGACCCGGCGCTACCTGTTTGCAGAACGCAAAGCCGCATTCAGAGAGCTTCGTTCTCCACAAAACTGGCTAAAGCTTCGAGGAATCACGCGCAATAATCTCCAACGGCTCGATGTTGATATTCCGCTCGGCGTTTTCACGAGTGTCACCGGCGTATCAGGATCCGGAAAATCGAGCCTTATCAGCCAATATCTGGTCGAATCGGTTGCGGATTCCCTGGGACAACGGAAAGAACCCGCCACAGATGGCGTGGACGGGCTGGCAGCGACGATTCAGACGCTGGGCGGCAACATCGTTGCCGGGCTGGACAACGTCAAACGCTTGGTCGTTGTGGATCAAAAACCCATCGGACGAACGCCGCGATCGAATCTGGCCACATACACTGGGCTATTTGATCATGTTCGAAAGTTATTTGCCGCTACCAAGCAGGCGCGCGCACGGCGCTATGATGCGGGACGCTTTTCCTTCAACATCGCGAAAGGACGCTGCGAAACCTGTCAAGGCGAGGGCTTTGTTTGTGTAGAGCTGCTGTTTCTGCCGAGTGTTTATGCTCCTTGTCCAACGTGCAAGGGCGCGCGCTACAATGCCAAAACGCTTGAGATCAGGATTCGCGATAAGTCGATTGCTGACGTGCTGGCGATGACGGTCGATACCGCATTCGAGTTTTTCGCTGACGATACATCGCTGAAGCATTCCCTCGGCGTTATTCGGGAGGTCGGTCTTGGCTACATTCGGCTCGGTCAATCCGCGACCGAATTGTCCGGCGGTGAAGCTCAGCGGATTAAGCTTGCGACAGAACTGCAGCGCACACAGCGTGGAGCGACGCTCTATGTGCTCGACGAGCCCACGACAGGCTTACACCCATCCGACGTCGAAAAACTGATGCAGCAGCTTCACGGATTGGTCGCATCCGGAAATACAGTCGTTGTCGTCGAGCACGATATGGAAGTTGTTGCTGACAGTGACTGGATTATCGATATTGGCCCGGGAGCGGGGGATGAGGGCGGCCGGATTGTTGCTGCCGGGCCGCCCGAACAGATTGCCACCGCGCAACAAAGCCGCACGGCAGTATATTTGGCGAGAGTGCTGGTAACATAAGTCCAAAGCTTTGTGCCCTCCGCTTCTATTTAAGTCTGGCCATTATACATCCGCGGTGGGGAGATTCTTAAAGGATTGGTCCGCCATATCGCGGCGTGAAAAGGAACTCGGCATGAAAATAGATGTTCTCGTCGTCGGCGGAGGGCCGGCAGGATTGAGCGCCGCCTTGATCCTTGGCAGATGCCATCGGCAGGTGCTGGTTTGTGACGATGGCAAGCCGAGAAACCGGGCCTCACATTCAATCCATGGGCTGATAGGATGGGAGGGAACTCCCCCTTCGGCGTTTCTAAAAGAGGCGCGGCGGGATCTTGAACGGTACAAATCGGTCTCGGTTATAGAGACGCAAGTTGCCTCTATCAGCACTATTGAGCACGGCTTCGAGTTTATCTGTTCCGATGGTACAGCCGGCTCTGCTACCAAAGTTTTGCTGGCTACCGGAATTGTTGATGAACTGCCCAGCCTTGAGGGGATCCAAGACCTTTACGGAATCTCAGCGCATCATTGTTTGTACTGCGACGGATTCGAATATGCGGGCAAACGCTTGGCCGCCTATGGCACGGGGGACAAAGCGGCCCATCTTGCACTCATGATGAAGCACTGGAGCGTCGATATCGTGGCGTGTAGCGACGGCGCTGAGATCAGCATGGATGCTTTGAATAAGCTAAAGCGACACGGGATTCCGCTACGAAGCGAATCCATCCGGTCGCTTCACGGCATAGGTGGCAAACTCACGACGATTAAGTTCGAACGCGGGCCAGACCTTGATCGTGACGGACTATTTTTCTCGACGGGCTGCCATCAAGCCTCGGACCTCTGGCGGCGATTTGGCTGCACTCGTGACGAAAAGGGAGGCATCGTCACTGACGCGGCTACTGAGGAGACGAGCGTGCCGGGTGTGTATGTTGCCGGGGACGTGTCGCGCGACGTTCTGCTAGTGGCGGTCGCTATCGCAGAAGGCGCTAAAGCGGCGGTAGCCATCAACAAAGCTCTCCTAAAGCGCGACGGTTTCTGCGATTGAGAAGTTAAGCGCCCCTATGCCTACGTTGCGTGCATGTCCCTGCAACGCCTTTAGCCTCCCGCCCTGCGGGCCCGCCATCACGAGCAGGAGCGAAACGGGAAATGGCGGCTATTTGACGGGTACGCCTGCCATCCCTCTTCTTGCTCCAGATTTCCTTGATTCCTCAAACTTAATTCCCTGTTCGTGGGAGTAGGGAATTTGCGTTTTCGTTGCCGCAGGACGGCCTTTTTTCGTTAAGCCATCACCGCTCGGGCTCCAAAATCGTGAAATTCCCTGTAAAATTCCCTGTTAGCAGGGATTTTGCGTAGAGACGGGGTCGATCAGCACTGCGTCGCCAGCCATCCAGTGTGCGATTAAGGGAATTTCTTTCTCTCGTGTGAGAAAGGCCCGCCAATTGCGGGCTTTTAAAGCACGCTGTGTCTCTACAGAGACCGGAATCGAACCGTCGCCTTCCCAAATTGGTCGACATTCTCTGACCAACCATTGAAGAATTCCCGTTTTCCAGAGTCGTGCGCAAGAGACCGAAGAATAAAACCACTGCGAGGCAGGGCCGCAGTGGGATGCCAATAGTTGAACACTGAAGCAGATACCTCC
>CAZQMD010000358.1:0-4848 GCA_964594185.1 uncultured Afipia sp. | reverse complement strand
TAAAAAGCCGGGCAAAGATGAAGTCGCCATTGTCGCGGTCGGCGCGCATCTGTCAGGCATGGCGTTGAACCATGAATTGCTCTCGCTCGGCGGACGGCTGATCGAGGCGACATCGACGGCGCCGGACTACAGGCTCTATGCGCTGAAAGGCACGGTGCCGCCCAAACCAGGCATGCTGCGCGTCGCGCCTGGCACAGGTTCCGCCATCGCTGTCGAAGTCTGGGCGCTGCCGACCAAAGCGTTCGGCGCATTCGTCGCGGCGATTCCCTCACCGCTCTCGATCGGCACCGTGAATCTCGCCGATGGCTCCGGCGTGAAAGGGTTTCTGGTGGAAGCCAGCGCAACCGAAGGGGCGCGCGACATCACTTCGTTCGGCGGCTGGCGCGCCTTCGTCGCGGCGCAGGTGAAGTCGGCTTAGGCGCTACATCTCCGCCCACTGGCGCAGCATGTTGTGATAAAAGCCCGTCAGTGAGACCAGCGACGGATGATCCGGGACATCCTGGTTCAGCCGGATGATGGCCATGTCGAGATCGAACAGCATGGCGCGATGGGTGACATCGCGGATCATGCTCTGGGTCCAGAAGAACGAGGCAATGCGCGAGCCGCGGGTGATCGGCGTGACATGATGGACGCTGGTTGCGGGATAGATGATCGCATCGCCCGCAGGCAGCTTGACGCTGTGGCTGCCATAGGTGTCTTCCACAACCAGCTCGCCGCCGTCGTAGTCCTCAGGCGATGAGATGAACAGCGTGGTCGAGACGTCGGTGCGGATACGGACCGGCTGCAGCGAATGGGTGCGGATCGCGTTGTCGATATGCGAGCCGAAGGTCATGCCGGCATCGTAGCGATTGAACAGCGGCGGGAAGATCTGCAGCGGCAGCACCGCCGACATGAACAGCGGATTGCGCAGCAGCGCGGTACGCACCATGTCGCCAAGTTCGCCCGCCTCGGCGGACTGTTCCGGCAGTTGCAGATTGAACTTGACCTTGCCGGACTGGTGACCGGCGGTGACATTGCCGTCGACCCAGGCAGCCTTTGTCATGACGTCCTTGCAGCGCGCGACCTGCTCGGGCGTCAGAACATTCGGAATGTGCAGCATCATGGCGTCGGCTCCGTCTTTACTCCAGCGTTAGCGCCGAAACGCCTCCGCTCCAAGCCCTTTGCAGGACTTGCCGTCATGGCAAACGGCCGCCCATTGGGGCGGCCGCGTTGTCAATGCTACCCTCAGAAAGAAGCGCGCCCCGTCAGCGCCACATAGCGCCCCTGCCCTGGCACCGCGTAACCCGCACCAGCCAAGGTGTCGAAGTAATACTCGTTCGCGATATTGTAGATGTTAAGCTGCATGGTGAAGTTCTTGGTCACCTTGTAGGACGCCATCGCGTCGAACCGCCAATAGCTGGGAACGCGGCCATCGTTGGTTACACTGGTCCACCGCGCGTCCATGAACACCGCGCCACCGCCGACGGTCAGAAGCGGTGTGATGTCATAGGTCGACCAGACCGAGAACGAGTTCTGAGGCGTATTCGCAAGCTCATGGCCAATATTGCCGGGCGTGAAAGAGTTCGTCAGCTTAGACTTCAGATAGGTATAGCCGCCATAGACAGCCCATTGATCCGTCAGCCTGCCTTGGGCTCCGATTTCGAAGCCCTCGACCTGAGAGTCGCCGATTGCAATATAGTCAGGTGCCGCTGTGGTCCCTCGATTCTCATAGTCATTTTTCTTCTTGGTGCGGAAGATCGCACCATTCACATCAAGGCGGTTGTTCAACAGACCGATCTTGACGCCGACTTCGTCCGTCTCGGACAGAACCGGAGCCAGCGATTGTTGGCCGTTGGTGATGGTGGTGAATTCCGCCGGCGGGTTCGCGGACGTTCCGTGCATGTAATACACGCTCGAATTTTCGGTCGGGTGGATTACGACGCCAGCACGATAGGTCGTGAAATTATTGTTGGCGTCGAGGTTTGTCGGCACAACCGGTGGTGTGGCCGGCCCGCCTGTGAAGCGATTGAAACTGTAGGTCTGCGCATTGGCCTTGTAGTTATCGAAGCGCACACCGCCAAGAACTTCCAACCATTTTGTAATCTTGATCTGGTCCTGCGCGTAAACACCGAATGTGTTCGCGGACGAAATCGTCGCAGCCGTGGTCGGAGACAATGTGCCCGAAACATATGGATCGGGGCTCGCAACATTGACACGATAAGTGTCCGTAAAATTCGTCCGGAACTGCTCGCGATCTTCACGGCTGATTTCCGTACCGACCAGCACATTGTGTTCGAGGAATCCGGTGTTGAATTTCGCGTTCAGGTCGCTGACGTTGCTGATGAGCTGGTTGTTGGTCTGGTTCTGGAAGTGATTGGTGTTCGCAATCCAGATGTTGCTCAAAGGCGTGCCCGGCGGAAGATTTGCGCCGTAGGCAACTCCGCCAGAAGAGGTTGGAAACAGATTCGATCCGTTCGCCGCAATTTGCACCGGTCGTGTCCGGTTGAAGCGTTCGACATAGGCAAAACCGGTCGTATTCGTGAACTTCAGCCCCGGAGCGAATTCGTGCTCGAACTTGTTCATGAGATTGTGCGCCTGAGTCTGCTCAATGTCGTTCTGACCAGGTGTCAGCACACCGAAATACGTATTGCGCGGCACTGGCGCAGGCTGCCGGTATGACGTGCCGAAATACGAACCCGGCAGCATCGGGATGCCGCGATCCGCGATGTTATCGTCGTTCTGGTAGATATAGCTGAATGTGTTCTTGGTCTGATTGCTGATCTGATAGGAAATCGACGGCGCGAAGCCGTAGCGCTTGATATGCGCGGCATCACGACCTGCAATGTCGGTATCGTAGCCGAGCGCAGCCAGCCGCACTGCGATATCGCCGAATGTCTTGTTGACGTCGACGGTGGCACGGCCGCCTGCTGCCGATGATCCCGTTCCTTCGATGATCGCAAAATCGCGAGCTTGCGGTAGCTTCGACACTATGTTGATGGCGCCGCCGGTCGAGCCGCGGCCGAACACAAACGATGACGGCCCCTTGTACACTTCGACACGATCGAAGCTGAACGCGTCGCGCGCATACCAGCCTGGATCGCGAATGCCGTCGCGGTAGATGTCGTTGCGCGCGGTGTAGCCGCGAATGTTGATCTGATCGCCCTGAACGCCACCCTCGCCTGCCGTGAAGGTGATACCCGGCACGTTGCGCAGCGCATCCTGCACCGAGGTTGCGGCCTGATCCTGCATAACCTGCTGGGTCACCACGTTGACCGTCTGCGGTGTGTCGCGTAGGGGAACCGGCATGCGCGAAAGCTGGGATGTCGCCGGTGCCTGATAGCCACCGCCGTTGCCGGCATTTTCCTGCACGTCGATCGTCGGGAGTGCTTCCTGCGCCAGCGCGTTGGTCGCCAGCATCACGGATGCAAGACCGAACATTGCGGAGCCGGGCTTGCGCACCGAAGCGCGAATGAACGGAGACGCAGGAGCAATAGCAACCGGTTCCACAAGCGCAGACGAAATGGCGCTGTCCCGCTTCGAAGACGTCTTCGGCTTGATGGTTCTGTTGAATCTGTTGCGCATCATTTGCCCCCGCAAATCAAACTGCCGCACGTTCATATGAACGGCGCTTTCGAGGCAGCTTTTGAAAAATGCAGGCGGACGGGGCAACCCTTTGAATTTAGAACTTCTGCAAGTGGCGCTATCTGACGCGTTCGCCAATTGCAGCGGTATACGTTGTGGGATTAGAACAAATTCGATTGCGGACACTGCCGTGGCGCGTTCTTAGAATTTCTCTAACCCGAACCCTTAGAATCATTCCAATCGATGACAACAGCATCAACATACCGCCGCGGAGTGCTGAAGCGATTTTGGCGCAACATCCATCTGTGGCTCGGCATCGCCCTCTTCATTCTTCTCGTTCCCGTCGCGTTGTCCGGCGCCATCCTTGTTTATCACGACGACATCGATGAATTCCTGCGCACGCCGAGCGGATCTGTCGCGTCCACACAACCGGACGACCTTGCGCTTGCCGTGACGAATGCGCGAACCGCTGCAGGCGCAGGTTTTCAGCCGGTCAACATCCGCATGCCCGACGACGCACGGACACCGCTCGGCATTCTGCTGCGCGGTCAGGCACGCAAACAAGGCGAGCGTCCGCCGTTTCTCATTGCGCACATCGATCGCAAGGATAGCAGCGTGCTGAGCGTGGTCGATTTCCGCAGCACGTTCTTCGGCTTCATGCATGTTTTCCATGAGAATCTGACAATTCCATTTTATTACGGCCGCGACATTGTCGGCTGGACCGGCGTCGCCATGCTGATCCTCGCGCTGACAGGCCTGTATCTGTGGTGGCCACGCAAAGGCCAATGGGGCCGCGCTTTCGCGTGGCGGCGCAGTCCGGCGACATCGTCGAACCTGCACTACCTCACCGGCTTCTGGATCTGCTTTCCGCTCGCGCTGATCTCGCTGACGGGGATTTATCTGGCGTGGCCGCAACAGGGCCGGTCGGTGTTGTCGTCAGTCGCACCGATGACTCCGCAACCTCCGCGCGGCGCAGGCCCCGGCGGCGGACCGCTGATCGACACGCCGTCACGTACGCCATCGGATATTCATGCGCTCGCCACCGCGCATGCGGGTGGGAAAGTCGAACTTATCGGATTTCCGAACATGCAAGGCGGGATGTGGCGCGTCCGGCTGAATATCGATGGCCGCGCCGAACCTGTGACGCTCACCATCAATGACCGCAGCGGAGACATCAAGGCGATCGAACCGCTCGCAGGCGACCGCGTCGCGTTCTGGATTCGCTGGCTTCATGAAGGCAGTCACGCCGGCGAAGCGTGGCGCGTCATTGTATTCCTGAGCGGGATC
>CAZQMD010000357.1:0-4853 GCA_964594185.1 uncultured Afipia sp. | reverse complement strand
CGCAGGTTGGAGACCAGCATCACCGCGAGATCGAGCGCGCCATCGACGAGGGCACGCGCGAGCACGTCGCGCGGTGCCTCGAACAGCTCGACCGTGATGCCCGGGAAGCTCGCCTGAAAGCGCATCTGGTGGCGCGGCAGGAAATAGCCTGAAACCGTGTAGGTAACGCCGATGCGCACCGTTCCAAACAACGGGCCGGCCGACATGTGCGTGCCGCGGACCGCCTCAGCCACGGCCGCCAGGATTTGCCTTCCCTGGGACAGGAACCGGCTGCCTTCCATGGTCACGGTGACGCCGTTGGGCGTGCGCTCCAGCAGGCGCGTGCAGACGGTGGCTTCGAGCTGCTGAATCGCCGCTGTGACCGCCGATTGCGAGACGTTGAGGTCCATGGCCGCCTGGCTGATGCGGCCGGTCTCGGCCGCGGCGACGAAATAGCGAATCTGTTTCAGTGAAGCTGAAACTGACATCGCGGTTGATCCGATGTTTGCACAAGTCATACGCAGTTGAACGTTGCTTCTCAGCCCGGCGGCATCCGGGGCAACTCTCGTGCCGTGGATCGCAAAATGACTGGTCCTGCCATGTTAGATTTAGCGGCTGATGACTGACAGCCGCAGGTTTTACGTCCGCGTCCGCGCCATGCACCGGCACCCCGGCCGTCGCCGGCCGAGGTGTAGAAAATGTCATGCAAGCTGCGCAGGTTACGTCAGCGCGCTGCGCAATCTGCCGAGCAACTCCGCGCGGCTCTTGCGGGCCGCCAGGGCCTGGTCCATCCCGACCTTGACGAACCGGACCTGTGTGTTGGGCTGAAGCTGGCCGATCAGGTCCATGTCCGCGGAGATCACCGTACCGACCATGAAGTAGCCGCCACCCGACACCGCGTCGCGATGCAGCACGATCGGCTCGGTGCCGCCGGGCACTTGGATCGAGCCGTAGGGATAGCAGGCATCGGTGATGTTGGACGGATCGGAGCCGGCGCCGAACGGCGGCTCGCGCGGCACGAATTCGAGCGGCTTGCCGCCCTTGAAGCGATAGCCGATGCGGTCGGCTTCGGGCGCTACCTTCCAAGTGTCGGAGAAGAAGCCGTTGCCTGCGGCTTCGGTGATGCGGTGCCAGTAGAGGCCCGGAATGGCGCGCAGCTCTGTCGGCATCCCCGCCGGCTGACCGCGTAGGTCCGATGCCACCGTGCGCCCGTCCTTCACGGAGGCCGCAGCCTTGCCGACCGGCAGCTCGTCGCCGGCTTCGAGCTTGCGGCCCTTGAAGCCGCCGAGCGCGCCGAGCGCGTAGGTCGAGCGCGAGCCGAGAACGACGGGAACGTCGATGCCACCGGATACTGCGATATAACCGCGTGCGCCCTGTTTGAGGAAATCGAAGGAGAGGATCTGGCCGCGCTTGACCCTGAAGCTCGCCCAGGTTTCCCGAGGCTCGCCATCGAGCTTCGGCGGCAGCTGGGCGCCGGTGAACGCGACGGTCGCATCTTCGGTGAATTCGAGCTCCGGTCCCATGAATACGGCTTCGAGCACGGCCGCGCCTTCCGGATTGCCGACCAGAAGGTTGGCGGCCGCCAGCGCGTGACGGTCCATGCCACCGGAGAGCGGGATGCCGATGTGATAGTAGCCGGGGCGCCCGAGATCCTGGACGGTGGTCGCAAGACCCGGCTTCAGAACCTTAATGGCCATGGAGGACTCCATCGAGCTTTCGGTTGTAGGCATCAATGTCGCGGTTGAACTCGGTCAGCGAGAACGCGACGTCGCGGATGACCGGCGCAAAGCGGCCAGCATCGACGTCGGCGACTGTCGCATCGTAGGCCGCCCGGTCGATCGGCTTCCACTTCACGATATCGCCCGGTCTGAAGAGGCACATGAGGTCGCGCAGATAGCTGATCTGCTGGTTGGGATCGTAGATCGGCATCGGCGTGATGCCGAACATCTGATAGCCGCCGGCGCCGCGCACCGAATAGATGCAACTGAAGCATCCGCCATGCCCGACGGTCAGCTTCGGCGTGTCCGTTCGCGGCCGCAGATATTTCGGTGCCTGCAGCTGCCGCTTGCGCTCCACCATCTGGTAGAGGAAGGGCAGACCTGCGACGAAGCCGACCATCGAGACGAACCATGGAGCGCTTGAATGCGCCTTGATGAAGGCGTCGACGCTGTCGAGCCCGTTGATGCGGGCGGCATATTCGAGGTCGGTCCCGTTCGGATCCTGATGACGCTCGCGGAAGCGCATCAGGGTCTCGTGGGTCCAGGGATCGTTGTAGAGCACGGGAATCTCGATGATCCGTGTCTTGATGACCGGCTCGGACTTTTCGGAGCTTGCGTCCAGCCACTCCAGCTCGGTGAGCAGATCGTCAGGCTTGATCTGATCGGGATCGAACTTGATCTGATACGAGGCGTTTGCCGGGCAGATCTCGGTCACGCCCTTGATCTTGGCGTCACGCACTGCATTGGTGACGAAGAGGCTCTTGAAAAATGCATCCAGCGACATCGCTTCACCGACTTCGGCGAAGATGTGCTCATCGCCGCCAAAGGAAAAACGGGTTTGCATGACTAGCGGCCTCCTGTTGCTGACGGGACGGATTCTCTCGCGATCATGGTTCAACCTTTGCAGTCGGCGACGGCGCCGAAAGCGCCGCGGCATGGGATTCCAGCCATGGCTCGAGCCAGGCGGTGTGGAAGCGCCCGGCCTGCACGTCCGAATCGCGCGCGAGCGCTTGATGCAGCGGCTTCGTCGTCGCCAGACCTTCGACGTTCAGTTCGGCAAGGGCACGGTCAAGCTTTCGGATCGCACTTGCCCTGTCCTCGCCGTGCACGATGAGCTTGCCGAGCAGGCTGTCGTAGAAAGGCGGGACCGTGTAGCCCGGATAGAGCATGGAATCGAAGCGCACGCCGTCACCACCGGGCACGCCGAGCGCGCTGATCGTACCGGGGTTCGGCAAGAAGTTCTTCGATGGATCCTCGGCATTGATGCGAACCTCGATCGAATGGCCGTTCACGCGCAGCTCGTCCTGACGAATGCGAAGGCGCTCGCCACCGGCGATCCGGATCATCTCCTGCACGAGATCGATGCCGGTGATCATTTCCGTCACGGGATGCTCGACCTGGATACGGGTATTCATTTCCAGGAAATAGAAATCGTGTGTCTTGTCGTCATAGAGATATTCGAGCGTTCCGGCGCCGCGATAGTTAACCGCTTTTGCCAATGCGACCGCCGAGGCCCAAAGCTTTTCTCGCACCGCCGGCGCCAGCGATGGAGAGGGAGCTTCCTCCCAAACCTTCTGGCGGCGACGCTGCAGCGAGCATTCACGCTCGAAGCAGTGGATAACGTCGCGCCCGTCGCCGAGCACCTGCACCTCGATATGCCGCGCGCCCTCGATCAGCTTTTCGACATAGAGGCCACCGTCGCCGAAGGCAGCGAGCGCCTCAGCCTGCGCCTGCGGCATCAAATGATGAAACTCGTCCGCCGAGCGTGCAATGCGGATGCCGCGTCCGCCACCACCGGCAGCGGCCTTGATCATAACGGGAAAGCCGGTTCTTTCGACTAAGGCGAAGGCAGCCTCGGCTGATTCCAGCCGCCCCTCACTGCCCGGAACGGTCGGAACGCCGGCAGACGCGGCCGCCTCGCGCGCGGCGACCTTGTCGCCCATCAACCGGATCGATTGCGCGGTCGGGCCAACGAAGATCAGCCTGGCTGCCTCGACGGCCGCAGCGAATTCGGCATTCTCGGCCAGGAAGCCATAGCCGGGATGGATCGCATCTGCGCCAGTGCTCTCGGCGGCAGCGAGGAGAACGGTCTGGTTGAGATAGGATTTGGACGCCTGGGGCGGCCCGATCTCGACTTGTTCATCGGCGAGCTTGACGGCGAGCGAGTCCTTGTCAGCCTTGCTGTAGACTTGGACGGTCGCAATGCCGAGCTCGCGCGCCGCGCGGATGATGCGCACCGCGATCTCGCCGCGATTGGCTATGAGGAGTTTCTTGATCGCCATGGGGATGCGTGAGCCTCAAACGTCGATTTCGGCGATCGGCTGTCCTGCCATCACAGGCTCTTGGTCGTCGGCGAGGAAACGCAGGATCTTGCCGGCGGCTCCAGCCTTCACCTCATTGAACGATTTCATCACCTCAATGAGTCCGATCGTATCGCTGTCGGCGACCACGTCGCCGTCGTTCTTGTAGGCGGGCTTGTCCGGAGCGGGCTTGCGGTAAAAAATGCCCGGAAGCGGCGCGAAGATCTGTTGGATGGCCATGCGTTCCTCGTAGTTGCGTTAGTTCTCTGCGAGCCAGTTCAGCGCGCTGTGAGATAGGGACGGACCGCCTCGCGAACGGCCTCTGCGATCGCCACCGCGTTCGGCGTGTCTGAATGAATGCAGATCGAATCTGCACCGACGACGATGTCGTTTCCGGCTACCGAGCGGGTCTTGCCTTCGCTCACGGCTCTTGCGCAGCGGTTCGCGGCGTCGATGGGATCCTTGGCTTCGTGCTCACGGGTGATGATGAGACTGCCATCCGCATTATAATCAAGATCGGCATAATATTCGGCAACGAAAGTGTGTCCACGCCGTTCGTAGACTTTTTGATGCAACGTTCCCTTCATGCCGAGCAGTGGCACCTTGTAGACGTCGGCCGCATCGGCCACGGCTTCGGCGATCTCCTCGTTGCGGGAGGCCATGCCATACAGCGCGCCGTGCGGCTTGATGTGGTTGAGCGCCATGCCCTCGGCGTCAAGGAACGCCTTGAGCGCACCGATCTGATAGAGCAGACAGTTGGTCAGTTCCTCGCGGCCAATCTTCATCTCCCTGCGGCCGAAGCCCTGCAAGCCCGGGAACGAGGGGTGCGCGCCGACTTTGACGCCGAACTCCTTAG
>CAZQMD010000356.1:0-4861 GCA_964594185.1 uncultured Afipia sp. | reverse complement strand
GATCTGCGCACCACGGAACTCCAGACGCACACGGCGGTCGAAATCAACCCGATCTCCCCGCGCCAAGCCCGCACCCTCCAGGTGATCCATGAAACGCGCCCCTCGCAGCCGTCAACGCCATGATTTATATGCGAAATATCACGATTACGACAGCGAAATCAGCGACTTACTTGGAGAATGTGGGCCAAGATGGGTTTCGCGATAGCCGAAGAAGTTCACCCGCTTCGGCTCGGACAGGCACCAAACGACCGTCGCGCCACCCGCAATCGCGGCCTCCATCTCCTTGCGTCGGTCCTCGCCATCGAAGGCGGAGTCGAGGTCGTAGCGGTCATTCTGCCCCTTCAGCTTGCCCAGCTCGTAAAGTTCGTTCGAAAACTCTCCGGCCTTACCGAACAGAAAATGCGTGTAGCTCTCCGGATTGATGATGATCGTGTCGTATTCGTAGAGCGGATAGGCCGCCCGCTCTCGATCGACATCGGGCTGGCAGAGCCCGAGATTTTCGATCTCCACGCCATCGATCTTGTCGCCGGTGTAAGTCAGCCCGACAGTCAGCACCCGTTTCACGTGTCGTTCCTTTCCGCCGCCTGCTTGGCCGCCTCTCTAGCTTTCACTTCCAAAACCTCGCCGCGGCTGCCGACGAGCGCGATCTCGATGCCGGCCAAGGCGCACCGCGGCGCGAGCCGCTCGGCCAGGCGCAAGGTGCCGTCCGTCAGCGGAACCACGGCCACCTGACGCCCCTGCGATGGCGTGGCCATCAGCAGGCCTACGGTCTCGCAAAGACCCCGGTAGAGCCGCGACAACTGGCCTGGATGCCGCGCGTTGATAATGCCGCCCTTGCATTCGGCCGAGATGACGTGGTCGCCGATATTCGCGACGACATCACCGAGCCCGGACTTCGGGTTGACGGTGATCGTCTGGCCCGCCGGATTTCGATAGACTCCGCCATAGGCGGTGCTACCGACGCCGGAGACCTTGGTGAACGCTCGCCGCCCCAGCCAGCCCGCGAAATCGAACTGCTTTCCGTGCTCGCCGTCGGGATGGACACGGACGTCCCGTGCGCCCTGCGTGCGGAGCAAGTGCATCGCGTAGGCGACCATCACCGCGCCCTCATACAGATGATGTTCGTGGGCGCCGTCCGATTTTCCGGCGCGGTTCGGCGGCGGCTCGAGCGCCGTCACGAGATCCTCGAAATCCAATCCAGCCTCCCCGCGATATCTGCGGACGCGCAGCGCGCACCATTGACAGGAGCTTATAACCGGCCATATTTGCCCGGTAAAGGAAGGCCTGTCATGTTTACCTATAGCCCCGAAAAATTTGCGTCGCTCTACGCCTCCGAACTTGGCCAGCGCATCTGGGCCTTTCTCACGCGGCCCGAAAACGTCGCCCGCCTGGAGACCGCGTCCGAACTCGGCAAGCCCGCGGTCGAAGGCATCGAGGAGCAGCTCCTGGCGGAATTCCGCGAGGAGGTCTTGGCCGACCGCGTGAAGCAGATGGTCGGCCATATGGTGCGGCAGATCCTGGAGCAGCGAGATTGGGTGCTCGACCAGACCGATGTGAAAGTTCAGTCGGTGCCCTTCAGCAAGGCGGCACGCTATCGCCGGCCTGACTGGTTCACCTTTCACGCCTTCCGCAACAGCAGTGATCCGCGCGACGTCGTTATCACCGATCGCCGGCAAAATCCGACGCTGCCGAACGGCGCGCGCTGGACCTTCTACGCTACCTTCGCCAGCCCGCTAAAAGCGGCGGTGGCGTTCGGCGTCAACGACATCAAGCAGCTTCGTCAGCAGGTCCATTCGCACGGCTTCCACCGTGTTCGCATCGAGCGGATGCTGCGCCGGGCATGAGACGAGCAGATGATGACTGATCTATTCGATGTCGACGGCGCCAATCTCGATCGCGGGTTTGAAAACCTGAAAGCCGCCGAGCTTCCGATCGAGCAGCAGCTTCACGCCATGCTGCAAGAGATGTGGGGGCGTTACGAGCCTTATGCCGACCCCGACTTTCGGCAGGGTTTCGCACGCGATGTCGATGGCCGATTTTGGGAGATGTATCTGGGCTGCACGCTGCTCGAGGCGGGCCGCACCCTGCTTCCCGTCGTCGAGCGCCAGCGCGAAGGCGGTCAGCCGGACCTCTGCGTCCTGGAAGATGGCCGCCGAATCTGGATCGAGGCCATTACCCCAGATGAAGGCGCACCGGGTCCTGACCAGATCGTGCGTCCGGTCCCCCTCAACGAGGGCGGCGGCCTCTTCGCCGCACCGATCCGTCAGGCGCAGTTGCGCACGTCCGGGGCGTTCTGGACCAAGGCGCAGAGGATCGCGCGCTATCTCGAACAGGGTGTGATCGGCCCGGAAGACACGAGGATCATCGCGATCAGTGCGAGCCGCTTCGGCGTCTATGTCGCCGACCAGCCGTTGCCGCTGATCATGACCACGTTATTTCCGATCGGAGATGCCTACATCACCATCGATCGCGAGACCGGCAACGTCGTTGACGAAGGATTTCACCCGGCCCCCTTCATCGACCGCGAACGCAATCCGATCCCGCGCACGGCGTTTCTCGACGAGCGTTTCGCTGACATCTCAGGTGTGATCTGGTCGCGCGTTGGCCTCGGCAACCTCTCGCGTCGAAGCCGCCCGCTGACCTATGTCCACAACCCCTTGGCGCAGGTTCCGCTGGCGACAAGCTGGGGCGTCTGGGATCGCGAGTTCGTCATCACGCCGCGCGGCGACGAGTGGGAGGCCAACGACATTCTGGCGCAAGCCGCAGCGGAGGCATCATGACGATGCGCCCGAGTGCCCGCGTCTGGCGCCTTCCGTTCCGTGAGGTTGATCATGGCCGTCGGCGATGAGCAGCGACTGATCACGCCGATCAGCCAGCGGCAGTTTGAGCTCTATGCGCTGTCGCTCGAACGTGGGCCCAATTTTGATCCCGCGCAGATCTTCGGGAGCTATCAAGCCGGACACGGCAGCGCGAGCGGCTGCATCCTCCTCGATCCGGAGCGCGGGACCTTCACCGCCCTGGCCTTGCGCAGGCGTGTCGATCATCGCTGGGTCCGCGTCGATGAAGGCGGCCCCTATCCCACTCCCGAAGCCGCGCTGGATCAGCTCACCATCAGCATGCGCGCTGGCGAGCCGCCCGAGCCATTGCCGCCGGGCGCACGGCGACGGCCGCTTCTGCTGAAGACCGGATCGCGAGGCACATCGCCGGAGTTCGACCTGCTGACGAGCACGATCAGCCATTTCCCGGCGCTGATGGCGGTCGGCGAATGCTACCTCGCGCTTCCCAATCCGGATGCCAATTTCGTCCCCGATCTGCAGACCAGCAATTTCGCGTCCCGCCTCTTCGAACTCTATCTTCTTGCCTGCTTCCGCGAGCAAGGCCTGATCGTCCGGCAGAAGCATGTCTCACCGGACTTCCTGATCGAGAACGATGGCGCCGCCTGCTGGATCGAAGCCGTGACCGCGAATTCCGAGACGCCCCGCTCCGGCGGGATCGGGGACTGGGTGCATGCTCCGGTCGATCGAAATGAACGCTTAACCGGCGCGCCAGCTGAGCGCTTCGCCAAGACGCTGCGCGGCAAGCTTCAGCGCAACTATCATGAGCTGGATCATGTAAAGGGGATACCCTTCGCTCTGGCGATCGCTGACTTCTATGAATCCGGCTCGATGGTTTGGAGCCGCGAGGCTTTGCCGACCTATCTCTACGGCCTGCGGGCAGATGTCGAAGGCGAAGGCGCCGGGCGACGTGCGATCGGCACGCCGATCAACAATCTTACGGGCAGGCACGGCATTCCGGCCGGGCTATTCCGCGATCCCGACTTCGCTCACCTCTCTGCCGTCATCTTCAGCAACGCGGCGACGCTCGCCAAATTCAACCGCATGGGCTTTCCCGCTGGATGGCGGCCGCCGGGCCTCACGATGACCCGCCGCGGCATTCTCTTCGACCGAACGCCGGGCGCGCTGGAGCCCATTGATTTCGATCTGTCGGTCGACAGCGCCGAATACCAAGCGCTCTGGCCTTGGGGCGAAGCCTGGTGTCAGGAACTGGAGGTCTTTCACAACCCACAGGCGACGCACCCCATTCCCTTCGATCTCATACCCGGCGCGACCCATTGGTTCGAGCGCGGCGGCGACGTCGAGTGCAACACCATGTGGGCGAACTCGGTCATTTCATCGATCACTCATCTGCGCATGGCCGGCGCGCAAGGCGAAAGCGAGCGGCCATGATCTGCCCGCCATGCATGCGTCGCCGTCCTCGCCCATCAAAGGAGCATCGTTGAACATGGAAACGGAACCATCCGACCGGACCATCGTCCTCCATCTCCTGCGCGGGGCTGTACCCGAGCGCGCCGACGAGATCAGCGGCCTATGGAGCCAGTATGGTCATGGTGTGGAAGTCGCGCCGAGCACCAAGGGCGTGACGATGAAGGCCGATGACAAGCGCATCCAGTTCGACACCAAGACGATCGACTTTTTCTGGCTGCTCGGCTTCAGCGCATGGCGTGCCATCGAGGTGTATTCGCCGGCCCTGCTGGTGGCGACATGGACCGGAATGCCGCTTGATCAGGCCCTCAAGATCGATGCCGAACGGGGGCAATACGAATTCGATTACAAGCAGCGCGTCAGCACCGCTCAATCGCTCATCGCGGCCGAACAGACCGCACAGATTTCCTGGCCTGCGGACATCCCCGAGCCGACCGCTGACCGCGACAGCTTGGGAGATGTCCAGCACAAGACGATGTTCGACCTCGTCGCGTTTGCCCTGGCCTTCGCGCTGCTGCACGAATTCCGGCACGTCATGTATTGCGCCGACAAGAGCGCACCGTCGACACTGCCCGAGGAGGAAATCGGCTGCGATAACT
>CAZQMD010000355.1:0-4865 GCA_964594185.1 uncultured Afipia sp. | reverse complement strand
GCCACCACTTACGTGCTCAACTCGCTAAACGGTTCATTCCGGACCTTTGTTTGACGGAATGCAGACAAAACAAACCCTTGCCAAGGTGTCAAACTGGAAATGAACGGGGCTGCCGCCCGGCCCGGTGGCAGCCGGTTTGGGCCGGATGGCGGCCATTTCAGGCGACCGGATAACCGTTTGTTCAGCCGTTTCTGCCACATCTGCGAGCCGGACCCTCAGAACGACCGGCTCAAGCCATTGACCGGCAAGCCATGGCCATGAAGCAGCTTCGTAATAACGTCATTCGCGCCGGTCTCGATGCGCTGTACTACACCGGCGCGCATCATGTGCTGCGGCCGCTGCTGGCCGGCGTCGGCACCATCTTCATGCTGCACCACGTCCGCCCCGCCCGCGACGATATGTTCCAGCCGAACCGGCATCTGGAAATCACACCAGACTTTCTCCACGAGGTGCTGGCGCATGTGCGCGCACTCGGCGTCGACATCGTATCCATGGACGAAGCCCATCGCCGGATGCACGAGCGCGATTTCGCCCGGCGCTTCGCCTGCTTCACCTTCGATGACGGCTATCGCGACAACCGCGATCACGCTCTGCCGGTGATGCGCGAGTTCAATGCGCCGCTCACGGTTTATGTCGCCAGCGATTTCGCCGAGGGCACCGGACGGCTGTGGTGGGTGGCGCTGGAGCGCGTCGTTGCCAAAGCCAGTGCGATCGAGATCATCCGCGACGGCACGGCTTTGAAGCTCCAGGCCGGCGATGCGGCGGCCAAGCAACTTGCCTTCACACAGATTCATGACTGGCTGCGCACCCTGCCCAGCGACAAGGAGGTGCAGCGCGCTGTGAGCGACCTGTGCGCCCGGCATGGCATCGATGATGCGGCCATTGCGGGTGAGCTGTGCATGTCATGGAGCGAGCTGAAAGCGTTCGCCGGCGATCCGCTCGTGACCATTGGCGCGCATACCATCAGCCATTGCAATCTGGCGCGCGAAAGCGACATCAACGCGGCATGCGAAATGCGCATCAGCCGCGAGCGCATCGAAAGCCGGCTGCAGAAAAGCGCACGTCACTTTGCCTATCCCTATGGCGACAAGACCGCCGCCGCGGCCCGCGAGTTCGCCATGGCGCGCGAACTGGGATTCTCCACCGCGGTGACCACGCGCCCGGGCATGGTCTTCGCCGAGAACGCCGAGCACCCGACCGCGCTGCCGCGCATTTCGCTGAACGGCAATTACCAGAACGCGCGCTTCCTCTCGGTGCTGACCTCCGGCGCCGCGACCGCGATGTGGAACGGCTTTCGCCGGGTGGACGCGGCGTAAGCCCGTTTCAAACAAGCTTCTGCAATCCGGCCATTCCTTGACTCGACGCGTGCCGCTGGCGCTATATCCCCGCCAAAGCAACAGGAGGCACCATGTTCAAGGATATGTTTTCGCTCAGGGGCCGCGTCGCCCTCGTCACCGGCGGTTCGCGCGGCATCGGCAAGATGATCGCGGGCGGCTTTCTCGCCTTTGGCGCATCGAAGGTCTACATCACCGCGCGCAAGGCCGGGCCTTGCGAAGAAACTGCCAAGGAACTGACAGCCGCCTATGACGGCGAATGCATCGCGCTGCCCATCGACATGTCCACCGTCGAAGGCTGCAACAAGCTCGCCGAAGAAATCATCAAGCGCGAGCCGAAGCTCGACATCCTGGTCAACAACGCCGGCGCCGCATGGGGCGCAGCGTTCGACGAATTCCCGGAAGCCGGCTGGGACAAGGTGATGAACCTCAACGTCAAGTCGCTGTTCTTCCTGACCAAGGCACTGGCGAAACCCTTGCGCGCCGCGGCCACGAAAGAGAAGCCGGGCAAGGTCATCAACATCGCCTCGATCGACGGCCTCTCGGTCAATCCGCTCGAGACCTATTCCTATCAGGCCAGCAAGGCCGCAGTGATTCATCTCACCCGCCGCATGGCCGCCAAGCTGATCCATGACAACATCAATGTCACCGCGATCTGCCCCGGTGCATTCGAGTCCGACATGAACACCGCCGCGCGCGACCATGGCGACAGCGTCGCCAAGCGCATTCCTTCGAAGCGCATCGGCACGCCGGAGGATATGGCCGGCATCGCGGTCTATCTCGCCTCGCGCGCAGGCGATTATGTGGTCGGCAATTCGATCGCAGTCGATGGCGGCATCGTCTACGCCAATCTCAGCCTGCCGGTGGCGGGGGAGTAAGGCCCAAGCATCCGGAGCGTACAACGCGCTCCGGATCGCTAATAGGTCTCGACGTGATAACGCCCGCTCTCGCGCATCTTCGGCTTGAGCGACGACCAGTCGATCGAGGCTGATCGGCAAGCGTCCGCAAACGCTTCATCGACGCCGGTCTCCATGCCCTTCAATCCGCAGATATAGACATGGGTCTTGTCGTCGCGCAGCAGCGCGGCGATCTGCGCCATTTCGCTGCGAATCCGATCCTGCACATAGACACGCGGCTGATCCGGCACGCGTGAGTAACAGAAATACTTGCCGAGCAGTTTCTCCGGCACCTTCTGCAGCGGCCCGAAATACGGCAATTCTTCCGGACGCCGCGCACCGAAGAACAGCAGCAGACGTCCGGCCGCATCCGGCATGGCACGGCGGCGGCGCTCCGTGAAGCCGCGGAACGGCGCCGATCCGGTGCCGGTGCAGATCATGATAATGTTGGCCGCAGGATCGTCCGGCATCAGGAAAGTCGCGCCGAAGGGACCAGTGACCTCAACCTTCGCGCCGCGCGGAAGATCGCAGAGATAATTCGAACACACGCCCTTGTCTTCGCGCTTCACCGTGAGCGCGAGATTGTTGGTGTTCGGCTTTTCGCCGCCGCGCGGCGACGCCACCGAATAGAGCCGCGCCACATGCGGCTTGCCGCTTTCATCGGTGCCCGGCGCAACGATGCCGATGCTCTGGCCTTCCAGAACCGGAAACGGCTGGTCGCCGAAATCGAGAATGATGTGGCGGACGTCGGTGTCGGAGGCCGCATCGGTGAGCCGGAAATTTCCGGTCACAGTGGCAATGGCGAGCTTGCCGCGATTGTAGAGATTGACCGTCGGCTTGCTGGCGGAATGCGGCGCGACCGGCTTGCCGCCAAGGCCCTTGCGTGCCTCTTCCAGCAATTTCGAGACTTCATCTTCCAGCGCCTCGACCGTCCCGCCTTCGCCCGAGACAGCCGCGACTTCCTCCTGCTTTGGCAATTCTTCCCACGAATACTGTTCCTCGAGGGAGTAGGCTTTCGACACCACGCGCCAGTTGTCGATCGAGCCTGTGGGGCACGGCGAGATGCAGTCCATACAATGATTGCAGATGCTGGCGTCGACAACGTAGTTGTTGCCGTCATGGGTCACCGCATCGACCGGACATGTCTCTTCGCAGGTGTTGCAGCGAATGCAGATCTCGGGATCGATCAGGTGTTGCTTGAGAAGTTCGGTGTGCATGTTCATGTGCGCCCGACCAGATTGAGATCGTCATCACCGGGTCAAGCCCGGCCATGACAAGTATAAAATCCATTATGCCGCGATCTTCACGTATTCGAAGTCGCCGGGCTTGTTGTCGATGCCGACTTTCGGCGGCGCAATCCAGTTCGCGAACTTGCCTGGCTCGGACACCGGCACCATCAGCGATGAAATGAAGTCGCCGTCCTCGGTCGAGGGCAGGTAGTCGTTGCGAATCTTGGCCCACTCGGCGTCGCTGACGATCACGCCCTTCGGCGTGGCATTGACATCCTTGAACTCGCCTATCTGGCGATGGAACGCGGTGTGTGGCAGTTCGAGCCGGAAATTGACGCCGGCTTTCTCGATGACTTTGTTCCAGCGCTCGACGCCCTTGAAGCAGTCCTCCGTGTAATCGTCGCGCAGCCGCATGTTCAGCGCAGTGAGCGCAGGCTCGTCCACCAGCGTGATCTGGCCGTCGACCATCTTCAGAACCTTGTAGATATCGTTGGTGAGACGATGATCGTCGTCGATCTTGGTTTCCTGGAAGCGGCCCTTGAGGCCGGCATTGTAGAAATTCGCAGCGTTGGTCGAAACTTCCGAACCGAACAGATCGAGCGACAGCGAATAGTGCAGATTCATCTTCTTCTGCATGGTCGGCAGATCGATGACGCCGAGTGCGCGGACCTTCTCGATCTCGTTCGGGTTTTCGATTCCGGCCGCTTTCATCGCGTCGCAGGTGCGCTGAAGCACGCGGCTGACACCGGTCTCGCCGACAAACATGTGATGGGCTTCTTCGGTCAGCATGAACCGGCAGGTGCGCGACAGCGGATCGAAGCCGGATTGCGCCAGCGACTCAAGCTGCATCTTGCCGTCGCGGTCGGTGAAGAAGGTGAACATGAAAAACGACAGCCAGTCCGGCGTCGCCTCGTTGAAGGCGCCGAGCATGCGCGGCGCATCTTCATCGCCGGAGCGGCGGCGCAGCAGATCGTCAGCTTCCTCGCGGCCGTCGCGGCCGAAATACTTCTGCAGCAGATAGACCATCGCCCACAGATGACGACCTTCCTCGACGTTCACCTGAAAGAGATTGCGCATGTCGTAGAGCGAGGGCGCGGTCTTGCCGAGATGACGCTGCTGTTCGACCGACGCCGGCTCGGTATCGCCCTGGATCACGACCAGACGGCGCAGCATCGCGCGGTATTCGCCGGGCACTTCCTGCCACGCCCTCTCGCCCTTGTGCTGACCGAAATTGACAAGGCGCTGCTCGTCCTGCGGCGCGAGCAGAACGCCCCAGCGATATTCCGGCATGCGGACGTAATCGAATTTCGCCCAGCCTTTCGGATCGACGCTGACCGCGGTGCGCAGGTAGACCAGCGATTCCTGGAAGCCTTCCGGGCCCATATCGTTCCACCAGGCGAGATAAC
>CAZQMD010000354.1:0-4868 GCA_964594185.1 uncultured Afipia sp. | reverse complement strand
TGAATATCGTGCAGCAGCAGGACGCCCTTGCCTTTGGCTTCAAGGCGCGACAGCGCGTAATTGACGACCTGTGTTGAAGAGATGTGCCGCCAGTCGTCGGCGGGGAAATCGGCGCTCCATGTCATCAGGCCGCGCTTGCTCAATTCCTCTTCGAGCAGATCGCCCCGACGCAAGCCGGGAATGCGGAAGAATGGTGCCAGCTGCGAGGGATCGGCCAGAGCGCCAGAGACGTGAGCGATGCCGTCGTCGATTTCTGCTGTCATGCGCTCCGGTGCCAGCTTGCCGAAGAAGGTCGGATGATTTTCGCTGTGGGTGCCGATGGTGTGTCCGGCGTCATGGACCCGGCGCGCGTCCTGCGGGAATTCCTTCGCCATCCGCCCGACCATGAAGAACGTTGCCTTCACGCATTCTGAAGCGAGGATGTTGAGAATGGGATTAGTATGAGCCGGGAGCGGACCGTCGTCGAAGGTGAGCACCACCTCGTGATCTTCGAGCGGCAGCGTCTCGCCATACTGCATGGTGCCGACGCGTGGGTGCTCCTTCGGGTCCACCACGATGGTCCGCGATGTGCCGAGTGCACCAGGATTGCCGGGGCAGTCCGCCGCGCGAGTGGATCCCACGGATGCCGTGGCCATAAGCAGGCTCAGCGTCATCAGGAGCAAGGGGCGGTTTGCGGTGGTTGGTCGGCGCATGGAAAACCTGTGAGCGGATACCCGGATGACGGGCTTACCGCCGGGGCTGTGAACGTCGGATTAATTCGGGCTTACCGAAGGTGATGGCTCGTTCCTGGAGCTTTTGACCGGACGGGGCGCGACCAGATGAACGACCTTGTAGCCGTTGCGCCGGAGATACTGGAGAAACGCGGGCAGCATTTTGGCCGTCTGTGCCTTCGTGTCGTGGAAAAGGATGATTCCCTTTTCCTCATAGTCGAGCCGCTCGATAATCAGGTTCAACTGCTGCTCCGGCGTCATCGAATTCCAGTCGCTGGCCCAGAGGTCGGCGCCGAAAACCGCGATGCCGCGTGACTGAAGGCTGCTCAGCAACGCGGGCGTCGAGGCGAAGCCGGGAAAGCGGAAAAACGGCGTCGAGGGGACGGACGTTGCCACGCCGTGCAGGGCTTTTTCGTCGGCTGAGATGCCGCGATCGATTTCCTCGATCGCTTGTGTCTGGCCAATCTTGTCGAGCGGGCGATGCGACCATGTGTGGTGGCCGATGCTGTGGCCTTCCGCTGCAATCTTCTTGACAATGCCCGGATTGGCTTCGGCATTCCGGCCGATCAGAAAGAACGTCGCCTGCACACATTCAGCGGCAAGCGCGGCGAGGACCTTTGTCGTGGTTGCGGGGAAGGGGCCATCGTCGAAGGTCAGCACGACTTCCTTGTCCGCAAGCGGCAGCGATTGTGGGAAGCTCTTGAGTCCGACGCGGGGAAACGCCTGCGGATCGAGTGTCATGACGCGCGAGGTGCCGAGCGCATCCTTGCGCGGGCAATCGGCGGCGCTGGCTGCCGATATCGGGATCGACGCGGTGAATAAGAGCATCGCAGCTCTAAACAAGGTCATGACGAAATCCTTCGAGCGCCGCAGATGCAGCATTGCGTTCGGCTGTGTCGATTGGCCAATGGCGGAAATACACGCAAAAATCGGCATGCAATCGATAAGCAGCGCCTGGTCTCTGGGTCACGACTTGCATGTGCATTTGTCTGAAATGAGAGCTGCCCGTTTGCGCATAGGTTGGTTGCGCTGAGGTGATGGCTGGCCACCTCTGTGCCTCATTATCGCCACCAGTGCCGATAAAACACGCCCATCGCTGGCCGCGAATGGCAATTTCTCTGCGGCTACAAACACCTGTGCGATCTGGACTCTGCCGAATGCGGTCGTCCTTGGCGCAATTTTCCGGAGCTGAAAATTTTGATTCGAACCATCACCGCCGTGGCGGCGCTTTGTGCGTTGTCATCGCTGGCCGAAGCGCGCGTTCGCACGCCGGCCGTTTCACCTGAATGCAACGTGACGATGCCATGCATCGGCGTGAACAATCCGGTCCATTCGCGTTCGCGTGGAGAGCGCCGCGTGGAGCCCGCATTCTCCGCGATAGAGCCCACAACGCCTCGCATGAGCAGGCGGCAGCAGCGTGCGCTCGCGCGTGCGCAACGCAACGCCTTTGAACCGGTGGCACCCCGTGCGGTTGCCGACCGTGCCTCCGTCGCATCGGAAGGATATTCAGCGGGCCTCGTCGGTCCGCTACAGGCCAAGCTCGCTTCGATTCAGGCGGCCTGTCCGGGCACGCATGCGATCTCCGGCATCCGTCATACCCGGATCGCCGGAACGCGGCGGATGTCGCTTCATGCGCAAGGCAAGGCGGTGGACGTTCGCGGGCCTTACGGCTGCATCTACGCGCAGCTCAAGGACTGGAGTGGTGGCTACTCGACCGATGCCGGACGGGTGCAGCACATCCACATCTCCTATGACAATGGCGGTGGCCGTGAAATGGGATTGCGGTTCGCCCACGGTGGCGGCCGCCGTCATTCGTGGCGCTCGGCCTACGCCCGCATGCGATAGCTGATGGGCTTGTGCCGCCCGGGAGACTGAACTTTCCGGGCGGCACGCGCTTTCGTTAACCCGCGATTAACCACGTGGGCCGACCCTCCAGAGTGACGGAGGGCTACACATGCAGCGGCTACGGCTGAAGGCGGACGGGCGGATTGTCGAACTGCTCGACGGACGGGAGGCTCCACTGGCTCCCGGCATGCCTGACAGTGCGCCGCCGCTCAGGCCCAGTGTTGTGCCGGAAGTACGCGATCTGCGCCTTCGCGCGAAACTGACCCAGGCCGAATTCGCCGCGCGCCTTGGCGTTCCTCTTGAGACCATCCGCAACTGGGAGCAGGGTAAGCGTTCACCGCGCGGACCGGCCCGTGCACTCCTGACGGTGATTGCGCGCGAACCCGATATGGTTTTCGCAGCGCTCGCGCAGAGGGAAACGCCGGGCTGAGGCACGATATGCAGACCGTCGAGGCAAATGGCGCGAATATTCCGGCGATAGGTCTCGGGACGTGGGAATTGCGCGGACGAACCTGCGCGCGTCTTGTCGAGCAGGCGCTGAGGCTCGGTTATCGCCACATCGATACGGCACAGATTTACGAGAACGAGCGCGAGGTCGGTGAGGGCGTGCGTGCCTCCGGCGTGAAGCGCAACGATGTTTTCGTCACCACCAAAGTCTGGACCACCCATTTCGCGCCCAACGATCTGTTGCGGTCGACCAAGGAAAGCCTGGTGCGCCTGCGGATGACCGAGGTCGATCTGCTGCTGCTGCATTGGCCCAATCCGCAGGTGCCGCTAGAGGAAACGCTCGCGGGGCTTGCCGAAGCGCAGAAGCTCGGCCTGACGCGGCATATCGGCGTGTCGAATTTTACGGTGGCGCTGATCGAAGAGGCCGTCGCAAAAAGCACGGCACCGCTCGTCTGCAATCAGGTCGAGTATCATCCGTATCTGGACCAGTGCAAAGTCCTCGCCGCCTGCCGGGACCACGATCTCGCATTGGTGGCTTACAGCCCCGTGGCGAAAGGCCGCGTCAAGAATGCCGAGGCGCTGAACCGGATTGGCGCGCTCTACGGAAAGACCGCGGCGCAAATCTGTCTGCGTTGGCTGGTTCAGCAGAACGTCGTCGCCATTCCGCGGACATCAAAGATTGAGCGCCTTTCGGAAAATCTCGATGTCTTCGATTTCAATCTGACCGACGATGAAATGGGCGAAATCTTCGCGATGGGGACGCGCGGCGGCCGCATCACCGATTTCGGTTTCGCACCGAAATGGGATTGAGGGTGGCTTGATCTTGCGGCGATGATCGCCCATTCAAGGCCGGTGTCCTGCATCCGAAGTCGGCTTCATGTTTTTCAGCCTTTCCAAGATCCTCGGCTTCTTCGTCGTCCCCTCGAATACGGTGGCGATGCTGTGCGCGCTCGGCGCCTTGCTGCTGCTGACGCGCTTCCGGAAAACTGGAGCACGCATCCTCGCGGTTGGCGTCGTTCTGTTGCTGGTCTGCGGATATTCGTCGCTCGGCAATCTGCTGCTGTTGCCGCTGACGGAACGTTTTCCGGCATGGAGCGCGGCAGGCCGCACGCCCGACGGGATCATTATTCTTGGCGGCGCCATCGATCCGGAACGCAGTCAGGCGCGCGGCTCGCTCGAAATGGACGCATCTGCCGAGCGCATTGTCACCATGCTGCAACTGGCGCGGCGTTATCCGCAGGCGCGCATGGTGTTCAGTGGCGGCAGTGCCAATCTGATCGAGGCACCCGTGTCGGAAGCGCCGATCGCGGGTGATCTGCTGCAGGACTTCGGGACGCCGGCGTCGCGCATTGTGCTTGAAGGAGAGTCCCGCACCACTGCGGAAAATGCGGAGTTCACGCGCAAGCTGGTCTCACCGAAGCCCGGCGAGCGATGGCTGCTGGTGACGTCGGCGTTTCACATGCCGCGCTCCATCGGCGCATTCCGGAAAGCGGGCTTTGACGTCGAAGCCTATCCGGTGGACTGGCGCACCCGTGGCTGGAGCGATGCCTTGATGCCGTTTACGGCACTGAGCGCGGGCCTCGCCCGCACCGACGTCGCCATTCACGAATGGATCGGGCTGATCGCCTATTGGGCAAGCGGCCGCAGCAGCGAATTGTTTCCGGGGCCGCGCAAGGCCAACCCGTAATCAAGTCGGGTTAGTCATGCCGGGGCAGGCCAAGGCGATAGACCCCGCGAAAATCGTTCGGGTCTGCAGGCTTGCCCTTGCGATAGATCACAAGGCGGCCGGCCTGCGCCAGCGCGACGGCGGACTTGCGGATCGGGACCAAGAGACCATGCCAGTCATCACCAGCGGCGATGGCGTGC
>CAZQMD010000353.1:0-4901 GCA_964594185.1 uncultured Afipia sp. | reverse complement strand
CGCGTTGCAATCCGTCCCTCCAAATCTTTGCGAATGGGACGTGGACGTCGCTTACTGTTCTTCTTCGTTTGGTCCGGATGGGTTGTCCTGGCCTACCGGAACATCTCCAACCTCCCGGGATCATCCCTCGAAGTCGTTGAGAAAAGCTATCGGCCCTATCCGGAGGTCCCAAATCCGCAGGTGGATGCAGACATATGGCAATCGGCTCGTGAGCAGGCCCTCAAGCTTGGAGACCAGCGCTAGCTTCGAGATCGGACACTGGATTGCCTGCGCGATCTTTCCTCAACTTGCGTCCAAAGTTGGAGGATGGCCCGCTGACGTTCCAGGTGGACCGAATCCGGTTCGTCGAATGAGAGCAACAGTCGACCGAGGACATCTACGCGTGGATCTCGCTCGTTCAAACTCGACGTCCTCTTCCCGGAAAAGGGATCCGGCTGCTCAACGATCCGAACTTCGTCGGCGCCCACCCGACGACCAACGATCTTGAAGTGGGCCTCATCGCTCCGCGTGTTCACCCTCAGCGTGACCGGACAAACAGCTTTTCCGGTGAGGACCGCATTCCAGTCCGAGGTTTCAGCGTCAGATGGGCCAGACAGCGTCGATGTGGACACATCCTCAACACCGTACTCGGCCAGAAGCGCGATCAGGTGAATGCCATAGAAGCGAAGGGCACCGCCTCCGCTGGCATCGAAGCGCTTCCAATTGTCGAGGTCTGCGCGATAGTGATGGGCGAGAAACGTCCAATCGAGCGACACTCCATCTGCATCGGAGCTTAGGGCAGACCTCAATTGCTCCGCCCAGTGCACAAACCGGAAAGTGTAGCCCACCCTGTAACGTTTGCCCGCCCTCTCCAATGCGGCGAGCAGTGACGCCGACAGATGCGGCGTCGGCGCGATCGGCTTCTCCAGGATCAGTTCACGGATCGCCGGCATGCCAGCCAGCAATGGAACCCAGCGGGCTTGGTCCGCGGGACGAAGTGCAATCACGGCGCCATTGGAGTGTGCGAGCGCGTCCTCGGCGCTGTCGAACCAATTCACCTCGGCAAGGTATTGGACCAGTTCGGGACGAGCAGCGATAATCGGTCGATAGCGCACCGGCAGCGCCACCTTTACTCCCCATTCGATCAGTGCGGGCAAATACCCGTACATGCCGAATCCGGATCCAAGGATGGTGAAAACACCATTCCTAGGCATGAAAATCGTCAGGACCGAGGACGTCGATCACAGGTCCTTTGTATCCATTGTCCGACAGATACTGACGAATTTCGCGCGAGATGTGCCAAGCGAGGTTGAGGAGCGGCTTTCCGTCATCACCCCGAGCAAACAGTTCATCATCCGAGACGATCGGGATTCGCGTACCAGGTACGTAATGTCCGATCTTGATCGAGCCGGGTTTCTCGTGGGCGGCTACGATCTGCTTTTCGGTCAAACCGAGCAGCTTGACAAGTATTGCCGCACGTCCTGGAAATGCCTTGGCCCGAATTGGACCATGCATCGCCACGATCTGCTTGATCTCCTGACCCTTGCGGGCCTTCCAGAGTTCGACATCACGCGCTAGCTGAGCGAACTCCCCGAGGAACTTGTCCTCACGCGCGATGACGTCCGCTCCGATCCCCTTCGTCCCCTCGCTTGCCCCGTGCCCCAGAATGACACGGATGTTTCCACCGTAGCGCGCCGGAAACTCCACGCTCACGATATCCAGGCCTAGCGATTTGGCGATAAAGCTGAAGGACTTATAGGAGTATGTACGCGGGTGCTCGTGGTAGAATGTATCGAACTGGTGACGGTCGAGCACTGCGCCGAGATAGTGATTTTCGATCACGATCGTTGTGGTCGGCCCTAGCAAAGCCTTGAGCGCCGCAAGCACGCCGTTCAGGTCTTCAATATGAGCAAAAACATTGGTGAAGGTGATGATGTCGGGAATTCCCACGGCATCGCGAATCTTCGCCGCCGTGTCCTCGCTCAAATAGTTCTGAACGACGAAATGGCCCTTCGCGGCCGCGTCTGAGGCCGCGCCGGTCGGCTCAATGCCGGCGGTCTTGGCACCGGCTTCCCGGAAAAAATCCAGGAGACTGCCGTCATTGCAGCCGATATCGAGTACGGTTTTACCTTGCAATGGACCTACCCGTTCAGCGCAAGTCGCGACAAGGCCGCGCATTCCGGCGAGCACGTCCGCCGTAAAGCGAGATCGATAGTGATAGTCCCGCGGAAACAGATCCTCCTTGGGCACTTGAAAGCGCTGGTGGCCGGTCGCACAGGTCGGGCAGAAGAGGATCTGAATCGGGTATTCGCGGCATTGTCGGGAGTCGCCGACCTTCACGAGGTCGTCGCAGAGAGGATGAAGCCCAAGGTCGAGCACAGGAGTCAGCTGTGTGTTGCCGCAGACCTCGCAGCCTTGGATTTCGGTCAGTGGTCTCGTCGACGTGCTCATCATGTGGGTTCCGGTTTAGCGGCCCGTCAGGACCTTTAGCCTCGTTAGATTCGCGGCGCGCTCATAAACGCATCGATCTGGTCGAGCATTATCGGCTTGATTGAGGCACCTCGATCGAACGCCTTGTACCAATCGACCACGGCCGCAGTGGCTTGCTCAAGGCCCCAGCGCGGGGACCAACCCAGCTGGGCGCGCGCTTTTGAACTATCGAGTGACAGCAGCCGCGCCTCGTGCGGGTGTTCTCCGGGCTGAGGCATTTGTTGCGGCGGAACACCCCAGAGACTTGCGATTCGATCGACAAGCCAGCGCACCGAGCGAACGCTATCCGAGTTCGGGCCGAAATTCCATTCACTCGAGAAAATCTCAGGGTCCTGCCAGAGCTTCTCGGCTAGCAAGAGATAGCCGGATAGCGGCTCCAGCACATGCTGCCATGGCCTGACGGAGTCAGGGTTGCGCACCGGCACGGGCCTCTGCTGGCGGATCGCCGCGATGATATCGGGAATCAGACGGTCCTGCGCCCAGTCGCCGCCGCCTATCACATTGCCCGCCCTGGCGCTTGCAAAGCCGATCCGGTTCGGTCCACTAAAAAAGGAGGATCGATAGGCTGACGTGACCAGTTCAGCGCAGGCCTTGCTGTTCGAATAGGGATCTTTGCCGCCAAGCGCATCGGTCTCACGATAGCCCCAAACCCATTCCTTGTTTTCGTAGCACTTGTCGCTGGTGACATTGACGAGGACGCGGATACCGGAGGTTCGAGCCGCCTCGAACACGTGCACAGTCCCCATCACGTTGGTCGCATAGGTCCCGACGGGATCGTCATAGGAGGCTCGCACGATCGCCTGCGCGGCCAAGTGAAACACGATTTCGGGTCTGAATTGGGCGAATGCCGCCCTCACGGCTGAAATATCCCGGATATCGGCAAAGGTTGAAAGCAAATCCTGTGAGACTTGCGCCAAGTCGAAAAGGTTTGGCTGGGTGGCAGGCGGCAACGCAACCCCGCCGACCTCAGCGCCGAGATGGCGCAACCATGCGACCAGCCAGCCTCCCTTGAAACCGGTATGACCGGTGACCAGAACGCGTTTCCCCCTCCAGAAGTCGGCGTTCATGGCCAGCGCTTCCAAGGCGCGCGGCCGCTGTCCCAGAGTTGCTCCAGATGCATCTTGTCGCGCAGGGTATCCATGGCTTCCCAGAAGCCGGGATGACGATAAGCCGACAGCTGCCCGTCCTGCGAAAGTCGCTTCAGCGGCTCCTGCTCCCATATCGTCGTGTCGTCGCCCAAATAGTCAAAAATCGCCGGCTCCAACATGAAGAAGCCGCCATTGATCCAGCGACCATCGCCTCGAGGCTTCTCCTCGAAATGCTGGACAATGTCCTGGTCGATATCCAGGGCCCCGAAACGTGCCGGCGGCTGAATCGCCGTAACGGTTGCGTACAGACCGTGAGCACGATGAAAGGCCGCCAGCGAGGCGATGTCGACGTCAGCGAGCCCGTCACCGTAGGTCATGCAGAACGTTTCGTTGCCGACGTACTCCCTGACCCGCTTCAGTCGACCGCCGGTCATGGTGTTGAGGCCGGTGTCGATCAGGGTGACCTTCCAGTGCTCCGCGAACTTGTTGTGAACCTCCATCGAATTCGTCGCCAGGTCGAAGGTCACGTCAGCCATGTGCAGGAAGTAGTTCGCGAAATACTCCTTGATGACGTACGACTTGTAGCCGCAGCAGATGATGAACTCGTTGATATCGTACGACGAGAAGATCTTCATGATATGCCAAAGGATCGGCTTGCCGCCCACCTCGATCATCGGTTTCGGCTTGACGTGGCTCTCCTCGGTAATTCGAGTTCCAAACCCACCTGCCAAGATCACGGCCTTCATGGTCATACTCGCCTGGGGAAAACATCACATCAGACCGATTAAGCGTGTCTTGTCAACACGATCGGTCATTTCCCCGGCCTCCCGAGGAGTTTGAACTTGTCGGTCCACCTGCTAAAGAAGCCGTCGAAAGATGGCAACCCACCCCGGCCTCCCCAACCAGTTCCGGCGGTTGCTGGCCGCCCGATCCGGCCACGGGCGACTGATCTCACTCGGCGGCCTTCCTGGAGGATTGATGCGGAAGAAGATCAGTCTCGTCACGCCCTGTTACAATGAGGAAGCTGGGATTCGCGAATGCTATGCCACCGTGAAATCGATCATGGATGCGGAGCTTCCGGATTACGACCGCGAGCATATCTTCTGCGACAACGCCTCGACCGATCGGACTGTGGAGATCCTGAAGGAGATCGCTGCTGAAGACCCCTCGGTCAAGATCATCGTGAACGCCCGCAACTTCGGCGTTTTGCGAAACACCTACAATGGCGTCCTCGCCTCGACCGGCGACGCCACGGTGCTCTTCCTGCCGGCGGATCTCCAGGATCCGCCGTCTTTGATTCCAACCTTCGTCGGGCATTGGGAGCAGGGCTACGAGATCGTTTTC
>CAZQMD010000352.1:0-4962 GCA_964594185.1 uncultured Afipia sp. | reverse complement strand
CAAGAGCTCTATTTCGACGATCACCGTTGCCCGCACATGATTCAGGTGCGGCTGAAGCGCGAGAAGCGCGAAGCACTGTCTTCGCCCGCGATGCGCAGCGGCGGCAAGGGCCCCCACACAATCATCACCGCCGGCAGCAAGCCGATCAACCTGCCGCCGGCCGACGCCATCACTCCACCTGCCACTTGAAAGCCTAGGAGGCTATTATGAGCGACAACGAAAACGGAAAGCCCGTCAGCCGACGAACTCTGCTTGGAACAACCGCAGCGGCTGCCGGCGTAGGTCTCGCCGGCGGTGTTGCCCTTGGCACTGACGGCAAGGGCTTTGTTACGGCTGCGGACGCGCAAACTAAGGCGACGGCACCGAAGGCTCCCGCCGCGCGACCCGCAGTTCTTCAGAAGGCAGAAGTAGCTCCCGGCGAGCTTGATGAATATTATACGTTCTTCTCCAGCGGCCAGTCCGGTGAAATGCGCATCGTCGGTCTTCCGTCGATGCGCGAGTTGATGCGCGTTCCCGTGTTCAACCGTTGCAGCGCCACCGGTTGGGGGCAGACCAACGAAAGCCTGAAGGTACTGACTGAGGGGCTGCTGCCCGAGACCCGCGAATTCCTCAAGAACCGCGGCGGCACTTATCTGAATGGTGACCTGCATCATCCCCATATTTCTTTCACCGACGGCACTTATGACGGCCGCTACGCTTTCATGAACGACAAGGCCAATACCCGTGTCGCTCGTGTTCGTCTCGATGTCATGAAATGCGACAAGATCATTCAGTTGCCGAACCAGCATACGGTTCACGGCCTGCGCGTACAGAAATATCCGCGCACCGGATACGTATTCGCCAACGGCGAAGATGGCGTCCCGCTGCCTAACGACGGCAAAGTCCTAGACGATCCGAAGCAGTATCGTTCGATCCTCAGCGCAATTGACGGCGACACCATGAAGGTGGCGTGGCAGATCATCGTCAGCGGCAATCTCGACAACGTCGATGCAGATTATCAGGGTAAGTATGCCTTCGCCACCTGCTACAATTCAGAAGAGGGCGTCACGCTTGCCGAGATGACCGCCAGTGAGCAGGACTGGGTCACCATCTTCAATATCAAGCGGATCGAAGAAGCGGTGAAGAAGGGCGACTTCAAAGAAATGAACGGCGTTCCCGTGATCGATGGCCGCAAGGGCTCACCCTATACGCGCTATGTCCCGGTGTCTAATAGTCCGCACGGCATGAACACTGCGCCGGACGGTATTCATATTGTGGCGGCTGGCAAACTCTCGCCGACTGTCACCGTAATGGATGTTCGGCTGTTTGATCAGTTGTTCGACGACAAGATCAAGCCGCGCGACGTCGTAGTCGCGGAGCCTGAACTCGGTCTTGGGCCATTGCACACGGCATATGACGGAAAGGGCAACGCCTATACAACTCTGTTCCTGGATAGCCAAGTTTGTAAATGGAACATCGATCTAGCAAGACGCGCTTTCAAGGGCGAAAAGGTTGACCCGATCCTGCAGAAGCTCGACGTGCATTATCAGCCCGGCCACAATCATAGCTCGATGGGACAGACCAAGGAGGCGGATGGAAAATGGCTGATCTCACTCAACAAGTTCTCAAAGGACCGCTTCCTCAACGTCGGGCCCCTGAAGCCCGAGAACGATCAGTTGATTGACATCTCCGGTGACAAGATGAAACTTGTACATGACGGTCCGAGTTTTGCTGAACCGCATGATGCCACCATCGTTCACCGTTCCAAGATCAATCCGATCTCGATTTGGAAACGCGCCGATCCGTTCTTTGCAGATGCCGTCAAGCAGGCCAAGGTGGACGGAATAGACCTCGAGGCGGACTCCAAGGTTATTAGGGACGGCAACAAGGTTCGCGTTTACATGACCTCCACCGCGCCAGCGTTCGGTCTGGAGCAGTTCCAAGTGAAGCAGGGTGAAGAGGTCACCGTCTACGTCACCAACATCGACGCTGTGGAAGATCTGACTCACGGATTCTGCATCGTGAACTATGGCATCAACATGGAGGTTGCGCCGATGGCGACAGCTTCCGTGTCCTTCACGGCGGATAAAGCTGGCGTGTACTGGTACTATTGTTCGTGGTTCTGTCACGCCATGCACATGGAAATGAAGGGCCGCATGTTAGTCGAGCCTAAGTCGGTTTGAGGTAGGGCGACACGTGCATCGTTACTTCCGCCTCATTCCGGCGGCGATTTTCGCCGTCGGCATCCACGGCTCCGCCGGCGCGGCGACGCTCAAGGCTGCTCCGGAGCAACCGTTGCAAGCCGTGCTGAATGGAGCGCAGGACGATGATGTCATCGAGCTTGCTCCTGGCCAATACAAGGGAGGGATCAGTATCGATCGGCGCGTTGTATTGACGGGGCGGCCGGGCGCGGTGCTTGACGGCGGTGGCACGGGTAGCGTCGTCACTGTGACGGTGCCCGACGTCGCGATTCGGGGCCTTACGATCCGAGGGTCGGGACACGATATGCAGGCCATGGATTCCGGTGTGTTCCTGCAGAAGACAGCCGAACGGGCGCTGATTGAAAACAACCGCTTCGAAGGCAACCTGTTTGGTATTTATGTCCATGGCGCAGCGGGATCTCGCGTCTTGCGCAATGTCGTCGAAGGTGTGCGCGGCGGACGGCTCAATGAGGCCGGCAACGGCGTATCGCTGTGGAACGCGCCCGATGTCACCATCGCCGATAATATCTTTCGATACGGGCGTGATGGCATCTTCACTATCGCCAGTCGCAAGGATCGCTTTATCAACAACCGCTTCGAACAGGTGCGGTTCGCAGTGCACTACATGTACACCAACGATAGTGAAGTCAGCGGTAACGTTTCCATCGGAAATCATGTCGGCTACGCCATTATGTATTCGAACCGGCTGATCATTCGCAACAACATCAGCGATCGCGATCGCGACTATGGTATGCTGTTCAACTACGCCAATTACGCCGAGATTGACGGCAACTGGGTGGCCGGCGGTCCGCTCGACAATTTAGCAAGCAGTCGGGACGAGGGATCGGACGAAGAGCGGGGTATGGTGCCGGAGATAAAATCTACATCAGGTCTGCGCGTCGGACCTGAGAAATGCGTATTCATTTACAATACCAACCACAACAAGTTTCGAAACAATTGGTTCGAGCGCTGCGGCATCGGGGTCCATTTCACGGCTGGATCAGAAGGTAATGAAATCACCGGCAACGCTTTTGTCGGAAACCGCAATCAGGTGAAATATGTCGGTACGCGCGACCTCGACTGGTCGAAGGGTGGCGGCGGCAATTACTGGAGCGACAATCCAGCCTTCGATCTCAACGGCGATGGTATTGCGGATACCGCTTATCGTCCCAATGATCTGGTCGACCGCGTATTGTGGACTGCACCGTCGGCGAAGGTGCTGATCAACAGCCCAGCGGTGCAGGTGCTGCGCTGGGCGCAGGCGCAATTTCCGGCGCTTTATCCTGGCGGGGTGGTCGATACCCGTCCACTGATCGCGCCGCCGCCGAAACCATCGATCAGCCGGAGCCTGCGATGAGCAGTATCGTCTCCGTCGATGGCGTGGAGAAGAGCTACGGTGCCGTCAAGGCGCTGCGCAACGTCTCGTTCGATCTTGGTCCGGGACAGTTGAGCGCGCTGGTCGGCCACAATGGTGCCGGCAAGACGACGCTGATCAAACTGATGCTAGGCCTCATTCACGCCGACTGCGGCGCGATCCACGTTTTGGGTGAGGATCCGGCGGCTGGCGAATTCTCCGCGCGCCGGCAACTCGGTTACTTGCCGGAGAATGTTGCATTCAACGCGGCGCTGACCGGACGCGAAACGCTGGCATTCTATGCGCGGCTGAAGCGGATCGGGCAGGCCTCGGCGTGGCCGTTGCTCGACCGCGTCGGTTTGATGGATGCGGCTGACCGCAGGGTCGGAACCTACTCCAAGGGCATGCGGCAGCGTCTGGGTCTGGCCCAGGCTTTGCTCGGCCGGCCGCGTGTACTGCTGCTGGATGAACCGACAACAGGGCTCGATCCCGCGCTGCGCCAGACCTTCTATGAAATCCTCGGCGAATTGCGGGACGACGGCGCCACTGTTTTGATCTCCTCGCACGCGCTCACTGAGCTTGAGGATCGCGCCGAGCACGTGCTGATCATGAACCGCGGGCTTTTGGTTGCGCGGGGTACCCTGGCTGAACTGCGTTCGATCTCGCGCCTCCCGATCCGGGTCTCGCTCGATCTTGCACCTGGCGCCAGGTGCCCACCGTGGATGAACGGCGCGAGTATCGCAACACCGCGAGGTCGCGTCATGCTGGTATCCGATGAGATCAGCAAGATGGAGTTGCTGCGCGTCGCGGCCAGCGACCCCAGTGTCACCAATATCGAGATCGCATCGCCGACCCTCGATGATCTCTACGCTCATTTTCTTCGGGAGAATGCCGCGTGAGGAATATTGTCATTATCGCCAGCAAGGAGATCAAGGAGGGAATGCGCAATCGCTGGGTTCTCGCCACAACACTGCTGCTGGCGGCCCTGTCGCTGTCCCTGACATTTCTTGGCAGTGCGCCGACCGGCAATGTCGGCGCCGGCGCGCTCGACGTAGTGGTCGTTAGCTTGTCCAGTCTCACGATCTTTCTGCTGCCGCTGATTGCGCTTCTGATCTCGCATGACGCGGTGGTCGGCGAAATGGAACGCGGCACAATGATTTTGCTGCTCAGCTATCCGGTCGGCCGCTATCAGGTCCTGCTCGGAAAGTTCTGCGGCCATGTCCTGATTCTCGCGTTCGCTACTGTGATCGGCTATGGCGCGGCGGCGGTCGCTCTCACGATCACCGGCGCATCGGTACTGGCGGCAAGCTGGTATGCTTTCGCCTTTATGCTCGGGACCTCGATTTTGCTTGGTGCGGTCTTTGTCGCGATCGGATATCTGATCAGCAGCCTGGTTCGCGACCGCGGTACGGCTGCGGGTGCTTCGGT
>CAZQMD010000351.1:0-4970 GCA_964594185.1 uncultured Afipia sp. | reverse complement strand
GCCGCTGCCCCCTGCGGCACTCCCCACGATTCTGCCGCATGTGAACAGGGCCATTAAGTTCGATCCGTTCAAGAGTTTTGCGCCGGTGTCGCTGCTGGCGTCGGTGCCTTACGTGGTTGCGGCGAGTCCCGATGCGCCGGTGTCGAGCCTCAAGGATCTTGTCGCTGCGGCGAAGAAGGAGCCGGGTAAGTTCACTTATTCGTCATGCGGTCCGGGGACGCTGTGCCATCTCAGTGGTGAACTGTTCAGGAGCTTGACCGGTACGGATTTGCTGCATGTTCCGTTCAAGGGCAGTGCGCCCGCGATCAATGCGCTGCTCGGCAATCAGGTGAATCTCGCGTTCGATACGCTGACCGTGCTGGCGCCGCAGATCAAGGACGGAAAGGTGAAGGGACTGGCTGTCACGAGCCGCGAGCGTTCGCCGTTGCTTCCGAACGTCCCGACGGCTGCAGAAGCGGGCGTCTCCGATTTCGTCGTCGACTCGTGGTTCGGCCTTGTCGTTCCTGCCGCGACCCCGGCGAGCATCGTCCAGCGGCTCAATGCGGAAGTGATCCGGATCAGCAAGCTTCCGGATGTGCGGGAGCGTCTGGAAGCACAGGGCCTGAGCGTTACCACCTCAACGCCTGAGGCTTTCACGCAGACCATCCGCGCCGATTACGAGCGCTGGGGCAGGGTTGTGGACGCTGCCGGAGCGAAGCCCAACTGACGGCACTGCGTGACGGGCGGCGATTCCCGCCGCCTGTTCCAGGGTGCGTCATATTCGTCCCCTGAAATCCGGTCCGATGTTTTCCGTCACGCGTTCGTGAGAGTTCGGCTGCCCTTGCGGCAGGCTGCTTGCATGTGGGTATGCGGGATGAGGGCCATGCCTCATTGCCGCCGCCGTGCTAGGCTGCAGTGGACTGGAAGCCGGAGAACCCGTTGAACGGATCGATCCCAGACCCATCGGAGCATCCGCGGACTGCCGAGGATGCCCGGAAACTCGAGCTTGCGCAGGCGCTTCAGCGTGCGCGGCTTGCGGTTGCTTGGGAGCGCGGCTGGCCGCATCTGGCGCGGCTGCTGACGGTCATAGGCCTGTTTCTGGCGGCCTCATGGGCCGGCCTCTGGGTTGTTTTTCCCTTCGTCGCGCGCGTCATTGCTTTCGCGGTCTTTGTGCTGCTTGCGCTTGCGGCGCTGGTTCCGGCCATCAGGTTTCGCTGGCCGACTCGGGACGATGCGCTGCGCCGCCTCGATCGCGGAACCGGCATTCGTCATCGCCCCGCCACGGCGCTGGCCGATACCCTGAAATCGGACGACCCGATCACGCAGGCGCTCTGGCAGGAGCAGCGCGCGCGCACGCTGGCATCAATCAAGCGCATCCGTGCCGGGCTGCCGTCGCCGCGCCTCGCCCTGCATGACCCGTGGGCACTGCGTGCGCTGGTCATGGTGCTGATGGTTGCGACATATGTTGCCGCGGGCAGCGATCGCTTCGCGCGGGTGGTTGCGGCGTTCAATTGGGACGGCGCGTTTTCCGCCGCCAATGTCCGTGTCGATGCGTGGGTGACGCCGCCGCCTTACACCAGCCGTCCGCCGGTGATCCTGTCGAATGCCGCGATCAAGGATGCTCCTCAGTCAGAAACCAGTACCGTGTCGGTACCAGCGGGCAGCACGCTGATCGTGCGCTCCAGCGGCGGACGGCTTGATGTTGCCACGGGTGGCGGCGTCACCGAAGTTCCTGTCACCGGCAATGCGCCACAGGGCACCAACGAGCGGCATTTCACCATTGCAGGCGACGGCACTGCGCATGTCCGCGCACCATCGGGACAACCGCAATGGACATTCCATGCGATGCCCGACCGTGCGCCGAGCATCTCGCTTGCGAAAGATCCCGAGCGGCAGGCCAAGGGTGCCCTGCTGCTGTCCTACAAGCTTGAGGACGATTACGGCGTCACCGAAGCGCAGGCGCAGTTCGCGCCGCGCGCCGCAAAAGCCGATGAAACCAAAGGCGACAGCGCCAAGCCGCAGCCGCTGTTCGATCCGCCGTCGATTACGCTCGGCCTGCCGAATGCGCGTACGCGCAATGGCGTCGGTCAGACCGTAAAGGATCTGAGCGAAAATCCCTATGCCGGCGCGGATGTCACGCTGACCCTCACGGCAAAGGACGAGGCCGGCAACGAAGGGCGCAGCGAGCCGTTCGATATGCGATTGCCGGAGCGGCTGTTCGTCAAGCCGATGGCGCGGGCGCTGATCGAGCAGCGCCGCAATCTCGCGCTCGATGCCAATCAAAAGCCGCTGGTGCTGATCGCGCTCGAAGCGCTGATGATTGCACCGGAAGCGTTCACGCCCGAGCTCGGGCATTATCTCGGCCTTCGCAGCGTCGCAAGCCAGCTGACCCGCTCCAACACGCGTGAAGCGCTGCGCGGAACTGTGGAGAGCCTGTGGGCGCTTGCGGTTGCGATCGAGGACGGCAACATCACCGATGTCGAGAAGGCGCTCCGGGCCGCGCAGGATGCGCTCAAGGAAGCGCTGGAGCGCGGCGCGAGCGATGAGGAAATCAAGAAGCTCACCGACAATCTGCGCGCGGCGCTGGACAACTTCATGCGCCAGCTCGCAGAGCAGTTGCGCAACAATCCGCAGCAGTTGGCTCGTCCGCTCGATCCCAACACCAAGGTCATGCGCCAGCAGGATCTCAAGAACATGATCGATCGCATGGAGCGGCTGTCGCGCTCCGGCGACAAGGACGCAGCACGCGCACTGCTCGATCAGATGCAGCAGATGCTGGAAAACCTGCAGATGGCGCAGCCGGGGCAGAGCGGCGATGGCGACATGGAGCAGGCGCTGAATGAACTCGGCGACATGATCCGCAAGCAGCAGCAGTTGCGCGACAAGACGTTCAAGCAGGGACAGGAATCCCGGCGTGACCGCAGCCGCGGCGAGCAGGGCAACCAGAGCCAGATGGACGGGCTGCGTCAGGACCAGCAGGCGCTGCGCGACCGGCTGAGCAAGCTGCTCGATGATATGAAGAAGAACGGCATGATGCCGGGCCAGCGCGGCGAGAAGGGTCAGCCCGGTCAAGGCCAGCAGGGTCAGCAGGGCCAGGGACAGGATGGCCAGGACGGCGGTGACTCGCTGGGCGATGCCGACTCCGCGATGGGCGATGCCGGCAATCAGCTCGGAGACGGCAACGCTGACAGCGCGGTGGATTCGCAGGGCCGCGCGCTCGAGGCCTTGCGCAAGGGCGCGCAGAATCTGGCGCAGTCGATGCAGCAGGGCGAGGGGCAGGACGCCGGTCCCGGCAATCGCGTCGGACGCCAGCAGAACAGCGGCAACACAACCGATCCGCTCGGGAGGCCGCTGAGCGGCCGTGAATGGAGCGACGATCTCACAGTGAAGATTCCCGGCGAGATTGATGTGCAGCGCGTGCGGCGTATTCTGGAAGAGCTGCGCCGCCGTCTGGCTGATCCGAACCGGCCGCAGATCGAACTCGATTACATTGAGCGCCTGCTCAAGGATTACTGAGCCTTAGCCGCTATTGCCACCCACCCGCGCAATTTTCAGCAGTCGCCTGCTTGACAGCTTCAGGTCGGGCTTGTATTTAACCGGAAGGTTATTTAACCGATTGGTTATTCGAAAGCCGCCATGGACCCGCTCAGCACTAAGTTCGCCGCTCTTGCCGACCCCACCCGCCGCGCCATCCTCGCGCGGCTGGTGCTTGGCGAAACGTCGGTGACGGAGCTTGCTGAGCCGTTCGCCATGAGCATGCCGGCGGTCTCGAAGCATCTGAAGGTGCTGGAGCATGCCGGCCTCGTGACGCGCGGCCGTGCGGCGCAGTGGCGTCCATGCAAGATCGAACCGTCTGCGCTGAAGGAAGTTGACGACTGGCTGGAGAGCTATCGCCGCTTCTGGGAGGCGGGACTTGATCGCCTTGAGGCCTATCTCGGCGAACTGCAGGCGAAAGAACAGCTCGAAGCCCCGGCCAAGCCGCGCAAGCGGGCGAAGCGGAAACCTGCGAAGCGATCAACGCCCGGAAAATAGATCCACGATCCGGAATCACCTCAGACCCTCAACCACGCGTAAGGAGTTTTATCATGGCCGATCAGTCAGCTCAGCTTCCGCCGCTTGTGCCGCATCTCGTTGTCGAAGGCGCGGTCGATGCACTTGAATTCTACGGCAAGGCGTTCGGAGCGACCGAAACCCTGCGTATGCCTGCCGAAGACGGCAAGCGCCTGATGCACGCCCAGATGACGGTGAATGGCGCGACGGTATTTCTGATGGATTACTTCCCCGAATATTGCTCGCATGGCGACGGGAAAACGGAATCGCCGAAGAAGCTCGGTGCTTCGACATTCCTGATGCATCTCGAAGTTCCGAATTGCGACGAAGCTTACAAGCGTGCGATCGCGGCAGGGGCGACATCCATTCTTGAACCTTGGGACGCATTCTGGGGCGCGCGTTATGCGCAGGTGCGCGATCCGTTCGGTCACGGCTGGAGCCTGGCCCATCCGCAGCCTGTGCCGGCCACCTGATCGCCGGCGCAAGAGCAAAAAAGTTTTCGGAGAAGAGAAATGGTCTCGAACCAATCTGCTGCCGTTGCGGAAACATACAGCAAGGAATTCGTCATTGAGCGTCTGTTCGATGCGCCGCGCGATCTGGTCTGGAAGGTGTTCACCGAGCGCGATCACTTGATGCGCTGGTGGGGCCCGAAGGGCTTCAAGATGATCGTCGGCGAACTCGACCTCAAGCCCGGCGGCATGTTCCTTTATGGCATGCAAGCGCCCGACGGCAGCGAGATGTGGGGCAAGTGGGTGTTCCGCGAAATCGTCAAACCCGAGCGGCTCGTCTTCGTCAGTTCGTTTTCCGACAAGAACGCCGGACTGACCCGCCATCCGATGGCGCCGACATGGCCGATCGAAATGCTGGGCACGGCGACCTTCATCGATGAGGGCGGCAAGACGCGACTGGTCAACCGCGCGGTTGCGCTCAATGCCTCGGAC
>CAZQMD010000350.1:0-4975 GCA_964594185.1 uncultured Afipia sp. | reverse complement strand
ATCCCCGGGCGACTTCATATCGGTACACCCGGGCGACTTCGTCGGAATCCGCACTGTGTTCGACATAGTGTTTTCCCGAAACAACGTGTTGCCGCCAATATGAGCGTGTTTCGCCGTTGCGCAACTTCGCCGGGGAGACCCTGGAGCCCTCCCCCTATGCGTATTGGAATGCTGCAATGGGCGTATGGGAATGACGTGTGATTATGCGTATCCTTTTTTGGAGGGCGGGCCGGTCTTCCGGGGGGAAGTGTTTAAAGTCGCCCCGCCTAGATTTTGGGGTCTCCCGGGGGAGACGCAAGGGTCTCGGGGACACCTTGACTTTTAGGACAAAACGTCCTATTTAGGGATCAAATGGATTGGGAATGCTCGATCGGCGCTGGGCCTCGGTGAACACCGGGGCCCTTCGCTTTTTGGGCTAGGGGAAAATCTTCAAGCCGTAGCCCTCGATCTTGCCGTTAGGGCTCGCCCGAAATTTGGACTTCAGGGCATCATAGGCCCGGTTGGGCTGATCTGGCTTGATGACGTGGCGCCCAATGGGGTGTGCGACAAGGTCAGCCAACTGTAGGCCGGTCGAGTTGTGCTTCTTGTCCATGAAGCGGATTTCGAGGTTCTGCATCTTGCCGACGGCGTTTTGACCGTCGCAGATCCTGCGAAACTCCAGCTCCAGCTTCGCATCCTCGGTCTTGCCACGGCATTCGACCTGCAAATGGGTCTGGACGTTCGCCTGGCCCTTGTCGATCAGGAAACGCTGCAGGCGCTCCATGCAGAAGCCCAGGGCAATGCTGTAGGGGTCCGCCGGGTCGCTGTATTTCTTGACGTGCTTAGCCTTGTCGATGACCGCGGCAATGAGTGTGAATTCAGCGTCGCCGATCAGCTGGGTTACCCGGTCGATGAACGATGCCCGCGTGTTAGGATTTAGCAGGATGTTGAAATCGCCGGTCGCCTTGCGGATTTCATGACCGTGCAGCACTATGCTGTCATGGCCCCAGAAGTCGAATTTGAACCGCTGGAAAGCCGGCACGATCTTTTCGATGTATTTGGCCTTTTCGACCACGCAAAAGGCGAGCGCGAAAACCGGGTGATCCGGGTTGATGTTGGTGAGGCCGTGATCGCCGCTTTCGTCGATGTAGACAATGTATTCGCTGTAATTCATGGCGAGACGTTACCCCAAGTCGACGCTGGGGCCAGCTTGGCTGGCTCATAATCGACCGCTATTCGAGCACGGAGCCGTTCGCAGCTTGACCCAATCGAGAAACCAGCGGCCGTTACAGGGACAGGATGTCTCGAAAGGCTAGAGGTTAGACGTACGCCCGCTTGGGTCCTCATTTGCATACTCTCGCAAGTTTTTAGAGAGGCCCGATCGAGCATCCGCTCCGGGCCTCTTTTCCCAATTTAGCCCGTTGAAAATGCGAGCTATTCCGCGATGCACCGTCCATCGTGGGCCGGCCCTTCATGGCGAGCTTTTTGGGACCGCAGTCAAAATTTCGCAACAAAATGGGGAGCCGATTGACAGTTCCATCAAAATTGTCTACATAAATGCCAGCCTGATTGTGGTGACGCCATTTTGTAATCAATTCTGGAGGCCTTTGTGTTCAATCATCGCCATTACGTGCCAATTTTGAAATGGAAAATGGGAGAGTACCAGGCGCTCAGCCGCCTGGCGGGGCCGGTCAAGGACCGCATCACCCCCCTCCTCGAAATCCCCCCGGTCGGGTTCGACTTCGAGACGCAGCGGAACAAGGAGAGCGCAGACGACCACCTGGGCGACTTCGGCAAGCGCCTGAAATCCAAGTGGCAGGCCCGGCCCTGCTTTGTTGACTTGAAGCACCTGCCCGCGGCGACCCGATGCGCTGGGGGACGCCACTGCGTCGAGGTTCTGTTCGAGACTGCCCGCGCCGAAGGCTGCGCGGCCATCCCGGTCGTCAGTTTCGCAAACGACGCCGCATTCCTGGCGGCCGTGGCCACCGTTTCCCGGCAGGACCGGCGCGGCGTCTGCCTGCGCCTGTCCCTTCCCGACTTCGACCGGCACAATCTCCAGGCCGACATCGAGAACCTGCTGCGCCCCATGGCGGACGGCTATGGCGAATGCGACCTGGTGATCGATCTCGGCACGCCGACCTATGTGCCGATCGCGATCATGGTGACGATCATGCAGACGCTGATGGCCCGGGTCCCCATGCTCAACCAATGGCGCACCGTCACCATCGCCGGCACGTCCTACCCGAACTCGGTGGCGAACATCGCCGCGCCGTACCAGTTGCTGCCGCGCCATGAATGGCAGGCTTATCGCGCGTTCATCGCAACCATCGGTCACGAGACGCGGATACCGACCTTCGGGGACTACGCCGTCGCCCACCCTGACCTGGTCGAGCTCGACATGCGGATGATTAAGCCGTTCGCGAAGCTGCGCTACACCATCACCGACCACTGGCATGTCGCCCGCGGGACGCCGGTACGGACCCACGGCTTCGGCCAGTACCAGCAGATGTGCGCGACGCTGGTTGCCCTGCCTTATTTCAGTGGCCGCGCGTTCTCGGCCGGCGACGCCTATATCGCGGACTGCGCGGCAGGCACCGTCACGACGGGAAATCTGTCGACGTGGGTGTGGGTGTCGACGAACCGGCATCTGACGAAGGTGGTCGATGACCTCGCCAGCGCGCACGCGCTTTCAGTCGCTGCCGAATAAGCGGCCGAAGCTCCTGCAGGTCGACGGTTTCGGCCAGGTATTTGTAGAGAACGCCGCGCGGTTTTCTGAGCAAAGCCGGCGGTGCGCCGCGCTCCTGGAGGATTTCAACGACTTCCGGTCGCCAGAGCAATTCGGCCAGGGCGAGCGGATCGATGGTGGGGTTCTGCGCAAAGGCCTGCGCAGTCTCGAAGCTGATGCCGCCACGCGGTCCCGCCGTCACGACCTTGATACCCCACCATTGCGGGATCAGCGGCTTCGCCTTCTCCAAATGGCGCTCGCCGACAACGAGCGTCGCCCGGTCCAGGACGAGCCCATAAGTGGCGATCTGGGCGGGAAGCCGTTCCAGCGTGTCTGAATCGCTTTTGATCTCGTAACCGTGCAGGTAGCCATTTACGACGGCGATATCGACCCGGCAGGTGCCATGACGCAGGCCCAACTCGTCGAGCACCAAAGTGTCGGCGTCGCCGTGATGCTCTTTCAGCACCTTTCGGTGCAGAGCCTGTCTGACATCCCGATCTCGCACGACTAAATCCTCAGGAGGGGCGCGGCCCTAATATGCCGCGATACAGCCCAACAAACCGTTGAATCTTCGCTAGCGATCGACCTCATCGAATCACAATAGCGCCGAAGAAGCCGCGATGACCACCCGCTTTGCGGCCAGAGCGGGCAAAAAGCTGTGACCCGAGTCCTCCCGGCAACAGATGGCGGCAAGTCCCGTCCGCGTACGGCGTATTACATACTTAAGCTTTCATTTAGGAATTGCCCGTATGTTTTGGACATGACCAAGCGCGTGATTTCAGTTCGACTTTCGGACGAACGCCTCAAGCAACTGGATGAGGTGTGCAGCCGGCTGGGCATGAACCGCTCGCAGGTAATCGACGCCGCGTTGCGGCTGGTTCCAGAGGTGATGTCCGGAAAGGCAGAGCTACACTATGACCCCGAACGGTTTAAACGATCCGGGCAAACTGAATAAAGACCGACTGGCGGCCCTGGTAGCCCTGCTGGTGATGGTGATGGTGGCTGCCCACAGCGGCTATCGGCTACACATTGGCCTAACTGGGATCACGTTCGAGCAAAATGCTCAGGTCACCGCCCGGTAGCCTGGGCGATTGTTCCGGAGTGTAGGGGATGGAAAATGCCGGCTCTCCAATTCACTTCGGACTGTTTCACCGATAGCCTCGCTTCTGCTTTGCGCCTATTTTGAAATCATAGCTATGTCGGCCCTTGGGACGAATACGTTTCGATCCGAACAGTGCCGGCACGCCCAATGCGCCTCCACCTTCTCACAAGCGAGCACTCGCCAAACAGCGTGGGCTTAATATCCAGCTTGTAGTAGCGCGCCATATGCCTGCACTCATCGACGCGGGTCAGTATGATTGCGGTCATGTTATTTTCTTCTGTTCTTTTTGGGTTTGCAGTGCCCAGGATTCGGTCGAGGCATGACACAAGAAGAGTGCAGATTTCACGCATACCCTCCTTCTCGCGATCGTTACATCCACCCAGCGCACAAATACGTCATGATGCCTTATGAACTCGACTCTTGTGCAATCGCTTATGCGCTGAAACTGCCTCCGCTGGTCTTTGTGCGATCTGGCGAGTTGCGACAGGCGGAATGGACCGAGTTCAGCCTAGCTGAGGTTGTTTCCTTAAGTCGCACGTCCACTAGTTCGACATGTTGGCGTCAAGGAGCGCCAGAAGTGAGCGCACCAGTACTAGTCGCCGACGTCCGATCGTTGTCGTGACGATACGCCCAGCTCCTATCAACTCATAAAGCTTCGTACGTCCCAAGCCGGTCACTTCGCATGCATCGTCAATCGTGCAGGTGAGCCGCTGGGCGAATGGCATCGTGCTCGATTCTGCGGCTTTCGGAGCGAATAGACTGACTTGTGACTGTTGACCGCCAGTTTTCTCTCGTCGATTGTATCTCACGTAGCTCTCCAATTCGCACAAGGCTCGACAGGACAAGAGTTGATTGTGCAACGAGCAACGTCAATGCGAGCACCCGAGCGCGCTCGCGCACGACAGCGCACGACAGCGATGGTTTGAATATTTCCGGACACCAAGGGCGACGAGGAAATTTTCGCGAATGCGCCAGCCACAGTGAGGCATCGCGCCGAGAATGGTCTGCTGATGTCGGCGGCAAATTCCCCAAGCGTTCGCCGCTGTTCACCAGCGTCTTATTCAACCATTATTCAACGAACGAGGCCGATGGCTACCTAAGTACCTGAGTTTGCTGGCGCTCCCTAGGGGAATCGAACCCCTGTTTCAGCCTTGAGAGGGCCGCGTCCT
>CAZQMD010000349.1:0-5070 GCA_964594185.1 uncultured Afipia sp. | reverse complement strand
CATAGGTTTCGCGGCGTGCGCGCGCGGACTTCATCACATCGAGACAGAGCCGCGTGACAATGCGGGAGAGAAAGGCGGGCGGCGTATCGACCGTGGCTGGATCGACCTGCTGCCAGCGCAGCCAGGCATCCTGCACGACATCCTCTGCTTCAGCCATCGAGCCGAGCATGCGATAGGCGAGGCGCACCAGCCGGGACCGGTGCGCCTCGAAGACTTGCGTGCTGGCTTCAGGCCGCGACACGGCCGCCTTCTTTCGGATGCGCCATGCGGAAGCCGATGGCGAGCCTGTTCCAGGCATTGATCGCGCCGATCAGCATGGTGAGGTTGACCTGTTCGGCTTCGTTGAACTCGGCTTTCACCAGCTCATAGTCCTTGTCCGGTGCGCCGGTGGCGGCGACCAGCGTCAGGCTTTCGGTCCACGCCAATGCTGCGCGCTCGCGCGGCGTATAGAACGTGGACTCGCGCCAGGCGTTGAGCATGTAGAGCCGCATTTCGGTCTCGCCGGCCTTGCGCGCATCGGTCGAATGCATGTGGATGCAGAAGGCGCAGCCGTTGATCTGCGACGCGCGCATCTTCACCAGTTCGATCAGGCTGTGTTCGAGGCCGCTGGCCTTGATCGCCGCTTCGAGTGCGGACATCGCCTTGTAGGCTTCGGGGGCCGCCTTGAAGGGCGCTGCAAGTCTCGGGGTCATTTTTGTCTCCATTCAGTTCGGATGTTCGTTCGATTGTGGGTGGATTACTTGATCGGCGTCGTCAAAACTTTCTCGTCGGTATCGACCACGAACACCGCCAGCAGGCTTGCCGGTTCGGTGGCGCTGGCATTGGCGCTCACCGCGTGGCGGTCGCCGGGCATCTCGGCAAAATTCTCGCCCGCACGATACACCTTTTCCGGTCCGTCGTTGACCTTGCTGCGGATCGCGCCTTTCAGCACGGTCGCATAAATGAAGGCTGAGGACGCATGGGTGTGCGCCGCCGACGATCCGCCGGGGCCGTACTCGACCAGCACGCCCTTCATGCTCTTGCCCTTCACGTTCGGAAGGGCGTGATCGAACACAACGGTCACCTTGGCCTCTTTGGTCGCATCGTGAGCGGCCGCTCCGCTGACCAGCAGCAGCGTAAGCGCGGCAGAGTAGAAAAATGTCTTCAACATGTTTGTCCCCTGTTGAGCGAAGTTATGCGGCGGCGTTGGATTGATCGCGGCGCAGCCATTCCTTGAATGTGATGGCGCCAAGGCGGGTGCCGGCATCCGGGGTCAGCGAGCGGTCGTCCAGCTTGATGCCGAAGTAGCGTGCCTCCGGATCGGTGATGACGTCCTTGCGGTCGTTCTTCGCGGCGAGATAGGTTCGGATCAGTTGATCCATCGGAACCAGCTCGGGTCCACCCACTTCGATCATTCCCTTTGCAGGCGAGAGCGCCGCATCGACCACAGCCGCCGCGACATCGTCGGCCGCCATCGGCTGGAATTTCGCGGGCGAGACGCGGACGGTCTGTCCTTGCGTTGCTTCCTGCGCAATGCCGCCGACGAATTCGAAAAACTGCGTGGCGCGCACGATGGTGTAGGGCACGCCGGAGTTCTCAACGGCGCGCTCCTGCGCCAACTTGGCGCCGAAATATCCAAACGCAGTGAGGCGCTCGGTGCCGACCACCGACAGGGCGACATGCAGCTTCACGCCTGCGGCTTTTTCTGCGGCGAAGATGTTGCGTCCCGCCGCCTCAAAGAAGGCCATGGCCGCTGCGGCCTCGAACGACGGCGAGTTCGCCACGTCGATCACGACATCCGCTCCCGCAAATGCATCCTTCAGTCCTTCGCCGGTGACTGTATTGACGCCGGTGGATGGCGATCCTGCAACCACCTCATGACCGCGCTGACGCAACTGGGCGACGACACGCGATCCGATCAGGCCGGAACCTCCGATAACGACGATCTTCATGATGGCCTCCTGTTGGGCCGCGATATCGCGGCGGTTGATGACGCAAATGCATGAAAGTCCTTGGCTTTCGGCGGGGTAGCCGCCGTTGCGCTCGGGTCTTCCTGCACCTTCGCCATCAAGACGAGGCAGCAGGGGTCGGATGTGACATGGCCGGAAAGAATTTTTTGCACGGGTCGCGGGCAGCGGTTTGCCATTGCCTGCGCGGAAAAAAGGGAGTACTTCGCCCGCGTCGAAAAAGGCAGGCATGGTCTCGGTAGGCCCACGCCCTTCCACCCAATGGAAGCTCTGCTCCTTGTGTTGCCGTTCTGCGGTGACCCTGAGAACCCCCGACGATCACGACGCGGTCAAGGCCGCGCCGCTTGTTCGTCCGCGTGGTTGTCGGCAATCGGCTTCTCCGGATGAACATCAACCCGGAGAGAGTAATGTCTACGCCAGATTCCATCACTGAGACTGCGGCACCGCCGCGGCCGCGCGGCACGCTGATCGTTGTCGCCGTCACGGTTTTTCTCAACGTCGCAGGTTTTACGCTGATCCTGCCGGTCGTTCCTTTTCTCGTCGCCCGCTACGTCGCAACCGATCTGGTCGGACTCTATGTCGGCCTGATCGTGTCGGTCTTCGCGTTATGCGCATTTTTCGCCGCGCCGGTGCTGGGATCGCTCAGCGATCACTATGGCCGGCGGCCGGTTCTGATCCTCTCGCTGCTTGGATCGGCGATCGGCTATGTCGTGTTCGGAATCGGCGGCACCCTGTGGGTGCTGTTTGCCGGGCGGATCATCGACGGGCTGACGGCGGGCAACATCGGCACGATCTACGCGTTCGTGGCTGACTACTATCCGCCCGCAGAGCGCGGACGCGTGTATGGATTTCTTGGCGCAGTCGGCGGCCTCGGCTTCATGCTCGGGCCGGTGGCGGGCGGATTGCTCGGCAGCATTTCGCCTGTCGTGCCGCTGTTTGCTGCGGCTATTGTCACGGTCATCAGCGCGGCATGGGTGTTTTTCGCGTTGCCCGAAAGTGCGCGCCGCAGGCAGGCATCTTTCGTTCTGAACTGGCGGCAGCTCAATCCGCTCACTCAGATTTTAAACGTTCTGCGGCGTCCGCAATTGCGCGTGCCGTTCGCGGCAGCATTCGCGTTCTTCTTTGCGGGCACCATGCTGCAAAGCAATTTCGCGGTGTACCTGACGCAGCTTCTCGATTTCGGCCCGACCGGCATCGGCTGGACGCTGTTCGGTGTGGGTGTGATGGACATCGTCAGTCAGGGTCTGCTGTCGCGATGGCTGCTGCCGCGCATCGGCGCCGAACGCCTCACACGTCTCGGACTTGGAATCAACGCTGCAGGCTTTGCGCTGATCGCCTGTCTTCTGTTCGTGCCCAAGGTTGCGTTGCTCGGCATCGCCATCTTTATCTTTACGTTGGGAGACGGGCTGTTCCAGCCTGCGATCAACGAGACAATCGCCAATGCCGCGCCTGCGGAGATGCAGGGTGCGGTCCAGGGTGCAAATCAGGCGCAGCAATCGCTGGCCCGGATGGTGGGACCGCTGCTTGCGGCGGTGCTGTCGCCTGTCGGTCTCAGCGTGCCTTATTGGGCGGCCTGTGCGGTTGCGCTGGCAGGTCTGGCGGTGCTTTCGGTGTCGCGGACGTCTTCGAAACTGGCAACCGATGCGAGCTAGTCCATCTGGCTGAGGCGCATCATCTCAAAGCCCTGGCCGTCGAGCAGGATGAGTTTCCGCCGCGCTTCGTCGATGCGCCAGGCGCGGACTTTTTCCAGCGTCGCGTGGAATTTGCTTTCCTGCTTCATCGCAGCGGCGGAGCACGCCATGCGCGTCGACGCCAGTGGCAGGAACTTGAGGGTGCTGCTGTCGAACTTCGCCGAACCCGCATAACGGTTGCAGCCGCCCGTGCCGCTGACCATGCCGTCGTCGCGAATTTCGAGCGTGGTCTGCAGCCGGTCGATCACGCCGCCGCCGTCGATATCTTCCGCCAGCCATTTCCCGGCCGGGGTTGCGGGACCGGCAACCGCACCGCAGGCGAGCAGGGCGGTCAGGAGGATCGATGCGGCGAATCTGATGAGCATGCGGGAGACTTCAGATGATGGGACGGGGACACTTAACCCACGGGGCGATACCTATCATCACCCGATACCGTCTTTTTAGAGGCTCCAAATTTAAAGCCTGAATTTCCCGGAATCGCGGTTTCTATTGTGGGCAGATGGTGGTAGGAAGCCGAACGCAAAATCGTTCTGCCCACAAATTTCAGCCCACCCGAACCCTGCCCACCGGTCTGATGAAAAACGACCAGCTCCTGGCTCAGATTTCCGAATACTGCCGTCAGGCAGGCATGGCGGAATCGACGTTCGGCCGCCGCGCGGTGAACGACGGCAAGCTGGTGCATCGGCTGCGCGAGGGCAAGCGTATTACTGTCGATACGCTGGAGCGGATTCAGGCCTTTCTCGGCGATGGCGTGCCGGTGATCACCGTGCCGGAGCCGCCGATCGAGAAGCGCGATCCCACCGGCAACTTCCGTTTCTTCGAGAACCGGCAGAAGTATCTGCTGTTCGTGCACACCTGCTCGGAAAAGCGGGTGATTGCGGACCGCGTGGCGCTGGAGTTGGGGAGCCTTCATCCGCGCCCGCCGGCCTTGCGGGTTTTCGACGCAGGCGTGGGCGACGGCACTGTGATGGCGCGGGTGATGCGCGCGATGCACAGCCGCTTTCCGAACATGCCGTTCTATATCGCAGGCAAAGAAATCAGCCTCGAGGACGTGCGGCTGACCTTGCAGAAGGTGCCGGACCGGCTGTTCGAGCATCCGGCAACGGTCTTCGTCCTCACCAACATGAACTACGCCGAGGCGCCCTGGCTGGCGCCGAAATCGCCCACCGCCGCCGCCGGCATGATCTGGCGCGAGGTCGCGCTGCGCGGTAACGCCTCCGGCGACTTTGAAAGCCAGATCACTGAACTGCAGCCGTTTCTGGAAGAGAACTGGCGCGCCAGCGTGTCGTCGCGCTCGGGCATGCCGGTTTATGAGCGGCCGATTGCGCTGGTGATTTATCGCGAGGATCACCGGTTCCTGCTCGATTCCATGATTCCGCGGGCCGGGCGCGTCGAGGCCAATTTCGATCTGGTGATCGCGTCCCAGCCCTACC
>CAZQMD010000348.1:0-5083 GCA_964594185.1 uncultured Afipia sp. | reverse complement strand
GCGACGGACAATGACGGGGCCGGACCGAGTTTCCCGATGAAGCGAACATAGAGTAATTCGCTGACCAGATCGGCAAGCGTCTGCTCCAATGCCGGTTTCGCGCGGTCCGACACTATCCGTTCGGCGACGGATATCCTCCAGACTGCCGCCGCTTGAATGAATGATGAATGGATCCGCCATCCTTTGTTCAAAATCGCGGTGCGACAATTGAGCGTAATACAGGCGCGCGGCTCACCATAAAATGGTTCTACCATTCTGACTATGGTTGCGCTGAAGCGCCGACTTGGCGCCAGGTTACGGCGGAGTCGGTTCTGCGCATTTGAAACTGGCCTGCCGGCCCCCGACCTGCACGAAGTCGCCTGCCGCCGGATCGACCATTGCGATATCACGGGCCGGCGACGGGCCGGTTGGCAAGATTCTCATCTTTATATCCGTCCAATTTATCTCCGAACTCGCGTAGCAGGAACAGACTGACATCGTCGAGCGAGTCATGATCTTTGCGGAACGGCTGCTCAAGCGTCTCGATGAGATAAAGCGCATATACAAACATATAGGATATAAAGCCAAAAATCAGCGCCGTACCGGGCGAGCCTTCAGTCTCCAAGAACAGCAAAAGCAGCACGATAGCTGCAACCAACGTCTTCACCAAAATGTACACGGAAGGCACGAATTGCATGCTTTGAATGTGATAGATTCGGAAGACGCATCTGCGCAGTTGATCTTGCTGGCCGCGCAGCCGCACGATGAAATTCGCCGGCATGCCCAAAATATCCATTTGCGCAATCATCGGAGTGAGCTTGTCGATTTCGAGGATGGCTGGCCGCAGATCCTTGTGGGCCCCCTCGTGTCCAAGCCCCCTTTGCAAGACGATCAGGATGTTCCCGAGTATCGTTCGCAGCGGACCGACTTTGAAATTCGGACACTTCTCGGCGAAACCGACAGCGTCGTCATGGATTGCCTCCAATGCCACGCGAATGTCGGCCGGCAATCGCTCCGATTCTTTGTAGTCAGAAAGAACGCCCGACAGCAGAAAACCGATGATGAAGATTGCGCCACCGATTGCGCTGGTCAACAGCGTGCTCAGCGTCACGAATTCGAACTGCATCCAGTGAACAAACACCTTGATGGCGCTGATCGCGACGACCAATCCCGTCACGAGGAAGAATAACTTGAGCTTCTTCAACTCGTGATGCCCGTTGATCCATTTCATAAGGCGGACCTTTGCGATCGAATGAGACTTTATAACAGCTAATCTCTTAGAGCAAAGAGGGGGACCTTGTGTGGCTTACGTTCGGCCATACATAGGCATTGATGGAGTGATCGCCAACTACCGTACGGGAATTGATTTGGCACGCAGGAAGTGACCGAGTTTATGTCTCTTGCGGGATTCTTGATTGCTATCGACCGAAAGGGAACGTTGCCATGAAAACCATCATCACGATTGCGGCTGGCGTTATTCTTTTGAGTGGCGTCGCAGCCGTAACTCCCGCAGCAGCCTTACCGGCCTCCGGAAGCGCCATAGATGCGCGAAGTATTGCTGCGAGCGAGCAAGTGCAGCCCGTTCACATGCGCCGGCATCGTCATCATAGGCACTACGCGCATCGACGTTATCGCGTTAGTCCTTATTACGGCTATGGATACGGTTACGCACCACCTGTATTCATACCGTTTGGCTTTGGTCATCACGGCGGACACCACTTCGGTGGCCATCATTTCGGTGGTCATGGCGGACACCACGGCCATCACTGAGTTCGCAGAGCGCGCCTGGACGCGGGAACCAAGTGGTGAGAGCTGGCCGTGCACCCAAGATGTCGCATTGCGCTGCGTAGCGACGGCGGCATCGTAGCAAGCCATACGCCTAATTTGATTCGCCGTGAAAGGGACCGCCGTGGGCGAGACCACGCTTATCCATCTTTCGCGCCTGATGGTTCTCAGGCGTCAGCTCGACGTCGCGGCAAATAACATTGCGAACGTCGAAACTTCCGGGTTCCGTGCTCAGCATCTTTCCTTTCAAGAGTACCTCAAACCAGAAAATAGTCAGGTCGTCGGCGTCAAACCCGAACGTCCCCTCTCTCTGGTCGATGCTGCATTTGGATTTACGGCGGATTCGCCCGGGGCGCTCCAGATCACAACGAACCCGCTCGACCTGGCGATCAACGGAAATGCCTATTTCGTCGTTCAAACCCCTCAGGGAGAGCGATACACCCGAGACGGATCATTCAGTCTTGATAAATCTGGCCGGCTGGTCACCATGGAGGGCCACACAGTTCAGGCTGGAAATGGCGCTGTAACAGTGCCCGCCCAAGCTGGCATCATCAGTATCGACGCAAGCGGGCGGATTTCGACCAAGCTGGGCGAACTGGGCCGGTTGCGACTGGTCCAATTTCCAGAACGCGGCAATCTGCATGCGGTCGGTGGCAATCTGTTTCGATCGGACTCCGCTCCAGCTGCAATTTCAGACGGCTCTGCGAAGGTACTGCAGGGTGCGGTAGAGAAATCCAATGTCCAGTCAAACGCCGAGATAAGCCGGCTGGCCGAAATCAACAAAGCTTACGAAATGGTGAGCAAGTTGTTGAAAAGCTCACAGGACGTGACTGAGTTAAACAGGCTGGCTGATGTACCCGATTAGTCAGGCCTGAACTGACGTCGGCCGGTCTGCTTTTGACTGCGCACTTTCAAGCATGCTGAAACTTGTGTGCTTCTTCGTCGGGGCACGACGACGTCAAAATTCTCCGCGCAGACGGCCTGAGAACACCGACACCGGGCCGCGATCCGCATTGTAAGCGGGGTTGGCGATGAATTGATAGTCGGCAGTTGCCGTGATCTGCTTGTTAACGGCCAATGCGTAATAGATCTCAAGAATCTTCTCCTGTCGGTAATTGATTTGCCCGTCACCGATCAGCACGCCGAGGCCGCCGGCCGCGACAAAGTCGCGATGGTCCTTCGATAGGGCATTGAACGCGCCGCCGATCCCGATGACGTCGTCCGGCCGGCCCCATGACGTTCCCTTGATCGACGTGCCGAACGACAGGCTGGCGGCGATGTCGGTGAAAACCATGATTTCAGTCTTGCCATCGTTCCAGCTCCACCTTCCGAACACGCCGATATCGCTAGTGATCGCCTGCTCAACGTTGAACACGTAGCCGTATTTGATCCGCCCGCGGCGCGTCTGGCTGATGTCGAGATTGAGCGCCGGATCGTTCAATGTGTCCCGGTAACCGCCGGAATAGGCACTGTTGAGCCAGGCGATGGTGCGGAATTTCCCCGGCTGCGAAAACAGCGAATAGCGCGTTTCGAGCTCGAGGATGTAGTTGCCGCGCTGAAACACCTTCATGTCGAAATTGCCTGAGTTCGATTCCGAAACCATCAGGAAATAACCTGCGCGCAGCGCCCAGTATCTCTGGTTCAGTTCGGCCGTCACGCCATATGTCAGGCCGACCTTGTCGGCGGAATAGTCGAACGCGCCCGGCGCCCATATCGACCAGTTCATAAAGTCCTTGCGGGGATCCTTGGCGTAGGCATTGCCGTCGAACACATCGGGCACAGCGAACTTTCCGGCCTGTACTGTCAGCCGTGAGACGTCCGCTTTCCCCGCGAGTTGACCGGGGCCGCTGGGCAACTCTTCCTGCTTGCCGCCGAAGCCGAATGTCTGGCGCAGGTAAAATCGCGACGGGTTGAAGCGCGGATAAGGGAAGTTCGATTTTTGCGCCTCGCCGCTGGTAAAGCCGGCGACGCCGACGGTATTGCTGAGGCCGAAGCCCTGAAGCAATTCAGGGTTGAAGTAGACTTCGCCGCCGTCCCACAGCCGGGCATTCAGATAGAGGCTGTTGCTCCATGTCGCCTGCGACTGGCGGCTGGGCGTCAGGCTGTTCGTGCCCGTGTAGGGCGCATGAAATCCGGGATAGCCCTGCGACAGGTAGGTGGTCTGTCCGTGGATTTCCCAAATGTCCGATGACGGCGCGGTCCTTGCCGCTACTGGCTGCGATCCCGTGCTCCCCGGCCAATCGATCTTGCGGTTCAGGCCGATGCGAAGCGTCTGGAAATCCAGTGCCGAGGCATAGCGCGCTCCCGACGGCAACCGGACGTCGGCCGGTCCGAAATCGTAATAGAGATACTCCAGCCGCGCCGACCAGAGCGGATCGATGGCATATTCGAATCCGGCCCCGGCAGCCCAGCCGGTGCGACGCTGGATGCTTTTCTCTTCCAGTCCGCCCGACAGATCACTGGCGAAGCGCGTGCCTTCCCACGCAAATCCGCCGGTCGCATAGATCATCCATGAAGGTTCGGCATAACCGAGGCGCGCGCGCACGGAGCCGACGTAATCCATTTTCTCGGTCAGGCCAGCCTCCGCAGATCTTGGGGACGACACCACCGCGTTAGAGTTGATGTAGTTTGGAAACGTGATGTCGGCCTCGACGCCGAGCAAAACCCGCGAGGGCAAGACGACGTTATACCCGGCCTGCACGCCGCCGTTGATGCCGTTATAGGAGTGGGAGAGTGCCGACGGCAGCGGATCGAACCGCGTCGCGTTGGAGCGACCCCAGCCGTACCCCATGTGAGCGCCGATATAGAGGCCGCTCCAATCGAAATATGTCCCAGCGCGCTGCTCCTTGAGCGGCATCGCAATGGGCTTGTCGGCCGCCAGGCCGGCGTCGAACAACAGCGCCCCGAGCGCGATCCCGGCGAACAGGCTTTTCAAGATATTCGCGCCGCGACGCGGCTCGCCGATGACGTTTTGGCCTCGCAGCGTCATAAAAAATGTCGCCATTCTAAGTTGTCAGAGCTACTTGCGAATGACTATCAAATACTTGTTGCGAATAACTTGCAACAAGATTCTTGCGAAATGAATAGCAACGAGCTCAGGCATGTACCCGGCTACCGGAAGCAGCGCGTAGCGTCGGCTCGTCCGAAACTAGTAGGCGTCAACGGCCTGGGGTTGTTGGTTCTAAGCGGCACGGAGAGCGTCTCAAAATCTGAGACGTCTAAACCGGTCCCTTTATCGGAGGCTGACGGGCTTTTAGAGAAAGACACAAGGGGCAACATCATCGCAGTTAACGTCGTCAACCCACCGATGGGTTCATCG
>CAZQMD010000347.1:0-5104 GCA_964594185.1 uncultured Afipia sp. | reverse complement strand
TAGTGTGCGAGGACGCGGTAGTAGTCAAAAGAGGGGTCCGACGGCCCGCGCCGGACGTCCCAGATCGTGATCCGGCAACATCGGGCGGATTCGCCGAGCGTGCGCTGGAGCTTCGCCCGCTCGTCGGCCTCCGCAACGGTGACCAATGCCCGCCGCGATGCCCGCCGCGAGCCGGAATTGCCGCTTTAAAAGCAGCCGAAAAGCCGCGCTGCAAAAAGCAGCATGATGGCGAAACGTTGCCAGAACGGGCACGCATGGATCATTGCAAATTGACGGTCAAAGAGCCCGGATTGGAGGTTTTGCCAGAGAGAAAACCATGCTACCGGGCGACAGCATCGGTATTCATCCGTACAGGAAAATTCTCACATGGCTGACCACCCGCGCCGCATCACGCGCGCACTTCTTTCCGTTTCCGACAAATCCGGGCTTATCGAGTTCGCCCGTGCGCTGGTTGAGAGTGGTGTCGAGCTGGTCTCCACCGGCGGCACCGCCAAGGCCATTGCCGACGCCGGTCTGAAAGTGCGCGACGTTTCAGACCTGACCGGCTTCCCCGAGATGATGGACGGGCGGGTCAAGACGCTGCATCCCAACGTGCATGGCGGCCTGCTGGCAATCCGCGACAACGCCGATCACACCCGCAGCATGAAGGATCACGGCATTGCGCCGATCGATCTTCTGGTGGTCAACCTCTACCCATTCGAGGCGACCGTCGACAAAGGCGCGTCCGAGGACGACTGCATCGAGAATATCGATATTGGCGGTCCGGCGATGATCCGCGCTGCGGCGAAGAACCATCACGACGTCGCGGTCGTCGTCGAAGCATCCGACTATCAGGCCGTGCTCGATGAACTCGCCGCCAACAACGGCGCGACCACACTTTCGCTGCGCCGGAAGCTGGCGCAGAAAGCCTACGCGCGAACCGCCGCCTACGATGCGGCGATCTCGAACTGGTTCGCCAATCAGCTGAAGATAGACGCGCCGGATTTCCGTGCCTTCGGCGGCAAGCTGATCCAGGCGCTGCGCTATGGCGAGAACCCGCATCAGCAGGCGTCGTTCTACAAGTCGCCCGAGCGCCGCCCCGGTGTCGCCACCGCGCGCCAGCTTCAGGGCAAGGAACTGTCCTACAACAACATCAACGACACCGACGCCGCCTATGAAGCCGTCGCGGAGTTCGACGCCAAGCGCACCGCAGCCTGCGTCATCGTTAAGCACGCCAATCCTTGCGGCGTTGCCGAGGGCACAGATCTCGCCAGCGCCTATCGGAAGGCGCTCGCCTGCGATTCAACATCGGCTTATGGCGGCATCATCGCCTTCAACCGTACCCTCGATGCGGATGCAGCGAATGCCGTGGCCGGCATCTTCACTGAAGTGATCATCGCACCCGATGCCACCGATGAAGCCGTCGCCATCATCGGCAAGCGCAAGAACCTGCGCCTGCTGCTGGCCGGCGGCTTGCCCGATCCGCGTGCAGCCGGACTGATGACCAAGACCGTTGCGGGTGGATTGCTGGTACAATCGCGCGACAACGCCGTTGTCGACGACATGACCTTCAAGACCGTCACCAAGCGCGCGCCGACCGAAGCCGAACTGAACGATCTGCGGTTCGCCTTCCGTGTCGCCAAGCATGTGAAGTCGAACACCATCATCTATGCCAAGGATCTCGCCACCGTCGGCATCGGTGCTGGCCAGATGAGCCGCGTGGATTCCGCGCGCATTGCCGCACGCAAGGCGGAAGATGCTGCAAAGGAATTGGGTCTGGCCGCGCCGATGACCAAGGGTTCGGTGGTGGCGTCAGACGCGTTCTTCCCGTTCGCCGACGGATTGCTGGTGGCGATCGAGGCTGGCGCAACTGCCGTTGTTCAGCCGGGCGGCTCCATGCGCGACAATGAAGTGATCGAAGCCGCCGACGCCCATGGCATTGCCATGGTCTTCACCGGCACGCGGCATTTCAAGCACTGATCATTACAGCCGTCATTCCGGGGCGCGAGTGCAACGAGCGAACCCGGAATCTTTCTCGTCGATACTCTTCGAGATTCCGGATCAGCCCACTTTGTGGGCTGTCCGGAATGACACGAGTGAAATTACGTCCGCACGCGCTTCAGCAGAAACAGTCCTGCCGTAAAGAAGATCAGCAGAACGGCCATTCCGGCCTTCTGGCTGTCGGCCACATCCGTAACAATTCCGATCAGCAGCGGTCCGAAAAACGCCGTGACTTTTCCCGTCAGGGCAAACAGGCCGAAGCATTGAGTGATGCGATCTTTCGGAGCCAGCCGGATCAGCATGGTGCGTGACGCCGCCTGCATCGGCCCCGCGGCGAGACCAATCAGAAAGCCGAGCGCGAGATAAGCTTTTTCCGCAGGTGCTGCGAACAGGCCGCCGTTCGGGGCAGGTGGCGTCACCGGAATGAAGAAAATCGAATCGCGGCTGATCAGAAGAATCGCAGCGATCGCGCCGAGCAGAATCACAAGGCTGCCGGCCACCACCGTTTTCGGTCCAAGCCTGTCATCGAGCCGCCCGCCGAGCCATGCGCCGATGGTGCCCGAAATCGCCAGCAGAATGCCGAAGGTGCCGATCTGAATCGTATTCCAGCCGAACGTGCCTGCCGCATAGATGCCGCCGAACGCGAACAGCGACACGAGGCCATCCATATAAATCATGTTGGCGATCAGGAAGGCGAGCAGCGACGGTGTTTTCGGCAGCCGTGCCAGCGTTTCACGCAATTCCTGCAAACCCTGACGCACCGCGCCGCGCGCGGGCGTCTTTGCCGCGTGATCGGGCGTCAGCAGAAACATCGGCAGCACAAAGATCATGAACCAGACGGCAGTCAGCGGCCCGGTCAAACGGTCGCCTTCGAATTCCGCGGGGTTGAGACCGAGAATCGGCGTAAGCCCGAACAGGGTTTTCCCTGTCGATGGATTCGCCGCCATGAAGCCGAGCACAAGAACGAGACTGAGGATTCCGCCGACATAGCCGGTCGCCCATCCTGTGCCCGACAACCGCCCGATACGTTCCGGCGGCACGAGAGTCGGCATCATCGCGTTGTTGAAGACGGTTGCAAATTCGACACCGATGGTTGCGATCGCATAAGCAATCAGCAGCGGCACGATGATCGAGGGATCGCCGGGCTTGCCGATCCACATCAACGACGAACCGATCACCAGAAGCACGCCGAACGCCGCGATCCATGGCTTGCGGCGTCCGCCGGCATCGGCGGTGGCGCCGGGAACCCGCGGCAGCAAGGCAATGGCCAGGCCCGCCGCCGCCGTTGCATATCCCCAGCTCGACTGGCCCGCGACGGGATCGGAGGCCACGCGCGAAGCAAAGTAAGGGGCGAACACGAATGTGGTGATCAGCGTGAAGTAGGGCTGGGCGGCCCAATCGAACAGAATCCAGCCAAAAACGGCTGAGCGCGGTGGATAGGTCTGTGGCGACGCAGATGCGTGACTGTCATGCGCCGGAACAGCTTGAGCCATGATTGAATTTCCTGCCGAATCGAGCCGGAGATTGTCCGTTGTTGCCGCGGAACCATATAGTGCGGCGGTTCAATTGCTATCGCGATTTTACCTAGCGTCCTGAATCCGAAGTTCGCTTCGTACAGACGCGTTTGCCGGAGAGGCTTATGGCCCTGTTTACCAAGCGCAGTGCACTCGCTTTCGCTCTCTGCGTCATCGGATTGTGGTCCGCGCCGCTGTCCGCGCAGGATTCGCGGCATGGCTATTATGCGCCGCCGCCGATTGAGACCGTCCGTCCGGTCGCAGCAAAGAACGGCATGGTGGTTGCGCAGGAGAAGATCGCGGCGCAAATCGGTCGCGATGTTTTGGCGCGGGGCGGCAATGCGGTCGATGCCGCAGTGGCCACCGGGTTCACCATGGCCGTCACCTATCCCCGCGCCGGTAATATCGGCGGCGGCGGCTTCATGATGATCCATCTGGCGAACGGCAACGAAGACATCGCCATCGATTACCGCGAGAGCGCGCCTTCCGCTGCCACGCGCGACATGTTTCTTGGCGATGACGGCAAGCCCGACACCAGGAAGTCGCGCGATTCTGCGCTCGGCATCGGCGTGCCCGGCACGGTCGCGGGTCTAACGCTGGCGCTGGAAAAATACGGCTCCGGAAAATTCAAACTGGCGGATCTGCTTGCACCGGCCATCGCCCTTGCGCGCGACGGTTTTGTGATCGCCGACGACACCGCCGATACTTTGCCGGACTGGTATCGCCGGATGGCGAAATGGCCCTCAAGCCAGAAGATCTTTTCGCGCGCCGACGGCACATCGCTGCAGCCCGGCGACCGCCTGATTCAAGGCGATCTCGCGACCACGCTGGAAGCAATTTCCGCTCAGGGCGCCAGCGGATTCTACGACGGCGCGGTGGCCGAAAAACTCGCCGCAGGCATTCAGGCTGCAGGCGGCATCATCACCCGCGAGGATCTGAAAGCCTATCAGCCGATCATCCGCGCGCCGATGCGCGGCACCTATCGCGGCTTCGACATTGTCTCGATGCCGCTGCCATCGTCCGGCGGCACCGTGCTGATCGAAACGCTGAACATTCTCGAAGGCTACAAGCTGCGCGAGATGGGTACGGGCTCGGCCGATACGCTGCATGTCTCCATTGAAGCGATGAAGCGCGCCTATGCCGACCGCGCGCGCTATCTCGGCGACCCGGCATACGTGACCGCGCCGACATTTCAGTTGATCGGGAAAGACTACGCGGCCCGCCAGCGCGCCACCATCGATATGACCAAGGCAACGGCCTGGGGCGAAGCAACGGCCACTGCACCCCGCGAGGGCAGCAACACCACACATTTTTCCGTGGTGGATTCCGCCGGCAATGCCGTCAGCAACACCTACACACTGAACTTCAGCTACGGCATCGGCCTTGTCGCCGACGGCACTGGCGTACTACTCAACAATGAACTCGACGATTTCACTGCCGCACCCGGCGCATCGAACGCTTATGGTCTGGTCGGCTTCGAGGCCAACCTGCCCGGCCCCGGCAAGCGGCCGTTGTCGTCGATGACGCCGACCATCGTGTTGAAAGACGGCAAGGCGGTGCTGGTGACCGGTTCGCCCGGCGGCAGCCGGATCATTTCGGCGGTGCTTCAG
>CAZQMD010000346.1:0-5107 GCA_964594185.1 uncultured Afipia sp. | reverse complement strand
TGTATTCAGCGACCTGCCACCACAGATACTGGTCCGAACGGTAAGCCTGCATCGCATCGATCGCCTTCTTGAAGTCGGCGTTCTTGCCGGAGATTTCAGCCCATAGTTCGTTGGTTGCCTTGAGGCAGGCATCCAGTACCTCGTTGGTGAACGGACGCAGCTGCGTGCCGCTGGCCACCAGACGCTTCAGCGCACCCGGATTCTGCATGTCATAGCGTGCCGGCATCCAGCCGTTCACGCGGGCAGCAGCGGTGGTCAGGATCGCCTGATAGTTCTTCGGCAGAGCGTTGAACTTCTCGAGGTTGGTGAAAGCGTGAACCGTCGGTCCGCCTTCCCAGAAGCCCGGATAGTAATAGAACTTCGCAACCTTGTTGAAGCCGAGCTTTTCGTCGTCGTAAGGACCGACCCACTCGGCCGCGTCGATGGTGCCCTTTTCCAGCGACGGATAGATGTCGCCGCCAGCGAGCTGCTGCGGCACGACGCCGACCTTGGCCAGCACCTGTCCGGCAATGCCGCCGATTCGCATCTTCAGGCCCTGAAGGTCGGCAACGGTCTTGATTTCCTTGCGGAACCAGCCGCCCATCTGGGTGCCGGTGTTACCGCATGGCATGCCGACCACACCGTGCTTCTTGTAGAACTCGTTGGCGATATCGTTGCCGCCGCCCTGCTCGAGCCAGGAATTCTGCATGCGGGTGTTGAGACCGAACGGCACCGACGCGAAGATCGCGAAGGTCGGGTCCTTGCCGACATAGTAATAGGAAACGGTGTGGCACATTTCGACGGTGCCGTTCGAGGTCGCGTCGAGCGCCTGCAGACCGGGAACGATTTCACCAGCGGCAAACACCTGAATCTGGAATTTGTTGTCGGTCATTTCGGCGACATGCTTCGAAAGCTGCTCGGCACCGCCATAGATGGTATCGAGCGACTTCGGGAAGCTGGATGCCAGGCGCCATTTTACTTCAGGTGACGACTGGGCAATGGCAGGCGAAGCAACGGCGGTTGCGGCTGCTCCGGCTGCAGTTACTTTCAAAAAATCACGACGCTTCATTCGGCATCTCCTTGTGGGGGGCGTTTCTTTTTGAAATCCCTCTGTGGGCGGTCTCTAGCACGGAAGTTGATTTGCGGAAAATCGGTACCCCCGCTTCCGGGGGGCATTCAACCAAAGTCGAATAAGGCCCCAAAACTGGCTTTTCAGCCTCAGTGATGGGCCGGGACAGAGGCCGTAGCGCCAGCAAGCTGCTTTTTGATTTCCGTGCCGATGGCCCGGTAAATCTGCGCATGAACGCCGTCCGGCTCGCTATCGACCACCGGCGTCCCCGCATCCGAGGATGCGCGGATCGCCATGTGGAGCGGGATTTCACCCAGAAACGGCACCTTGAGCCGCTCGGCCTCATGCCGGGCTCCGCCATGCCCGAAAATATCGGAGCGCGTGCCGCATTCGGGACATTGGAAATAGCTCATGTTCTCGATGATGCCGAGAGTCGGCACGTTCACCTTGTCGAACATGGCGATCCCGCGCCGGGCGTCGATCAGGGCGAGATCCTGCGGCGTGGACACGATCACGGCCCCGCGCAACGGCACCTGCTGCGCCAGCGTGAGTTGGGCATCCCCCGTCCCCGGCGGCATATCCACCACCAGAACGTCCAGTTCGCCCCATGCGACGTCCCATAGCATCTGCCGGATCGCGGACATCACCATCGGTCCACGCCAGACCATTGCGGTCTCTTCCTCGACCAGAAAACCGATCGACATCAGCGGCATTCCGAACCGCGTGATCGGAATCATTTTCTTGGCATCGTTGACCGTCGGCTTGTCGCGGGTGCCGGTCAGGCGCGGCACCGATGGCCCGTAGATGTCCGCATCGAGCAGCCCGACGCGCAGGCCGAGATCGCGCAGCGCAAGAGCCAGATTAAGCGCCGTGGTGGATTTCCCCACCCCGCCCTTGCCGGATGCCACAGCGATGATCGCGCCAATGCCAGGAATTGCGGCCTGCTTGCCCATCGGGGAATCCGCCGGGGCTCCCTGAGGACGATGTTGCGCGACGGGTTTCACGCCATGCGAATGTTGATGTGAGTGCTGATGCGAATGCTGGTGTGGTGCCGGAGCAGCCGCGGCTCCCGGCCTGCGCTCGGCCGTCAGCGCCACCATGGCGGTCGTGACGCCCGGTATCGCCCTAACCGCCGCTTCTGCCTTGGCGCGCACGTCTTCCCAGGCCCGCGCCTCGGCGGCATCGACATTGATCGAAAAGAACACCTTGCCGTCCGAAGCGGTGATGTCGGACAACACCTTCGCCTCTGTCAGCGGAACGCCGCGCGGCGACGGTACAGAACGAAGGGCCGCAAGGACCTGAGTTTTATCGACTGCCACAACACATCTCCCGGCGACCGGCCCGGAGGGACCGCCGCCTGCGGAGGCCTTCATACGCGCGTCATATGCCCCGTCAACGGCCTTGCAAGGCGGTCCATCATTCGCATAGCTGTTGCCATCCCACCTGCCGGGAAAACCGGCCAAACACTCCAGCAATCAAAGAGCAAGATATGGCAAAAGTCGCGTTTCTCGGCCTCGGCGTCATGGGATTCCCGATGGCAGGACATCTGGCCACCAAGGGCGGTCACGAGGTCACCGTCTACAATCGCACCGCCGCAAAATCGAAGGCATGGGCCGAGAAGTTCGGTGGCCGCGCCGCCGCCACGCCCAAGGCCGCGGCCGAGGGTCAGGATTTCGTGATGGCATGCGTCGGCAATGACGACGACCTGCGTGCAGTGACCATCGGCGCAGATGGCGCGTTTTCGGCCATGAAGTCCGGCGCCATCTTTGTCGATCACACCACCGCGTCGGCCGAGGTCGCGCGGCAGCTCGATGCGGAAGCCAGCAAGCACGGCTTCCAGTTTATCGATGCGCCGGTTTCCGGCGGTCAGGCAGGCGCCGAGAATGGCGTGCTGACCGTGATGTGCGGAGGCGTTGAAGCAGCTTTTAAGAAGGCCGAGCCGGTGATCGCGTCTTACGCGCGGATGTGCAAATTGCTCGGCCCAGCCGGCTCCGGCCAGCTCACCAAGATGGTCAACCAGATCTGTATTGCCGGCCTTGTCGAAGGCCTTTCGGAGGGCATCCATTTCGCCAAGCGCGCCGGGCTCGACGTCGAAGCCGTGATCGACACCATCTCGAAGGGCGCGGCCCAATCCTGGCAAATGGAGAACCGCTACAAGACCATGAACGATGGCAAGTTCGACTTTGGATTTGCCGTCGAATGGATGCGCAAGGACCTGTCGATCTGTCTCGCCGAAGCCCGCCGCAACGGCGCCAGCCTCCCCGTCACCGCGCTGGTCGATAACTTCTATTCCGAAGTCGAAAAGATGGGCGGCAAGCGTTGGGATACGTCCAGCCTGCTGGCGCGGCTGCAGCGTTAATTCGTCTCTGAATTTTCAATCCCGAAGGCGGCGCGGTAATCCCGTGCCGCCTTTTTGTTTGCAGCACCGGTGAACGGGGACATCCGGGTATGGCAATGGCCGGATTCATACTTCCTTAACTCGAATAAATTGACCTTTAAGGCAGCTCTTAATGATTTAGCGCCAAAAATAGCGGGCAGACACACATGCGCGCGGCGGGGCGCGCAATTGGCATTTGTTCGGGATTTGTCGCGTAAAAATATGAGTGAATCCGCCGACAAGAAGGAGCTTTCCGCGTCATCGGCGGAAACGCCGGCGCGGAATCGCCGGGCGGCTTCGCAACGCGTGCGCGAAGCGCGCGACCGCCTGACATCGACCAGCGGAACGCGACCGGCATTCGATCACGAATTGCTGCGCCAGTATGCGCAGACACGCATCTCGGCCTCGCTCGTCGTCGTTCTTCTCGTGGTTTCCACCGGCATCCTCACGAGCTTCTGGATTCCACCGATCGCCGCCGTTCTCTGGACCGCGGTCATTCTGGCGATCCACGGCATCGTCATTCGCTTCTGTTCGAAGTTTCTTGCCGTCACATCCTCATCGCCCGCCACCACACGCAAATGGCGGCTGCGCTTCGTCGGACTGGATCTGCTGTACGGGCTGGCATGGACAGTGGTCCTGATCCATCCGTCAGGCATCGATGTCGTCTCGAACACGCTCATGTTGTTTGTGATGCTGCTGGTGATCGCAGTGTCGAGCATGCTGGCGGCGAGCCTGCCGATCGCGGCCTTTGCAGCGACCGTACCGGTGTCGGCGGCGATTGCCCTGAACTTCATTCTTCGCGGCACATTCGACGATTACATTCTCGCCGCACTCGCGGTCACCGCGGAAGGCTACTTCGCCCTGCTCGCCCACCGCCTGCATTCGACGACGCTGGCAACGCTCGAAGCCCGCGCCGAAAAGGACGCACTGATCGGCGAACTCGAACAGGCCAAGGCCATTTCCGACGAAGCCCGCCACCGCGCGGAATCCGCCAACGTCTCGAAGTCGCGCTTCCTTGCGCAGATGAGCCATGAGCTGCGCACGCCGCTGAATGCCATTCTCGGTTTTTCCGAAGTGATGAAGAGCGAAATCTTCGGTCCCCATACCGTCGAGGTCTACAAGGATTACTCGGCAGACATTCACAATTCCGGCGTGCATTTGCTGAATCTGATCAACGAGATTCTCGACCTGTCGCGCATCGAGGCTGGCCGCTACGAACTCAACGAAGAACCTATCTCGCTCGTTCATATCGTCGCCGATTGCCATCATCTGCTCAAGCTGCGCGCGTCCAGCCGCGGCATCACCATTCACGAAGTGTTCGAGCAGGACATGCCGAAGCTGTGGGGCGACGAGCGCGCCACGCGGCAGGTGGTCCTCAATCTGCTGTCGAACTCGATCAAGTTCACGCCGCCGGGCGGCGAAATCTGGCTTAAGGTCGGCTGGACCGCATCCGGCGGACAATATCTCAGCGTCAAGGACACGGGCTCGGGCATCGCCGAAGACGAAATCCCGGTCGTGCTCGCCTCGTTCGGCCAGGGATCGAACTCGATCAAATCCGCCGAGCAAGGCGCAGGCCTTGGGCTTCCGATCGCCAAGAGCCTGATCGACATGCACGGCGGCACATTCACGCTCAAATCGACCCTGCGTGTCGGTACCGAAGTGATCGTTACCTATCCGCCGGA
>CAZQMD010000345.1:0-5132 GCA_964594185.1 uncultured Afipia sp. | reverse complement strand
ATCGAGAACAGTTCGCCTTCCTTGACGCCGAAGCTCACGTCGGTCAGGGCGCGCACGCCGCCGAACCGTAGCGAGACCCCCCGCACCTCCAATGCGTAAGCCACTCAAATCCTCCCAGATACGGCGCTTGGCGCGCTCTTTATCTATGGTTCGTCACCACAGGCCCGATCCTATACCGGCGGGCCCTGGCAAGCCATTCTACTATTGATGCTTTGCGCCGCAGGGACGCATTAGCCGTTGCCGTCCTTACGGCAATCCGCGACACATAAATGTCTTGTGCCTGACAATTCGTTGGGCAATTTCGACGCGCGCGGGGTATACCAAAGGACATTTCTACCGCGCCGCAACATCGCGCGAGAGGCGACCGACACAGCATGATTTCTGCCGAATATCTCAAGCGCATCGCGGTCTGGTCACATGGACTGGCGGAGAAGGAGATCGAGGTCGCGCGCGCCGGGATTGTCGAAAAGTCGTTCAGCGCGAACGAATTCATCTGCATGCGCGGCGATCATTTCGAATACTGGATGGGCGTGGTGAGCGGTCTGGTCCGGATCGGCACCGGCTCGCGTGACGGCAAGGCGGTGAGCTTTACCGGCATGACCAACGGCACGTGGTTCGGCGAGGGGACCGTCCTCAAGAACGAGGCGAGGCGTTATGACGCGGTGGCGCTGCGCGACACCCGCCTCGCGCTGATGGACCGCGCGACATTCATGTGGCTGTTCGAGAACAGCGTGGCTTTCAACCGCTTTCTGGTCGGGCTGCTGAACGAACGTCTCGGCCAGTTCATGGCGCTGGTCGAATACGGGCGGATGCTGGATGCCAAGGCGCGTCTCGCGCGCTCGATCGCGTCGCTGTTCAATCCGGTTCTCTATCCGGACCACAGCCGCCACCTCGACATCACCCAGGAAGAGCTGGGCGCCATTTCCGGCATCTCCCGGCAGAACGCCAACCAGTGTCTCAAGACGCTGGAGAAGGAAGGTCTGCTGCGGCTGGAATACGGCGGGGTGACGGTGGTGGATCTGGAAAAACTGCGCGCTTACGGGGAATAGATTTTCGCGATCTATCTCCGCGTCGTCCCGGCGGAGGCCGGGACCCATCACCCCTAAATCCTCAATTTAGTTTCGAAGCTGCATTCTCTGTGCTCAGCCCGTTGCCAAAGCAATGACAGGGAGTATGGGTCCCGGCCTTCGCCGGGACGACGGATTGCCATCACCGCACGACCTTCTTCTTCCCTTTCATCAGCGTCCTGATCTTGTCGGCATCGCCTTTGGTCAATGGATTGTAGATGACCATCCCGAGATCTGGCCGGCCATCGACGGCAAAGGCGGAGTATTCCATCTGCAGCGGCCCGACCTCGGGATGATGCAGCGTCTTGGTGCCGTCGCCATGCGCGCGCACATCGTTGTTGCGCCACATCGCCGCGAACTCTGGACTTTCGCGGCTCAGATCATCGACCAGTCCCTGAATGGCATTGGTCGCTCCGGCGCGGGCGGCATCGGCGCGAAACGCGGCGACCACGAAGCGCGCGACATTGGTCCAGTTATCCTGCCGCGAGCGCACACCGGAGTCGCGAAAGATCAGCCGCAGGATATTGCGCTGCTCGGGCGCGAGTTGCGCGTAATCGGTCAGCACCGCCGCAGCCGCCTTGTTCCACGCGACGACATCCCATGTCGGGGTTTTCACAAAGGCGGGGCTGACCTCAAACGCGTCCAGCACGCGTTGCAGGCGGGGCGTGACACCTTCGGGCGTCTGATAGCGGACTTCCGGCGGACGGCCGAGGCCGAGCAGGAAGATGTGCTCGCGCTCGATGTCGGTCAGCATCATCGCGCGCGCGATGCGGTCCAGCACATCGGCGGACGGCGCGCCGCCACGGCCCTGTTCAAGCCATGTGTACCAGGTCGCGCTGACATTGGCGCGCTGCGCCACTTCCTCGCGCCGCAGGCCGGGCGTGCGTCTGCGCCTGAGCGGCAGGCCGAAGGAAGCCGGATCGAGTTTCGCGCGCCGGTCCTTCAAATAGGTCCCGAGCAGATTGCCGCCTGTCTCCGTCATGGCCTGCCTATTAGTTATTATACCGGTATAAAGTCACTACTTTACCAGCATAACGCAAAGCCCGACATTTGTCCCGTTCGATGAAGGAGAATGTCTATGCGTGTGTTTGTCACCGGCGCGACCGGATTTGTCGGCGAGGCCGTGGTTCAGGAATTGATCGGAGCAGGGCACAAGGTGCTCGGCCTTGCGCGCTCCGATGCGGGCGCGGCGTCGCTGACTGCGGCGGGTGCGGAGGTGCATCGCGGCGATCTGCAGGATCTCGCCAGCCTGCGTCAGGGCACCATCGGAGCGGATGGCGTGATCCATCTCGCCTTCAATCACGACTTCTCGAAGTTCGCGGAGAACTGCGAGATGGACCGGCGCGCGATCGAGACGCTGGGCGCGGCGCTTGAAGGGTCGGAACGGCCGCTGCTGGTGACATCCGGTCTGGCGCTGATCGCGCCCGGCCGCCTTGCCACCGAGGCCGACAGTCCCGCGCCGGGTTTTCCCCGCCTGTCGGAAGCTGCGGCCGAAGTTCTTGCCGCGCGCGGTGTGCGGGCCGCTGCCGTGCGGCTTGCGCCATCGACACATGGCGCGGGCGATCACGGGTTCGTTCCGAATCTGATCAAGCTCGCGCGCGAGAAAGGCGTCTCGGCCTACATCGGCGATGGATCGAACCGCTGGCCCGGCGTGCATCGCTTCGATGCCGCGCGGCTTTATCGGCTCGCGCTGGAAAGCGGTGCAGCGGGCGGTCCGTATCATGCCGTCGCCGATGAAGGCGTGCCGTTCAAGGAGATTGCGCGCGTGATCGGCTGGTGGCTGAGCGTGCCGGTGGTCTCAAAGTCGCCGAAGGAAGCCGAGGATCACTTCGGCTGGTTCGTGCGTTTCGCAGGCATGGATATTCCTGCCTCCAGCGAACGCACGCGCAAGCTGCTGAACTGGCAGCCGACGCATCCCGATCTGCTCACGGATATCGACCAGAAGGCGTATTTCGAATTGTGAACAGCAGATCGTCATTGCGAGGAGCGCAAGCGACGAAGCAATCCATTCGTCTTAAAGGTGGATTGCTTCGCTTCGCTCGCAATGACTACAACGTTTAGTCACTCCGCCCATTCCTGATCGGTGGTGAAGACAATGGTGAGCCAGCGGTCCGGCGTGTCGTTGCCGATGGCTTCGCCGATCTCGTCGCGGATCTTGTCCCATTCTTCAAGCCGCCGTGCCGGCAGGCCCGATGGCACAATGAAGTAAAGTTCGATCTGCCGGCCGCGGCCGACGCGAGCGACATAGGCGCGGTAAGACAAAAACTGGTAACGCAGCACGATCCGGGCTGCGATCTCTTCCACATGCTGCATGAGATCGGGCGGGGTCACCAGCAGCGCATCGGCCAGCGCCTGACGCACGGTGCCGATCGGAATCGGAATGACAATCAGGCAGACGATGGCCAGCGCTGCGGGATCGATGTAGGGCGACAGCCATTGCAACTTCGTGCCCTGAATCAGGTAACCGAACACGAACGCGACGAGCAGGGCGGCGGTCAGCGCCGCCGACATTATCCACGCCTTGGCATCCAGCGCGACGAAATTCGACCGGATGGTCCGATTGGCTTTCGTGTCAAAGACCGCCATGCCGATCGCGGCCAGCGTGATCAGCACCGCGTAGATGATCGCCTGATCGAAGGCGAGTTCGCGCCCGCCGGTGAGCAGGCTGCCGATGGCGTTGATGAGTGCGTAGATCGCGGCGCCGATCAGCAGCACGCCGTTCAGGCCGAGCACCATCGGCTCCAGATGCCAGAAGCCCATGGTGAACTGCGCGATCAGCCGCGACTTCGAGCCGCCGTCCCGTGTGGAGGCCGCAATCAGGTTGGAGACCAGCAAAGCAAGGATGGTCATGACAGCGTCGATCAGCGCATAGACGCCATCGAACACAATCGCGTAGGAGCCGGACAGCAGGCCGAACAGAATTCCCAGCCCTGCAAGGGCCAGGGTGACGGCGATCGACAGGCGCAGAACACTTTGTTCGGTTGTCATGCGCGTACCCGGACATCCGCGATGTCCGAGTCTACATCGCGGGCGGGCTCATGTCACACTACACAGAAAGTCCACACGCACAGGAAGGCCATGTCACACTTCCAGCCATTCCTTGCGGACGGTCTGGTTGGCCTTGAGATCGGCGGGCGTGCCCTCGAATACGATGCGGCCGTGGCCCATCACATAGAGCCGGTGCGAGATGCGCATGGCAATCGACAGCTTCTGCTCGACCAGCAGGATCGCCACGCCGCGTTTGGCGATTTCCGCGATCAGGTCGCCGACCTGCTGCACGATCAGCGGCGCGAGGCCTTCGGTCGGCTCGTCGATCATGATGAGTTCGGGATTACCCATCAGCGTGCGGCAGATGGTGAGCATCTGCTTTTCGCCGCCCGACAGCACACCTGCCGCGGTATCGGCGCGCGCCTTCAGGTTCGGGAACATGTCAAGCATGTCGTCCATCTTCCACTTGCCGGGCTTGCGCGTGTCCTTGACGCCGAGCAGCAGGTTTTGACGCACGGTCAGGCCTGGAAAAATGTCGCGATGCTCGGGCACGTAACCGAGGCCGAGATGCGCGATCTTGTAGCTCGGCAGGCCTGCGATGTTCTGGCCCTTGAAGGTGATGGTGCCGTGCGGCGGCACTTCGCCCATGATCGATTTCACGGTGGTGGAGCGGCCGACGCCGTTGCGGCCGAGCAGGCTGACGACCTCACCGGCGGCGATGTTCATATCGACGCCCTGAAGGATGTGGCTTTTGCCGTAATAGGCGTGCAGATCCCGAACTTCCAACATCAGGCAGCTTCCTCGCCCAGATAGGCTTCCTTGACCTTCGCGCTATTGCGGATCTCTTCCGGCTTGCCGGACGCGATGACATGGCCGTAGACCAGCACCGAGATGCGGTCGGCGAGGCCGAACACCACGCTCATGTCGTGCTCGACGATCAGGAGCGTCTTGCCGACGGTGAGGCGGCGGATCAGCTCGACGGCGCGCTCGGTCTCCGCGTGGCTCATGCCGGCGGTCGGCTCGTCCAGCAGGATGACATCCGCGCCGCCTGCGGTGGTGATGCCGATCTCCAGCGCC
>CAZQMD010000344.1:0-5145 GCA_964594185.1 uncultured Afipia sp. | reverse complement strand
CCCAGTTCGAGAGCTTCTTCGCAGCTTCGTAAATAGCAGCTCTGTCGACTTTCATGTATCTCTCTTTTACTTCTCATCAATCAAGCACAACGCCACGCGTTGGCGCCAAATAGGACACCCAGTCAGGACGCCAGACGATCGCTTCTGTGATTTTCAATTATGCTGACAACAGCAGGATCTCATCGCCGCCGTTAGCGTCCATCGAGCGGAATTCCCGCCGCCGCGACCGTTGAGCAAAAGGTTATTTCCGCGGGCAGATCGAGCAACGGCTCGAGCGCCTTCAATGCATTGCCCACCCACTCACGCTGCAAGTGCTCGTTGCAAGCGTCGCGATCCCGATAAAGCTCATACAAGACGAAACGACTTGGATCATCTTCACGCTTATGCACGATGTACGCGATATTGCCGGGCTCATCTCGGGTAATATCGACCAGGCTTCGCAAAATACTCTCGACCTTATCGATCGATTCGGCCTTGGCTTTTAAGGCTGCAAGCAACAGCAACATTTTCGGACCTCACAATCATCCCTTAGTTGGGCTTCTTGTCAGACCCCTTCCATGGCGTATTGTAAAAATGCGACGTGTTTCGAGCCTCATCGAGGAAGCGCTGAGGAGACCCCAATCCCCAATCGGAAAATGTATGTATGAAATGCGCCTGGTCGTAAAATCCGTACTTAAGCGCCACCTCAAGCATATGCGATGGGCTATTTAGCAACAGCTCCCTCATGACATGCTGAACACGACTCAGCTTTCGAAACGCGATTGGTGTTTGTCCCGTCAGAGCCTTGACCCTTCGCTGAAGCTCCCGTTCGGACACTTGCACTTTAAGTGCAATATCGCTTATCGATACATTAGAACATCGCTTGTAAATCTCTCCGACTGCTTGCTCTACCAGCAGATCGGAAGTCCCATCATCAAGCTGATCCATGAGAAATTTTTCAATGATCGATATCGCGCTCCTGCGCGATTTTGCATTCATCATATCATGCGCGAGCGAATGACCCGACGCACCCCACAGATCCGTCACCGACATAATGCCGTCAATCAGATCTGCACCTGGAACGGCGGTGAACCTATGCAGTCGGCCCGCGCGGAAGCGAACCGCAATAAATCCAACCGAGCTCGATGACTGAAGCTTAATCGGTTTTTCCCGCACACAAACCATATGAGCCGGATCGAATCGATGTAACGCGCCGCCAATCTCTCCAGAAAATGGCTGCCTATAGTGGAAGAAGACCTCAGCTCCCGTTCCAGGTAGCAAGGTAGGCAAATTCAGAACCTCGGCGTGATCGCTCTCCCAACCCCAGAGCCGCTCGATATATGGGCTCAGTACAGCGTTGGGGCGCACATTGAACGCCTTCAAGAAGAGGCCTCTTTCGGAAAATGGTCAGTCGCCATTGCAACACGCCGTCGAGACTTCCGGATACCGGCACGTTGATTGCGGTCCAGCGAGCCAAGCGGCGATACCGTCAGTCAATCACTTTGATGCAACCGCGGTTCTGGCAACAAGGTCAAGCATCGGAAAGCCAGCAATCCCGTGAGGTTTGGCCATCTATCTTTCAATTAGCTCCAGAGCTCACTCGTAGAAAATGAGGAATTCCATTCCGGGAATGAAAAATATTCACCTCAGGAAATAACAGTCGAACGCCAGTTAAAAACATGAACGGATCTTCGATCTTACTACTCCGTAGATCGATCTCTGTTCATTCCGGAGTCTGCCTATCTTTTCAAAAGCAATACCAGGGGCGAGGTAAGGCAAATCCAGCGTAGGAAGCAGTTCAACCATAAGCGTCGACTCGTGTCCTGATCGTTGGCGGGATCGAAGCAAATGGCGATAGACGCGCCCATATGGAGGAAGCTTGATCAAAGCTGAACTAAATTCAGCCCTGCAAGACAGCCAATTCGCAGGGAGACGACAAGTCTGTTATGAATCTGCTTTATGGGCCATGCCTTGTCTGGCCCGAAGAACACATCATCCAGCTTCAAGAATGGATCCGCTGCATGCTTATCGCCCAACTCTCCGATCCGCATGTCATGCCACGCGGAATCCTGTATCAGGGCGTCGTCGACTCAAATGCCATGCTTGAATCTGCTATTCGGACCGTAAATCAGATCTCCCCCCGACCGGATATTTTACTGCTAACCGGCGACCTCGTCGAAAACAGCGAGTCCGCTGCATACGAAGAGGCTCAGCGCCTTCTCTCCGATCTTGCGATTCCCCTTGTTGCAATTCCTGGGAATCATGATGAAAGAGAAAACTTTCGCGCCTGCTTTGCCCGCGAGAGATACATGCCAAAGCAAGGTCCTATTCATTTCGTCGTCGACGATATCGGACCCGTGCGCATTATCGGGCTAGACGTTACGGTCCCCAACAAGCATTACGGCTTGATCGATGACATCGCAATCGGATGGCTTTCTGAGGCGCTCTCACAGAACCCTGACAAACCTACGATTATCATGATGCATCAACCTCCGTTTATGACGGAGATTCCATACCTGGATGCGTATACTTGTCACGGCGGAGACAGACTCTTTGATGTCGTGTCGCGGTATCCCGGAATCCAGAGAATAGTTTGCGGTCATGTTCATCGCTTCATGACTATAAAATCGGGCAATACATTGATTTGCGCAGCTCCTAGCACAGCATCAACGATTGCTCTTCGCATCGGACCCGATGTGGAAGCAGCTTCATACATCGAGCCGCCTGGATTTCTGCTACATCACTGGCAAGGGAGCGGCAATCTGCTTACCCACCTCCTGCATGTCGGCGAATTTTCCGGCCCCTATCCCTTTGCATAGAGCAGCTACTTTTTGCAGACATCTCCCCTTTCCGCGGGGCCTCTCATGCCCTGTCAGTGAGCCACCTAATTGTCTGCTAGATCCGATTATGACGAGGAGTGAACGCTTCCGAAGTATGTCTCGATCGTCTCAGTCAGAACTCGCTCATCGAATATCTGATCGGGCGCTCTTCCTGTCCACCGCATCAGCGGCGCAAACCACGGCCTCCTTGCCATGCGCTCGGTGACAACCTGCGCCCACACATCGACTGCGCCAACGGCCGGCCTCGCCGGTGAGGCATCGTCACGATGCTCGCCAAGATCGGGAACGATATCCTTCATCATTACCTACAGATAGATCCGTCGATCGACCAAAATGCGAAACTCCAATCGGCGTCAACACTGAGAAATTCGATGTAGACCTCGAACTGCGAATTGAACGTCCGGAGCACCGAGATATCGCCCAGAAAAGACGGTATCGCTAATTATCCATTTCTGCCGCAGAGCATTCCGCACTGCCCGACGATGGGACATGCGATTGCGATGATCGATCACCTTCGGAAAGTTGAATGGATCAACGCCGTCGGCCTCCGTTCACTGCGCCATAGTCGGCGAGCGTCAGTGACGGTTGCCTGCAGCCTACCTACCTGGCTGCGTCAAAAATAATGAATATTCTTGAACTGATACTTGCGAAGGACACAAGTGGCCACGCGGTCCATGAACGACCGCCTGCTGAAAGCTTCTGCCGATTTTGCGGGGCGCTATCGTGATCGTATCGTGGTGCTTTGCACCCTGGAACCAGAGCACCTTGTGACGCTTCATGCGACAAGCCGAACACCTGAAAAGAGTCGGCAAAATCGCGTTCAACCGAAGCTATTCTTCGAGCCGTATAAACTGAAAAGCCGACGCTACGATCCGCCAAGAGAGCGCGACATCCCCATGGGCATGGTTGATAGACGAACCATCTCCGGGTCATCAAAGAGGTTCGGATCTCGAAGATACTCCAGCAGCATTTCGGTGGAATCCACACCCCAAAAGAGCGCATCGCGCACCACAAACGCGGGGACACCAAATACACCGGCATTGATCGCTTCGCTTGTGTTGATGCGCAGGCAATTCTTGATCTCAGGATCTGCTAGGCTTGCATCGATATCGGTCATGCCCAGCTCTCGGCCGAGCTCCCGTAGTGCTTCGCCCTCGAGATTTCGACCGCGCCCATAGATAAACTCGAAGATTGCACTGACGCTCTCGAAAGTTGAGCCCAGGGCAATCGACATCCGTAACGGAAGCAATGGATTGAACGGATGTATGGGCGGCATTTTGAACTGCACGCCACTCCTTGCAGCCTGCCACTTGCAGAAGCGATAGATAAACTTCCTTTTGGACGGAATCTCAGCCGGCCCCTTATGTCCGAAGTGATTCAAAAGACCGGAGAAGAGAACAGGCTTGATTGCGATATCCAAATCCCGAGGCAGTTCCGAGAAACGCGCAAGCTGCAAATATGCAAATGGCGAAACGAAATCGAAGTACCAAGTAGCACGCTGCATAACGTGTCCTCCCACGGATCATACTTATTATGATAACTAAAAATGGGCGATCCGATTGGACAGGATTACAGAAGATGTCTTGGCGCTGATCAAGTCGTCATCTGCGCCATATCTTCTGATTGAACCGTATGGCGCTTGGCTCATGACATCGAAGGGCTTTCACCTCGAATCGAATGACAGCGAAATCTAAGACTTGAGATCAACTGCAGGAAGGGTTTTAAAAACTTGAGTTGATTGCCGGTGGGCTACGACAACTGACGGAGTCGTCTCAGGAGGATCTTGGAACGAGTCTGTCATGGCTTTTCCCAGATATCCCGTTCTCTGATTTTATTCCGAATGCACGGTTTGCGGAGGGCCTCCTCTTCGCAGCCCTTCTCGGAGGGTCATCATCGAACGCTTCCACGGGAAACTCACCGTAGTTGCCGGCCACGCCCTTCGGTCCATGGAAGTTGATTGCTTCCGGAATATCTTGAGCGAGCCCATATCGACGTCCGAATATTTTTATCCGGTGTCTCCGGGAATGACCGGGTGACGATCTGGGCTACTGAAGACCCGGCGACCGAACCCAACGCCCGATTACTTTTGTGCCCTCCCACCACGCTCGCCAAATTTGTGAGGCGAGAGTTTTGGAAAAGCGATCAGCTTGCCAAGCGGCAGTTGTCCCAGACAACTGAGCCAAGCCGGCAGAGCAGCAGGCCTCTGATTTTGAATTAATTCAGTTGGAACAATCGCTTAGGCGAGCGATGGTGCCCAGGGGCGGGATCGAACCACCGACACTGCGATTTTCAGTCGCATGCTCTACCAACTGAGCTACCTGGGCAT
>CAZQMD010000343.1:0-5159 GCA_964594185.1 uncultured Afipia sp. | reverse complement strand
GGACCCATATTTCCTGAATGTTGTTGCAAAAGCGAATAGCCGCCAAACGCGGTGATTATGGGTCCCCGCCTTCGCGGGGACGACATCGAATGGGTGGTGGCTTCATACGTGAAAGCTCAACTCAAGTCTTCGCCATGCGCGGCGGCGTCTTGTTCAATTCAATCGCCATCGCGCTGATCAGCGGCTTCATGAAGAACGAATCGTTCGCCGGATAAATATCAGTCTGCAAGCCTAACGCTTTCAATTCGTCCGATACGACAGGCCCGACCGACGCCACCGGCGTCTGCGCAAGACCCGCGCGCAGTTTGTCTTCGCAGTTGTGTGCGCGCGCTACATCGACCAGCCGCCGCACCTGACCCGAACTCGTCAGCGCGATGGCATCGACGCGCCGCTGCGCCATCTCATCGATGGCGGCAACGATGTTGGTGTCCGCCGCTTCGCCGTCATAGATATAAGGCAGCACCGTCTCGACGTTTGCGCCATAAGACGCAATCGCGCCGATCAGCTTGCTGTGCTCCTTGTCGGGATAAAGCTGCAGGCCGACGCGGTGGCCGCTCAACTCCTGCTGCGCCAGCATCGCGGCGACGCCTTCCGAGGTCGGCGTTTCGGTCTGCACATGTGCCTCAAGTCCGATCTCGCGCAGCGCGCGCACGGGCTTTGGTCCGCGCGCGTAGCGCTTCGTCTTGCCGATGGCGGCGATCAGATCCTGATCCGCGCCGATGCGCTGCGCGACTTTCATGATCCGCCGCAGCCCTTCGCCGGTCATCAGCACCAGATCGTCGAACGGCTTGGCGATGAACAGCCTGATCCAGGCCTCGACCGGGGCGGGGTCCGGCGCGTCGCGGATGGTGAACATCGGACATTGCAGCACGCTGGCGCCCTGTTCCTGCAGCAGCCGCGAAAACTGCGCTTCCTCGCGCGTTTCCAGAATCAGGATGCGGTAACCTTCAAGCCTGCCAGCCATATGAACCCGTTTGCAGCAAATATGATGGGCGCAGCCTATTGCCGTCATGACCCCTATGCCAGCCTGTTTTGCACGCGGGATTGGCGAAATTGTTGCGCGGGTGTTAGAGGAGGGCTCCGCCCGCCTTCCGCTGTTCCCAACCGAAAAATCCCCCATGTCCGCACAGCAATTCGTCCTGAACCTGTCCTGCCCGGACCGCCCCGGCATCGTGTCGGCGGTCTCCACCTTTTTGTTCGCCAACGGGCAGAACATTCTCGACGCCCAGCAATACAGCGACATCGAAACGGGTAAGTTCTTCATGCGGGTCAGCTTCGACTCGCCGGGTGCGCAGGCCGACCTGCCGACGCTGCAGGCCGGGTTCGGCGTGATGGCGAAGCCGTTCGAGATGGTCTGGCAGTTGCGCGACCGCGCCGTGCAGCAGCGCGTGCTGCTGATGGTGTCGAAGTTCGATCACTGCCTTGCCGATATTCTCTATCGCTGGCGGCGCGGCGAACTGCCGATGACGCCGACCGCGATCGTCTCCAACCATCCGCTGGAAACCTATGCCGGGCTGGATTTCGCAGGCATCCCGTTTCACCATCTGCCGGTGACGCGCGCCACCAAGGACGAGCAGGAGGCGAAGGTCTGGACAATCATTCAGGACACGAAGACCGATCTCGTCGTGCTGGCGCGCTACATGCAGGTGCTGTCGGAGGACTTCGCGGGCAAGCTCTCCGGCCGCTGCATCAACATCCATCACTCGTTCCTGCCGGGCTTCAAGGGCGCGAAGCCCTACCATCAGGCGCATGAGCGCGGTGTGAAACTGATCGGCGCGACGGCGCATTACGTTACCAGCGATCTCGATGAAGGCCCTATCATCGAGCAGGACATCGAGCGCATCAGCCATCGCGACTCGCCGGAAGATCTCGTGCGCAAGGGTGCCGACATCGAACGCCGCGTGCTGGCCCGCGCGATCCGCTATCACCTCGAGGACCGCGTGATCCTCAACGGCCGCAAGACGGTGGTATTCACGGATTGATGTTCGTCAATGGAGCGGCGATTGTTCCCGCTCCATGATGGCGATCAGCCGGTCGAAGCCGCTGCCGGTCCCGGAGGCGCGCATCTCCAGTCCGGCCTCGGCATCCAGCACAGCTGCCTGCTCGGTAAATGTCATCCGGGTTTGCGTGCCGTCTGCGGTAAACACGACCGTTGCGAGTGACACCGACAGCCGCTTGGTACCGAGCGACATCTCGTAGGCGTAGACGATGCGCTCGCCCGGCACGATGTCGAAATAGTGCGCGCGAAATCCGCGTATCTCGCCCTCGGCGGTGCGCCAGCGCACCACTTCCGAGCCGCCGATCCGGAAATCGAAACTGTCTTCCAGCACCGTCCAGTCCGGATGACATGACGTCCATTTGCGCTTGAGATCGAATTCCGACCAGAAACGGAAGGCGTGGGGCGGGCGTCCCGGCAGCATGCGCTCGACCGTGAAGGTGGCGTGGTCCGCGAATGGGTCTGTCATCTGCCGTCCTCGGGAAAATCAGCCATCGCCTGCGCCAATCGGTCGAAGGCCTGATTCAGCGCGCTCTCGCGCTGCTTCACCCATTTGCCGATCAACGCGAGCGCGTGCGGCTTAATGGTGTAGGTGCGGATGCGTCCGGCTTTTTTCGACACCACGATGCCGCCGTCCTCCAGCACCTTGAGATGCTTCACTGCGGAAGGCAGCGCCATCTGGATCGGCTCCGCCAGTTGTTTCACAGAAGCTGGGCCGCGGCTCAGCCGTTCCACCATGCCTCTGCGATACGGATCGGCGAGGGCGCTGAACATGAGGTCTAGGTTTTGCGAAGCCGGCATGCGGGTGTTCCGTTCTGTCAGAGCGCAAGATAGCGTTCGGGCATGGCATCCCGATAGGGAAACATCGCGAAGAACGGCTTCGCTTCGCGCAGCGTTCGCGTCACCGACGGCCGCGCCAGCAGCCGGTCGAGATAATCGCGAAGCGCCGTCTGGTCCGCTGTGAAGGGATGCACGATGGAGGCGAAGAACAGCGCAGGCACTGCCGCACAGTCTGCCATCGTGAAATCCTCCCCAATGGCCCATGAATGACCCGACACCTGCCGCTCGATCATTGCATAGGCGGTATCGAGAGCCGCACGCGCGTCGGCGACGCCATGCGGATCGTTGCAGCCCTCGGGCCGGATGCGATCGGTGACGATCTTTTGCATCGGCGTGCTGACATAAAGATCGAAAAAGCGATCCCACAACCGCGTCTGCAGCCGCGCTTCGGGATCGTGCGGCAATAGCGGGACAGGGCCTGGATAATGCTGCTGCAGATATTCGATGATGATGCTGGTCTCGGGAACGGTGTGCCCGGTGGCGTCATCGTGCAGCACCGGAATTTTCCCGACCGGCCAGCGCTCCAGCAGTGCGGAGGCCGAGGCTGCATCGCTGAAATCGACCGTCTCGGCGCGGAAAGGCGTCGCGTTCTCGTAGAGCGCGATCAGCACCTTGTGGCAGAACGAGGCCAGCGGGTGAATGTACAGGGTAAGGGACATTGCGAACTCACATGATAGTTTCTTTGTATGGAAACTATCATGTGGCGGATGATTGGCAAGAACAGTTTCCTTAATCGGAAACTTTTGTTGACCGTACCATTGGCGCCATCAGGCCGTCAGATGCTTTTCGATGTCCTTGACCGGGTGACCGGTCAGGTCCTTGTCGAGTTCGGCGATGATCCGGTTTTTCGTATCGCTGCCGAACGACTGGCGCAGATCCGCAAGCGCGCGGGGCGGGGCCACGATCACGAAGCCCGGAATGTCCCGGTCGCGCGCCAGCGCTTCCAATGCGTCCGCAACGGTCCGCGCAAACCGCTGTTCGCCGATCTCGTGCCAGTCGGTCTGTTCGACCGAACTGCGCGCACTTCCGACGCTCTGAAAGCTGCGCCCCGGCTGGCTGGAGCCCTGTTCGCGTGTCGGCGGATTGTCGTTCTGAAGAACCTGTTCTGTTTTCAGGTCCAGCGCGGCGCCGTTGCCGTGGTTGCGCAGGAAAAGCGCCTTGCGCCCGTCGCCGACGATCACATAGGCATTGTGGGGAATGCGGATCATTTCTGATTTCGCGGCCATCTGATGCTGCTCCGGGTGGGGATGATACCAATGGCTGGCGCCCGGCTTCGTTCCCCATCAGGGGTTAAACGGCTGGAAACCGTGCCGGCAGAACGCGTGCCGTTGCGTAAAGTTGTTCGGTCCCGCCGGCCGGGATGTGCTAGTCAGCGCACTGATTGAGCACAGCTATTTCCGGAGACCATGATGCAGCGCGCAAGGCCGCCGTTTCGCGCCGACCATGTCGGCAGCCTGCTGCGGCCGCAGCGGATCAAGGAGGCGCGTGCGCGCTTCGCGAACGGCGAGATCGGGGCCGGTGAACTGCAGCGAATCGAGTCGCTTGAGATCAGCACCGCCGTCCAGCGGCAGAAGCAGAACGGCCTGCGCCTGGCTACCGACGGCGAGTTTCGCCGCGCATGGTGGCATTTTGATTTCCTGAAAGCTCTCGACGGTTGCGAGATTCACAAGACGGAGGGCGCGGTCGTCGCGGGACGTGTCACCAGCGGCGAGAGCATCCGCGTCACCGGCAAGCTGGATTTTCCCGCCGATCATCCGATGCTCGATCATTTCAGGCTGCTCAAGGACCGCTGCGATCTCGCGGGCGTGATGGCGAAGATGACGATCCCGTCGCCGTCGATGCTGCACTATCGCGGCGGCCGGGAGGCGGTCTCGCGCGAGGCCTATCCCGACATCGGCGCGTTCTTCATCGATCTGGCGATGACCTACCGCAAGGCCGTGCAGGCCTTCTACGACGCGGGCTGCCGCTATCTGCAGTTCGACGACACGTCATGGGGCTATTTCTGCTCCGAGGATCAGCGCGCAAAGTTGCGCACACGCGGCGAAGATCCCGAGACGCTGCCCGGCGTCTATGCGCGCGTCATCAATTACGCGATCGCTGAGCGCCCCGCCGACATGACCATCACCACCCACGTCTGCCGCGGAAATTTCCGTTCCAACTGGATCGCATCCGGCGGCTATGAGCCGGTGGCGGAACTGCTGCTCGCGGGCGTCAACTACGACGGCTATTTTCTCGAATACGATTCAGACCGTGCCGGAGGGTTCGAGCCGCTGCGCTTTCTGCCGGGCGGCAACAAGATCGTGGTGCTGGGTCTGGTGACGTC
>CAZQMD010000342.1:0-5204 GCA_964594185.1 uncultured Afipia sp. | reverse complement strand
GTTGCTCATTAGTCGTTATCCAGCGGCGTGGCATTGCGCCCGCGCAATACAATGTCGAAGCGATAGCACAGCGCCCAGTCGGGCTTGGTGTTTTCGAGATCGAAGCTGGACACCATCCGCATCCGCGCCTTCTCATCCGTGACCGAATTGAAGATCGGGTCATAGGCGAACAGCGGATCGCCGGGAAAATACATCTGCGTCACGATGCGCGAGATGAACGAATGCCCGAACACCGAGAAATGGATATGGGCGGGCCGCCACGCGTTGTGATGATTGCCCCAGGGATACGCGCCCGGCTTGATGGTGACGAAGCGATAGTATCCATTCGCATCCGTCTGCGCGCGGCCTGCTCCGGTAAAATTCGGATCGATCGGTGCGGGATGCTGATCGACAACGTGGATGTAGCGTCCACACGCATTGGCCTGCCAGACTTCCAGCAGCGTGTTCGGCACGCCGCGGCCGTCCTCGTCGCGGACATGGCCATGAACCATGATGCGCTCGCCGAGCGGCTCACCCTTGTGCTGAATGGTGAGGTCGTTGTCATTCTCGCGCACTGTCTCGTGGCCATAGACCGGCCCGGTCAATTCCGACAGCGTGTGCGGAATGACAATCAGTGGCTTGCTCGGCGACCGGAGCACAGTGCTCTTGTAGGCCGGCGACAGGCGCGGCGCGTGTGCGGAATTGCTTTCTCGCGGATAGATCAGCGTCATGGCCGTCTTCTTCTTGTTGACGTCGTTACACTACTCGTTGGATCAGTGAATTCCCACCCCGAGCAGCCGGTTCACCAGCGCTCGATCCGATTTCAATTCGTCGGACGCACCTTCCCACACGGCGCGTCCGCGCTCGACCACCATCACGCGATCGGCAAAGTTCAGCGCGCGTTCGATCTGCTGCTCGACAAGAATGATCGTCATGTCGCCGCTGGTGGCAAGCCGGGAAATGGTTTCCATCAACTGATCGCAGATCACCGGCGCGAGGCCTTCCAAAGGTTCATCCAGCAACAGGATCGACGGTTTGCCCAGCAACGTTCGCGCCATTGACAGCATCTGCTGCTCGCCGCCGGACAGCTGAACACCCAGATGCCGCCTTCGCTCCGCGAGCCGGGGAAACATCTGATAGATGCCCTCCAGCCCATCACGCTCCCGCGTCTTGAAGCCCGTCGACAGGTTTTCCTCGACAGTGAGCGAACCGAAAATATCGCGCGTCTGCGGCACATAGCCCATGCCGCACAGCGCACGCGCCGAGGTCCGCAGGCTGCTGATGTCCTTGCCGTCCGCGAGAATGCGGCCGTGATGCCGTGTCGACAGACCCATCAATGTCGCGAGTAATGTCGTCTTGCCGACACCGTTGCGTCCGAGGACCGCAAGGCGGCCACCTGCCGGAACTTCGAACGACATCTCCGACACGATCTGTGTCGGACCATAGCCTGCGCTCAGGCGCTCGACCTCAAGCCGTGCGGCTGACATCGGCATAGCTCCCCAGATAGGCGCGGCGCACTTCGTCGTCCTTGGTGACGTCGTCCGGACTGCCCTTGAAAATCAGGCGGCCATTGGCCAGCACCAGCACCCGCTTCGCAAACCTGAACACGAGATCCATGTCGTGTTCGATCATCAGCACGGCAATGTCGGATGGCAGGCGGTTGATGGCCTCCAGAATTTTTGGCGCTTCGTCATGCGGAACGCCTGCGGCGGGTTCGTCCAGCAGCAGCACCTTCGGCGTCAGTGCAAGACCGATGGCGAGATCGAGCAGGCGTTGCTGGCCGTAAGCCAGTTTCGCGACAGGAAGCTGCGCCAGATGCGCAATGCCGAGCATTCCGAGAATGTGCATCCATTCATCGCGCACCACCGGCGCGAACGTTGCCACCGAGAAAGAACGCCGGGTCATGCCCTTGCGCTGCATCACCGCCAGCGCGACGTTTTCTGCGACAGACAGGCTGGTGAAGAGCCGCGTGATCTGAAAGGTCCGCGCCAGGCCTTGTTGCACGCGCCCCGGAATGGAGATGCCCGTGACATCGTTGCCTTCAAAAAAGATACGCCCATCGGACGGCGCGAGATCGCCGGAAATCACGTTGACCAGCGTGGTCTTGCCCGCGCCATTCGGGCCGATCAGCGCCACACGGTCGCCCTTGCCAAGGCTGAAGGACACGTCGCGGTTGACATGAAGTCCGCCGAACGATTTCGACACGTTCTTCAATTCGAGCAGCGCGCTCATGAGCCGCGCCTCCGCTGCGAGAGCGATGACCACACCGAGGCAAAGCCATGCCCGAGCCCTTTGGGGGCGAAGATCACAATAATAATGAGAAGCAGACCGACCAGCGTCATCCAGTGAAACGGATTGGCCGCTGACACGATGTGCTCGAAGATCTGGAAGATCACTGCGCCCGCCAGCGCACCCCACAAAGTCCCTGCTCCGCCGAGCACGAGCATGACCAGAACTTCGGCGGACCTCTCGAAGCTGACACTATCGAGGCCAACCACGCCGGTGTTGATCGCCATCAGCGCGCCGCCGAGACCCGCGACAATGCCGGACACCCCATACATCACCACAAGCCGCGGATAGGCTGACGCGCCGATCATCAGCGCGCGCAGACTGTCGTCCTTGATGCCACGGCACAACAGGCCGAAAGGCGAACGGACGAAGCGCAATAGCAACACCATCACAACGGCCAGCGTCACCAGTGAGAAGATGTATGACGTGCGGCTGTACATATCGAAGCCAAATACGCCGAAGATTTTTCCCGGCGTGATGCCGGACAGGCCGTCGCTGCCTCCGGTCCATGACGACAGCTTGTTCGCCAGCGAACTGACAAGCTGTCCGATAGCGATGGACAGCACGAGTTGCGGCAAGCCGTGAAAGCGCGTGATCAGCGCGCCGGAGATCAGGCCCATCACCGAGCCGGTGAATGCGCCGATGGCAAGAAGGATCAGCGGATTGGTCACCCCCGCGATGCAGGCATTGCCGACAGCATAGGCACTGACACCGAACAAAGCTGCATGCCCTAGCGTCGCGACGCCGCAATAGCCGGTGACCAGATCGAGCGAGAGAACAAGAAACGTAATGCTGATAAGACGCGTCAAGAACGCAAGGTCATCGGGAAACGCGAAATAGCCGAACGCGCCGACAAGCGCGATTGTCAGCAGGCCAAGAATTTCCTGCTGGAACGGAAATGCTCCCCGTGGCGCGTCATATCTGATGGCTTGATCGGTCATCCGTGCGCCCGCCCGAGAAGACCGCGCGGAAACAGAAAGACCGTCAGGATCACCGCGAGATAGAAGAAGAACTCGCCGAATTCCGGCGCGAGATATTTTCCCGTGGTGTCTGCAAGTCCGAGAAACAATGATGCCGCCAGCGCGCCGAGGATCGATCCCGCGCCGCCCACCGAGACGACGACGAGAAACGTCACCATGTAGCGCAGCGCATAGAACGGCTCGATCGGCAGCATCTCCGCTCCGAGCACGCCGCCAAACGCAGCAAGTGCAACGGCCAGCGCGAACGTGAGCGAATAGATCCATTGCGTGCGGATGCCGAGCGACTCGGCCATATCGCCGTTGTCAACCGCGGCACGCATCCGCACTCCGAACTCCGTCTTGTCGATCAGCAGCCAGAGCGCCAATGCCGTTACCAGCCCGCACGCGATCACCAGCAGACGGTGCGTTGCAATCATGCGGAAGCCGAGATCGAACGGGCCGCTCAGCGCCGCTGGAAGCGGGATCGGCTTTGAGGTCGGACCAAGTGCGAAATTCGCAAGCCCGATGATGACGAAAGTAATGCCGATGGTGAGCAACAACTGCGTCAACGCATCCGAGTGACGATAGATGCGGCGATACAGCAGCACCTCGAACGGAATGGAGATGAGGACTGTACCCACCACCGCCAGCACGATGGCAAGCGGATAGCTGACGCCAAGGGTCTTCAGGGCGTAAGACGCAAGATAGCCTCCGATCATCGCGAAGGCGCCGTGGGCAAGATTCACCACACGCATCAGCCCCATCATGACCGACAGGCCGATGGAGATCGTGAACAGCACCATCCCGTAGGAAAAAGCGTCCAGCAGGATGCTCAGCGCGGTCAGCATCAGTGAACCCCTGCCTCCATCATCGTCGCCTGTCCCGCAGACAACGTATCATGGCGCACGACCCCGCGCAGCACGGTCATCAGCACTTTGGTCTGGGCAAGATCGGTGTAAGCGTCAAAAGGGTCGCGGTCGATGGCGATGAAGTCCGCCGCCATGCCCGGCGCGAGCGTTCCGCGCCAGTCTTCCTGCTTCATTGCGAACGCACCGCCATGACTATAGCTGCCGAGCGCCTGACGCGGTGTCAGCGCTTCATCCAGACCGATTGGCGCACCAAGGGACCCGCCGCGATCCACGGCATTCGCCATTCCGATCCATGGCGAGACATGTCCTGTCGGCGCATCGGAACTGCCGACCCAGGTCACGCCCGCATCGATCACCGAGCGCGCGGGATACATCCTGGCGGCGTCCGGGCCGAACGCGGCCAAGATCGATCTGCGCATTCGCGCCAGGAAACTCGGCTGGGTCACGATCAGCGCCTCAACCGCCTTCATCCGTGCGAGGCCATCCTCCGGCGGAACGAAATAATGCTCAATCCGGTGACGCGGCTTTTGTCCGGGCAGCGCCCTCTCCGCTTTCTCGAAGGCCGAGATAACGCGCGCGGATGCCCGGTCACCCACACAATGCGTCGCGGTCTGCCAGCCATCGAGATGGGCCTCGACAATCGCGCGTTCCAAGTCGTCTTCATCGCGCATGAAGAAGCCGGTCGAACCGGTGTCCGCGAACGGCTTGCTCACGGCGGCCGTGCGTGCGCCGACAATGCCGTCGGCGAAAAACTTCAGCGTCATCCCCTGCCAGTCAGGATCGCGGCGCGGCGTCAGGCCGCGCGCGGCGGCATCTTTCGGATCGAGCTGATACATGAATCCCAAACGGATCGGCGAGAACGACGTATCCTGACGAAGCAAATTCCATACCGCGAATTCATCATCGAACCCGCTGGTGAATCCGACCGCCGCTTCCACCGCAGCGGTGAGACCCATGCGGATGCTGTCTTCGATGGTGGTACGCAGGGATGCGACCATCGTCGCCGGATCGATCGGAGGAATCGCCCGAAAGATCGCTTCTGCCGCGCTTTCCTTAGCGCTGCCGTCGAGCCGCCCTCGTGCATCACGTCCGAACGATCCGCTTGGCG
>CAZQMD010000341.1:0-5227 GCA_964594185.1 uncultured Afipia sp. | reverse complement strand
CGCTGCGATCAAAAACCGGAATGATCCACAGGTTATCCTCACCCCCCATGACGGCGAATTTGCGCGCGTGTTCGGCGCGTTGCAGTCCGCCCATCCACATGCCTCGAAACTTGAACGGGCGCGGCTAGCTGCCGCTCAATCCGGGGCTGTCGTGCTGCTGGAGGGCGCGGACACGGTGACCGCGGCCCCTGACGGCCGCGTGGCCATCAGGGCCAACGCGCCGCCATGGCTCGCGACAGCCGGTTCGGGCGATGTGCTGGCGGGGATCACCGGCGGTATGCTGGCGCAGCGGGTGCCGGCGTTCGAAGCCGCGTGCATCGGCGCGTGGATGCATGGCGAGGCGGGCCAGGAATTCGGCCCCGGACTGATTGCGGAAGATCTTCCGGAGATGCTGCCTGCGGTGCTTCGCAATCTCTACGACGAACTCGGGATCGCGTATTGAACCGCGCCGCTCCGAGATGTTTTCAAAAACGCGGTCGATAATCCTGCAAGGCGATGCGGCATTCGCTAATCCTGATCCATCGCATCAGTCAGGCGGGAGGCGGAATGACAGTTTACGTGATTGCTCAGTTGAAGTTCATCGATGAAGACCGATACCGCAAGTATCAGGCGAGGTTCTTCGACGTGTTCAAGGCTTCCGGCGGCAAGCTGCTGGCAGCCGACGAAAATCCGGTCGTGCTTGAGGGCGAATGGCCGCGCGACAAGGCCGTGGTGATGTCGTTCGCCGACGAGCCGCAGGCGAGGGCGTTTCTCGACTCGCCCGGCTATCGGGAGATTTCAAAGGACCGCATTGCAGGCGCGGAGACGGTCGCGCTGCTGGTGCACGGGCTGGCTCAAGCTCTGCCTGATAGAGATTTGACCAAGGACCATTGAGCCGCGTGAAGGGCGGGGCGAAAATCGCGTCACCGGCCTTGGAGGCCAATGCGGCAACTACTCGGGATAGACCGGGACGTCCTCCGGACCGGACTTGTTGAAAAGGATGAACACCAGGGGATTGCCCGGCTCGGACATGGCATCGCTGCGCTGGCCCGTGATCTCTCCAGCCACCCCGCTGGTGTACTCCGCAACGACCTCACCGAAGCTATTGCGCTGGATGGCAACCTTCTGTCCGGCTGTGACCTTGTCGTTGAGTTTGACCAGATGCTCAACGAGACCGCCCGCGGTGGCCAGGATCGGGAACGCGCTATTGCCGACAAAAACGGTCACGTCCTTGCCCGTGCGTCCCATTGGCCCGGCAACGATGCCGTGATGCTTGAGGACATTCATGGTGCCTTCCACGAAGAGCGAGATCATCTCGCGGTCCAGCACGCGCGCGGCGCCGATTTCCGGCGTGAAGGAGGGGATACCCACGTCCATAAACGCGTTATGCAGGACACCGGGATACACATGATTGTCGAATATCTGGCCGACAGGATAAAGCTCCACCATCGCCTTGACCTCGGGCACATCCATGCCGCCGATATTGAAGGCGGTGACTTCGAATCCGGTGGTCCCGGTGTGGAAGTCGATCGCGAAGTCGGCGTTTGGCCGCAGCAGCCGGTTGAAGAGAAGCCCGGCGTGTCGGCTGGGTGCGGTCGCGCCGTTCTCGTTTCCGGGCCACTCCCGATTCATATCGATCAGATCGATGCCTCTGCCCTGGTTGGGCCATCTGCGCTGCATGCTCTCCAGGGCCGGGCGGGATATGTCCGTGACCGCCATTACCGTGCCCGACATCCGCGCCGGCTCGAGTTGGTTCATCACGCTCTGGACCGTATGCACAGAACTCATCTCGTCGCCATGCACACCACTGGTCAGGACGCCCCGCTTGCCCGGCTTTGCCCCCTTGGCGACGGTCACAGACGCGTACCAGTGCTGACCGGTGGGCATCTCAACGCCCTGAAAATACAAAAGGTGCTTCTTTCCGGGCTCTAGATCGTTGACGTCAAGCGCGCTGACGATCTTCTTTCCATCGATCGTGTCCCCGGTAAAAGTGGTTCCTCGCGATGCAGTCGCTGTCTGCGCACTGGCGGGGGCAGAGTTGGCCGCGACCGCGGCGGACGCACCGATTGCGGTGACCATGAAGTGGCGGCGATTAAAGCTGTCCGGTCCGTGATCGCTAGACATCGCGAAGGCTCTTTCCCGTTAGGTCGTTGCCCCAAGCCGGATACAGTTATCACAAAAATCAACCTGCGGTCAGTTGGTGTGGGCCGTGTCATAGACGCACGCCGTGATACCGCGGTCTGGATGACATGCCGATGGATTCCGCCAGACGATCTTGCGCAGAACAATCGGTTTGTTCTCCGTGTGCAGATCACTCCACCACGTAACTGCGCACCAGCTTCGGCGCGGCCCAGTTGATCGCGGTGGCTTCCATCAGGAAGCGTCCCGGATATTCGGCGAGGAACGCGATGCGCTGGGTCTGGCCCTTGTCGAGCATGAGCGTATCGAGCCAGAACGGCTTCCAGCCGTCATCGAGCCGGTCGAGCAGGCGGAAGTGATGGCCGTGTAGCCGAAAGGCGATGGGTGTCGCCGTCGGATTGTTGATCGCGACGACCACGGTGCGACCGCGCTTGACGCTGTAGGCGGGTTTGGTCGTCGCATCGAACTTCAACGGCGCGATCCATTGCGCGTTTGGATCGAGCGAAAGATCGCTGCGCAGCGCGCCCTGAAGATTGAGCCGCTTCGGCAATCCATTGGAAGGCAATGCAGATGCGGCGGGCAACGGCGCGGGGCGAGCGGGCGCGTCATTCGACATCGTGATCTGCGCGATCGTGCGCGGGCCGGTGCCGTCATGCAGGATGATCTTTGAAACCGTCCCCGGTGCGCGTGTCGCGTCGATGAAGGCATCGATCCGCGATCCGGGCGCGAGCACGAGTTGACCGTCGCGCGCGAGAAACGGTTCGGCGGGCAGGCCGTCGATAGCCATGACGCGCACGTCGTGATTCTCGATTCTGAGGCCGATGGGCGAACGCGCGCCGCCGTTGATGAAGCGCAGCCGAAGCCGCTCGTTGAGCTTCGCGGCGATGTCGAGGCCCGGTTGCCCGTTGACGGTGTAGAAGGCGGTGGTGCCGTCCGGATTGCTTCCCGGCACAACGGCGGTGCCGTCCGGCTTCACGCGCCATTCCTCGATCAGCAGGACCTCGTCGCGGTCCACAGTGACGGGCGGGCTGTCCTCGACGATCAGCGCGCGGGCGGCCGCCGGGCGGCCACCGGCATCGTCAAGGAATTGCGCGCCGATCAGGGCCGTTCCGGCCTGCCGCAGGGGTAGCGTGAATGCTGCCCGCCCGCCGGGCGGGACCGGCGGCTGGCCGGTCAGGGGTTCCCCGGCCGGGGTGCCGTCGATTCCAAGCCAGTTCAGGACGATAGGTGCGAGGAGTTCATTCGACAGTGTAACGGCGAGGTCGCGCTTGCCAACCCGAAGAGGGCCGGGATTCGCGCCCTCCAGTGCCCAGATCTGGCTTTTAGGCAGGCCGGCGCCGAGCGCAGCCGCCACCGGCCGCGCCCGCAGGGACAGGGTTTGTCCGGTCTGGGCCTGTCCGGTCTGGGCCAGCGCCGGGAGCCGCAGGCCCGATATCAGGGCGGTTCCGCCGAATCCGGCCAGCAAGCTCCGCCGGGACGGCCAAAAAACCTGATTTGTCACGGTGTTTTTCGTCAAGTTTTTCATGGCCCATGCGGACCATTTTCCGCCCCCTCTGTCCAGCGGACGCCTGGCCGCTGCTTTGGGCCGCCTGCGCGCCCTAAGGCCGCGTTGCGAAAGCCATATTTTTGGCTCGCGAAGCGGTGACACCATGTTATAAGCCCGCCGCTCACGGCTGTGCCGGGACAGACAACCACTGCGCGCCCGTGGCGGAATTGGTAGACGCGCTGGGTTTAGGTTCCAGTGTCGAAAGATGTGGGGGTTCGAGTCCCTCCGGGCGCACCACGCGCGATTTTCGTTTGCGCACGAAATTCTGGAGGAAGCATTTCCCGCTGGAAACGTTTTCGCCTTGCCACCGACGCGCGCCGCAAGGCGTCGTGTCCACTATTTGACAACGACCCGGTATCGCCGGGCCAAGACGGAAGAAGATTGACGTCATGCAGGTCACAGAAACCCTCGCCGAGGGATTGAAGCACGAGTTCAAGGTCAGCGTTCCCGCATCGGATATCGATGCCAAGGTGGATGCCCGTCTTGTCGACATGAAGGACAAGGTGAAGCTGAACGGTTTCCGTCCCGGCAAGGTTCCTGTCGCCCATCTCAAGAAGGTCTATGGCCGCTCCGTTGCCGCCGAGACCGTCGAGCAGCTGATCCGCGACACCAACGCCGGAATCTTCACCGAGCGCGGTTTCCGTCTCGCAACCGAGCCCAAGGTCACCATGCCGACCGAGGAAAAGGAAATCGAAGACATTCTGGCCGGCAAGTCCGACCTGAACTACTCGGTTGCCATCGAAGTCGTTCCGGCGATCGAACTCGCCGACTTCAAGAGCTTCAATGTCGAGAAGCCGGTGGCGGACGTCACCGACGCGGACATTGACGAAGCGCTCAAGCGCATCGCTGACCAGAGCCGCCCGTATGAAGCTAAAGCGGAAGGCGCGAAGGCCGAGAAGGGCGACCGCGTCACCGTGGCGTTCAAGGGCTCCATCGACGGCGAACTATTCGACGGCGGCACCGGCGAAAACATCCAGGTCGTGATCGGCTCGGGCACCTTCATTCCGGGCTTCGAAGATCAGCTGATCGGCATTGCCTCGGGCGAGACCCGCAACGTCAAGGCGTCGTTCCCGAAGAACTATGCCGCGCCGAACCTCGCCGGCAAGGACGCCGAGTTCGAGACCACCGCGAGCCTGATCGAAGCGCCGCAGGAATCGAAGGTCGATGACGAATTCGCCAAGAACCTTGGCCTGGAATCGCTCGACAAGCTGAAGGAAGCGATGCGCGAGCGCCTCGTTGCCGAATTCGCCGGTGCGTCGCGCCAGCGCGTGAAGCGCACCTTGCTCGACAAGCTCGACGAGGCCCACAAGTTCGGTCCGCCGCCATCGCTGGTGGAGGAAGAGTTCAAGCTGATGTGGAACTCGATCAAGGCCGAGATGGAATCCACCGGCAAGACCTTCGCCGACGAAGACACCACCGAGGAGAAGGCCAAGGCCGAGTATGAGAAGATTGCCGACCGCCGCGTGCGCCTCGGCCTCGTGCTCTCGGAAATCGGCGAGAAGAACAAGATCACCGTGACGGACGACGAAGTCAGCCGCGCGCTGATCGACCGTGCGCGTCAGT
>CAZQMD010000340.1:0-5258 GCA_964594185.1 uncultured Afipia sp. | reverse complement strand
GGCGGTCTCAATCTGCCGCGCGAAGAACTCAACCCCGCGGGGATCATGTCGAACGATCCGCTGGTGGTGGCGTCCGACCCGCGGCTTCCGCGTGTCTGCGAAGCCATCCTCAAGCAGGCACGCAGCCACTTCGCCAAGTCGAACGACATCATGGCGCGCAATTCGCGCCGTGTGGTTCGTGCGCCGAAGATCATGTCGGAATACTACCACGCGATCCTTGAAAAGCTGGTCGAGCGCGGCTTCGCGTTGCCGCGCAAGCCGGTCAAGCTCAGCAAGGCCGCCAAGATTTTCATTCTTATCCGGTACGCATTCATCTGATGGCAAAAGCACATATTATTGGCGCCGGTGTCTCCGGCCTCTCTGCGGGCGTTCGGCTCGCGAATGAAGGATTCGAGGTTCACGTCCATGAGGCGACGCAGCAGGCAGGTGGCCGCTGCCGGTCGTACTATGACGGCGCGACCGACATGGTCATCGACAACGGCAACCATCTGCTCCTGTCGGGAAATCTCCATGCGCGATCTTATGCGCTGTCCATCGGCAGCGAAGCCGGTCTTGTTGGACCTGAACGCGCGCAGTTCGATTTCGTCGATCTGAAAAATGACAAGCGCTGGAAGCTTGATCTCGGCAACGGACGCATGCCAACATGGCTGTTCGATAGGACGCGCCGCGTGCCGGACACGAGCGTCGGCGATTACCTCGCACTCGCGCCGGTGATCTGGGCAGGAACGGACGCGCTGGTCGGCAACACCATCAGGTGCGAAGGCACATTGTATGACCGGCTGGTGCAGCCGCTGTTGCTTGCTGCGCTCAACGTTGATCCGCCGGATGGCTCTGCGGGCCTTGCGGGTGCTATCGTGCGCGAAACGTTGCTTGCTGGCGGGAAATCCTGCCGTCCGCTGATCGCGCGCGAAGGATTGAGCACTGTGCTGGTCGATCCGGCCTTGAAGCTGATCCGCGAGAAGGGCGGCACCATCAATCTCGGTCACGAACTGCGTCAGGTTTTGATGGCTGGCGAGTCCATCTCGATGCTGGAATTCCTGGACGACACCATTGCCGTTGCGCCGCGCGATGTCGTCGTGCTGGCCGTGCCGCCGCGTTCGGCAGCAGCGATCCTGCCTGGACTGAAGACCCCGACCAAATTCCGCGCCATCGTCAACGCGCATTTCCGCTATGATCCGCCGGACAACATGCCGCCGATGATCGGTGTGATCGGCGGATTGATCGAATGGCTGTTCGCATTCCATCAGCGGCTGTCGATCACGATCAGCGATGCCGACCGGCTGGTAAATGTGCCGCGCGAGCAACTGGCGCGCGACATCTGGCGCGACATCTGCAAGGCCGCCGGCATCAGCAATGAGGTGGCGGAAGGTCCGTTGCCGCCTTGGCAAATTGTGCGCGAGCGCCGCGCGACATTCGAGGCGACCCCGGAACAAAATGCCATGCGTCCAGGGACTGCCACCGATTGGAAAAACCTGTTCCTCGCGGGCGATTGGACTGATACGGGACTGCCAGCGACCATTGAAGGGTCGATCCGCTCAGGCGATAAGGCCGCTGATATGGCCTTGAAAATGCAGTAAAATCAGCATTTTACGGAGTTCCATGTCCCTCCTCGACGACCATAAGGCTGTTGCTGCGCCCAGCGCGCCGGCCCTCGAAAACAGCATCGCAGCCGCCAGCAGCGCCATTCTGGATTCGCGCCAGTCGGATGGTCATTGGGTTTTCGAGCTTGAGGCGGACGCCACGATTCCGGCCGAGTACGTCTTGCTGCGGCACTATCTGGCCGAGCCTGTCGACAGCGTGCTCGAAGCGAAAATTGCCAATTACCTCCGCCGCATCCAGAACGCGAATGGCGGCTGGTCGCTGTTCTACGGCCACGAGTTCGATATGAGCGCGAGCGTGAAGGCGTACTTCGCGCTCAAGATGATCGGCGACTCGCCCGACGCGCCGCATATGAAGAAGGCGCGCGAGGAAATGCTTCGCCGCGGCGGCGCGATCAAGAGCAACGTGTTCACGCGCATCATGCTGGCGCTGTTCGGTGTCGTCACCTGGCGCGCTGCGCCGATGATGCCCATTGAGATCATGTTGCTGCCGCGGTGGTTTCCTTTCCACCTGACCAAGATTTCGTATTGGGCACGCGCGGTCATCGTGCCGCTGCTGGTGCTGATGAACAAGAAGCCGCGTGCGCGCAACCCGCTCGGCGTCGGCATCGATGAACTGTTCCTCGAAGATCCGAAGTCCATCGGTATGACGGCGAAGGCGCCGCATCAGAGCCAGCTCTGGTTCACAGGTTTCAATCTGCTCGACAAGGTTTTGCGCGTTGTCGATCCGCTGTTTCCGAAGGCGAGCCGCCAGCGCTCCATCGACAAGGCCGTGGCTTTCGTCACCGAGCGGCTGAACGGCGTCGATGGTCTCGGCGCGATCTTCCCGGCGATGGCCAACACCGTGATGATGTACGATCTGCTCGGCTATCCGAAAGATCATCCGCATTATGTGCTGGCGCGGCAGTCTGTCGAAAATCTGCTCGTGATCAAGGATGACGAGGCTTATTGCCAGCCTTGCGTGTCGCCGATCTGGGATACCGCGCTGACAGCACATGCCATGATCGAAGTCGGCGGCGAGAAGGAAGTCGCATCAGCGAAGGCCGCGCTCGACTGGCTGAAGCCGAAACAGGTATTGGATGTTGAAGGCGACTGGATCGAGAAGCGGCCGGGCGTGCGGCCCGGTGGTTGGGCGTTCCAGTACAACAACGCGCATTATCCGGATCTCGACGATACCGCAGTTGTCGTGATGGCGATGGACCGTGCGCGCGGCACGCTCAATGCCGGCGAAAAATACGACGAGGCGATTGCGCGTGGCCGTGAGTGGATCGATGGCCTGCAGAGCAAGGACGGCGGCTGGGCCGCGTTCGATGCCGACAACCTCGAATACTATCTCAACAACATTCCGTTCTCGGATCACGGTGCGTTGCTCGATCCGCCGACCGAAGACGTCACCGCGCGCTGCGTCTCGATGCTTGCGCAGCTTGGCGAGACCATCCAGACCAGCGCTCCGCTGGCGTGGGGCGTCGAGTATCTCCGCCGCACCCAATTGCCGGACGGTTCATGGTTCGGCCGCTGGGGCGTCAACTACATCTACGGGACATGGTCGGTGCTCTGTGCGCTGAATGCCGCAGGCGTCGATCACAACGATCCTGTGATCGCCAAGGCGGCTGACTGGCTCATCGCGATCCAGAATCAGGACGGCGGCTGGGGCGAAGACGGCAACAGCTACAAGCTCGAATACAAGGGTTATGAGAAGTCCGATTCGACAGCCTCTCAGACAGCATGGGCCACGCTGGCGCTGATGGCGGCCGGCAAGGTGGACCATCCGGCGGTTCAGCGCGGCATCGCCTATTTGATTCAATTTCAGGGCAAAGACGGGCTCTGGACCGAGCCGCAGTACACCGGGGGCGGGTTCCCACGTGTGTTCTATTTGCGATACCACGGGTATTCTAAGTTCTTCCCGTTGTGGGCGCTGGCGCGGTACCGGAATCTACGTAATACTAACAGCCGCTTCGTGGGGATCGGAATGTGATTATAGGCGCGGGCGGGGACGCCGCACACGACGGGCTGCCAGTCCTGATCGTTACTGGCTTGAAACAGGAGGCCCGCATCGCTGCCGGCCCCGGTCTCACCGTCATCTGCAGTTCCAGCAATCCAGTTCAGCTACGCGAAATGATGACGTCGTTCGATCCGGCGAGCATTCGCGGCATCGTGAGCTTCGGCGTGGCAGGCGGCCTCAATCCGGCGTTGAAGTCCGGCGATGTTGTCATCGCGTCGGAGATTTTGGCCGGTGAAACGCGCTGGTCCACGGCAGCGGCGCTGACCGAGAATCTTGTTGCCCTGCCTACCAAGCGCAGGCGCCAGATCGTCGCTGGCGTACTCGCCGGTGTTGAAGAAGTCGTGACGGGGCAGGTCGCCAAGGCGGCGCTGCGCGCCACCACCGGCGCCGATGCGGTCGATATGGAAAGCCATATCGCTGCTCGTTACGCCGAGCATTACGGCCTGCCGTTCGCTGCCGTACGCGTGATCAGCGACCCGGCGCATCGTGCGCTGCCGGAATTGACGATGAACGCCATCAAGCCGAACGGCAATGTCGATATGTGGAAGGTGATGCGCGGCATCGCGCGCAACCCGAAGACCATCCCGCATTTGATTTCGACCGGCCGCGACTTTAGCCGCGCGCTACGCTCGCTGAAGGGCTGCCGGGCGGCGCTGGGCTGATCTTCAAGCCAGAGCACCATTGGGTCTCATCAAAATATTCGGTGAGAGGGGCGCCAGGACCTCGTCCTGAAGTGTCTTGCTGGCTTCGGCGGATTAGGCGTCGCAAGCGCGGCGGCGCGCTGTGTGGTCCGCCATGACCCAAATCAATGACACTCCCACGCTCACAGACATAAAAAAGGAGCGGGCACCGCTCCCCCCCTTTTTAGTAGATGCTTGTTGGAATCGGAAATCAGGGCGGCCGCCAGACATTGGGTGCGGGGGCAGCCTGCTTCGCAGCCTCGAGCTTGGCCGCCTTTTCCGCAGCCGCTTTGGCTTCGTCGGCGCGGATTTCCGAGAGGCGCTTCTGCACTTCCGACGAGAACACGTATTGCGCCGGACGCTGCTTGGAGAGATCGATCTCGGGCGCCATCGGGCCGGAGGTCTTGATGCCCTGGAAGGCAAGCTTCAGCGCAAGCCAAGGCTTGCTGACGGCCGCATTCGCAGCCGTGGGCTCGTAGCCGCAGTGCGCCATGCAGTCGGCGCACTTCTCGTACTTGCCGGTGCCGTAGGTGTCCCAGTCGGTGGTGTCCATCAGCTCCTTGAAGGTCTTGGTGTAGCCTTCACCGAGCAGGTAGCATGGCTTCTGCCAGCCGAAGATGTTGCGGGCAGGCATGCCCCACGGCTCGCATTCGAAGTTCTGGTTGCCGGCCAGGAAGTCGAGGAACAGGCCGGAGTGCATGAAGTTCCACTTCTTGCCCTTGCCGAGCGCGAACACATCGCGGAACAGCTTCTTGGTCTTGGTCCGGTTGAGGAAGTGCTCCTGGTCCGGAGCACGCTCATAGGCATAGCCCGGCGACATCGAGACGCCGACGCCGAGTTCGGTGGTGAAGTCGAGGAACTTGGCGATCTCTTCCGCCGCATGTCCGTCGAAGATCGTCGCATTGACGTTGACCGTGAAGCCACGCGCCTTGGCGGCCTTGATCGCGGAAACCGCGCGGTCGAACACGCCCTTCTGCG
>CAZQMD010000339.1:0-5279 GCA_964594185.1 uncultured Afipia sp. | reverse complement strand
CCGATGCCGCTAGGAGTGGCAGCATGCTCAAGCGATGAGCGCGAAGACAAATTGGGGACCGCATGAAATTCACACTCAGGCAATTGCTGCGCCCACGCCAGCTTCCGGAGAGTGTTTATGTCGAGATCGTCAGCGATCTCTTCAGTGCCACGCCATCCATCGTTGTCTTTCTGGTCAGCCAGTGCGTCATCGGAACCGTCATCTTTCTCGAGACCGGCGACCCGTACATTCTTGCCTTGACCCTTCTCGCGGTCCTGGTGTCCGCCGAACGCATCTGGATGATCCATCGCTATCATCGGACTGCGGCGGGCCGGAAGCTGTCGCGGGACGAAGCCACTGCATGGGAACGTCAGTTTGCAATTCGCAGTGTCGCGACGGCGATTGTGGTCAGCGCGCTCGGCGTGCGCTGCTTCATGCTGGCGGATTCCGCCGTCCACATGCTGATCATGGGTGTGATCTCCACCTATGCCGCCGGAACCATCACGCGCGTCGCCTACCGCCCGCGGCTGGCAGTGACCAATCTTTTCATTGTGGCCGTTCCGCCCAGCATCGCCTGCATGCTGCATGGCGGCCTGATCTACATTTCGCTCGGACTGATCACACTGATCTTCCTGTTCGGCGCATTCGACATTATCCAGCACGCCTATGCGACAGCCGTCAGCCAACTGACGCTGAAGCGGAAGTTCGCCGGCCTCGCGCAGCAGGACGCGCTGACGGGCCTTTCCAACAGGCTTGGCCTCAGCGAAAACCTCGAAACCGTGATGGCAGATGCCCAGCGCGGCGGCTATGGCCTCGCTGTGCACAGCCTCGACCTCGATCGCTTCAAGGCCGCGAACGATCTCTATGGTCATCCCGCAGGTGACGCGATCCTGAAGGAAGTCGCGCGGCGGCTGACGCGGCTGACGCGCGCCAGCGATCTTCTGGTGCGGCTTGGCGGCGACGAATTCGTGCTGGTGCAAACCGGCGTCGCCGAGCGTGAACAGGCGACGGGGCTGGCGTCGCGCATAGTCGAGGACATCGGCAACTACTACAACATCAACGGCTACACCATCGAGATCGGCACCAGCGTCGGCATCGCGCTGCTGACAGATGAAGACATGGCGCCGGACGATCTGCTCGCCCGCGCCGATCAGGCGCTCTATCAGGCCAAGCGAACAAGAAGCGGTTACGCCGTTTACACGGTCGCACCGCATCTCGTTCCCTCGCCGATTGACGGCGACGACTTTCAGGATCGCGCCATCACCCGCAAGACGGTGAGTTTGCGTTAGTCCCGCCGTCATTGCGAGGAGCTATAGCGCGTCGGAGACGCGCTATAGCGACGAAGCAATCTAGTCTTCTTAAAGGTGGATTGCTTCGCTTACTCCGCCGCCGACATGCGATCGAGTTCCAGCACCTGCCGCTCGAACAGTGAGCGATAGATGCCCCCGGGACGCCTGGCGAGCGACGCATGCGTTCCCTCTTCCGCGATCCGGCCCCGGTCGAACACGATGATCCGGTCGAGGCTGCGCACGGTCGACAGACGATGCGCAATCACGATCGCGGTGCGCCCCTGAATCAGGCGATCCATCGCCTCCTGAATCAGGGCCTCCGATTCCGAATCGAGGCTCGAGGTAGCCTCGTCCAGGATCAGGATCGGCGCATCTGCGAGGAAGGCTCGCGCCAGCGCCACACGCTGACGTTCACCGCCCGACAGTTTCACGCCGCGCTCGCCCACCAGCGTCTCGTAACGCTTCGGCAGCCGCATGATGAAGTCATGCGCGTTGGCAAGACGCGCCGCTTCCTCAATCTGCGCCATGCTCGCGCCCGGCCGCCCGTAGGCGATGTTTTCCGCGAGCGAGCGATGGAACAGGGTCGGCTCCTGCTGCACGATAGCGATCTGGCTGCGCAGCGACTGCTGCGTGGCCTTCGCGACATCCTGACCGCCAATCAGGATGCGGCCGCCTGTGGCGTCGTACAGCCGCTGCACCAGCTTGACGAAGGTCGTCTTGCCGGAGCCCGAACGACCCACCAGACCGACACGCTCGCCGGGCCTGATGTTGACTGCCAGCCGCTCGTACAGCGGCGTGTCGTGTCCTTGATAGTGGAACGTCACATCGTCGAACACGATGCCGCCGCCAGCGACCTTGATCGGCTTGGCATCCGGCGCATCGGCAATGCCGATCGCCTCGTCATGCATCGCCACCAGTTCTTCCATGTCGTTCACCGAACGCTGGAGATGGCTGATGTGCTGGCCGATGTCGCCGAGATAGCCGTGAATGACGAAATAGGTCGTCACCACATAGGCTACCTCACCCGGCGTGGCACGGCCCGCCGCCCACAGCAGCAGAACGCCGCCAATCACGGTCACACTCATCAGCACCAGCACGGCATGCTGCGCCGTGCCGACATACGTGTAGCGCGACCATGTGCGGCTCGCGCGGCGGCGCCATTTGCCGAGCACGCCGCCGAGACGATCGTCCTCCCGTGCTTCGGCACCGAACGACTTCACCACCGCGTTGCAGGTCAACGCATCCGCCAGCGTGCCGCCCACCTTGGTGTCGAGCGCGTTGGACAGTTGCGCCGCCGGCGCGATGTAGTTCGTGGTCAGTGCAACCGTCAGGGCCACATAGATCACCGTCATCAAGAAGATGACCGCACCCAGCACCGGCCAGTGCCAGCCGACCAGGACGGTCGAGCCGATCAGCACCACCAGCGACGGGATCAACGCCATCAGGATGGTGTCATTGAGCAGGTCGAGCGCCCACATACCGCGCGTGATCTTGCGCACGGTCGAACCGGCGAAACTGTTGGCGTGCCAGTCGGTCGAGAAGCGCTGGATGCGCACGAAGGCGTTCTGCGCCACATCCGACATGATGCGCAGGGTGAACGGGATGATCGCCTTCAGGCCGATGAAGCGCGTGACCATCGCGACCAGACCGAGCGCAACAATGGCGCCGAAGGCGATCATCGCGCCGCGCTTTGCGGCGGCCGCATCGGTGAGCGCTATTGCGTCCACCAGCTTTCCGGCGAACAGCGGCATGAACACATCCGCAGCCGCAGCGGCGATCAGGCCACCGGCAACCACGGAGAGACGCACCGGCTGATGGGTCCAGTGACGGAAGACGAATGGAAGCACCGCGCGCAAGGCGGATTTTTTGTTACGAGATAGACTCATGGCATGTTTCGGCTGCGCAGGCGCAAGCCGACTCCAGTTCAAAGGACGACGCAGCGGCAACGCCGCGCGCAATCGTCACATGTCAAAGAAACAGGTTGTGTAATTCGGTCAGCGAAGGTTCGCGAAAATCCGAACCGGACGACCACGGACAAGCCATCGGAGAACCGATGGCTGCCGGCAACCTTGCGCGGGGGACCGCGAGGTTAACCGAGGGGGTATCCGAGGGGGTATCCGGATGCAGAGGCGCGAACGCGCAGGACTCGCGGGGTCGCGATAAACGCAAACTTCAAATCCATGCGATCCTCCCGCGTTAGAGCAATGCAGACATCAAGGCGAAATCCGCTGATGATGTTTTGGGCAATAATTGCGGCAAATTTTGTACCGGCCGATTGAAATTCAGCAATGTCGGCGCGGCGACACGCCGCACACATTCACACCTTGACGAAATACGGCGTGCGCAAGCCGGTAAACGGCCTGAATTCCGCAACAACATTCTCGCCAATGCGCAGATCGATGCCGCCATGCGCCATCATGCGAAACCCTTCCGCCATATCGACCAGCAAGATCGCATAAGGCACATGGGCCTTGGCTTCGGGCGTGGCGGCGCGGCGCACCACTGTCGCGGAATAGATCGCGCCATGGCCGCTCGCCTGATGAGTCATCGGCGAAACGCCGCCACATGACGGACAAAACGCGCGGCGGAAATACCAGAGATGACCGCACGCGCCGCACGACTGATAGAGAATCGCGTCCGCGCCGTCCGTCCAGCCCTTGAGATCTGCAGCTTCGCTCATCAGACCCGCTCCAAAAACATGCTGACATGGGATGACATCACACCACCATCGCCATGAAGCAGCGCCAGCGATGCGTCGCGGACCTGACGTTGTCCTGCCCGGCCTGTCATCTGCAACTGCGTTTCGGCCAGATGCGCCATCGCGCCGCCGCAGCCGCAGTGACCGTAACTCAACAGACCGCCATGAGTATTGAGCGGCAGCGCGCCATCAATACCGAAATCCCCGTTGCGAACACGCGCGGCGGACTCTCCTCGCTTCGCCAGACCAAGCTCCTCGATCAAAATCGCCAGTGTGATGGTGAAGCTGTCATAGATGCCGGCATACTTGATGTTGCGCAGATCGACGCCCGCTTTGTCCTGCGCCCGCTTTAACGCAACCGCCGCACCGACATCCGAGAGACTGCGCGCTGCCGTCACGTGCTGATGCAGATGCGCCTGCCCGCATCCCATGATGCGAACGTGACGATCGTTTGTCGGCTCTCGGCTGATGATAAAGGCTGCGCCGCCGTCGGACACCGGACAGCAATCCAGCAGCTTGAGCGGTGACGAAATCTCCCGCGAGGCCATGACGTCCGCAACCGTAATCGGATCGTGAAACTGCGCGCCGGGATGCAGCATGGCGTGTCGGCGCATCAGCACAGCGAATTCCGCCATGTCCTCCTGCGTAAGGCCGTAGTCGTGCATGTAGCGCGACGCGAGCAAACCGTAATAGGCCGGGATGGTCGGGCCAAGGGGCACCTCGTAATCCGGATGGCCAACTTGGGCCAGCGTGCTCATCGCGGAATCGCGCGCCTGCCCGGTCAGGCGGTTTTCGCCCGCGACGACGAGAATGGTTTTCGCAACACCGGCCTCGACCAGTTCATGGGCGAGCATCACCATCGCGAGCCCCGTGGCTCCGCCGACCTGAATCGCATGGGCATAGGATGGCTCCACGCCAAAGTGCTCGGCGAACACAGTCGCGAGCATCAAATGCGGCATGGTGGTGGAATAGCCGGTGAGAAGACCGTCGATCTCGCCGCGCTTGAGGCCAGCATCCGGGAGTGCGGCTTGCGCCGCCTCGGTCATCAGATCGAGGGTCGAGCGCCCCTCATGCTTGCCGAAAGCCGTCAGTCCGACGCCGCTGATGAAACTCATGTGTCTCCGCGCTTGCCGTTGCCATGCCCGTGACTGATGTGCCACGGCCAAAGCGCGACTTCAATGCGCGTCCGGCGGCGGGCCCATCATGTTGGGCTTGCGGACAAAGAAGACCAGCGTGCTGAGCACCAGATAGAAACAGGTCAGGATAAAGAACGCGTCGCCGAAGCTCATCACCACCGCCTGGCGGTGCACGAT
>CAZQMD010000338.1:0-5364 GCA_964594185.1 uncultured Afipia sp. | reverse complement strand
TGCCGAACAGTCGCTTCAACCAGCGCAGGGAGCGGGACAGGCGACGTCGAATTTCGAGACTGAAGGCGCAACTTAGAGAGGTCGCTCCCCGCAAGTTAGATATGACACTCGCGGGCGTCGGCGAAACAACGGTGTTCATGCCTTCACCCGCCGCTTGGCAGGTGGCGAGTTGGCACAGACAGTCTCGATCGTTGAGTCGTGCAACGGGCGGCCCAAACTGCGGTCTGGCGTCTCCACGCTTCGAACTGGCGTGGGCCAAGACGACGTTCGCACTCGGGGACTCTGATGCGTCAGTACGGTGCGCTCCTGATAGCGCCGGAGGCGCATAGCCATTTTTAAAACCGAAGTTTGAGTTCAGTAGCGAATTGCAGGCCCAAGACGTACGCTGAGAGGATCCGCAGCGACGACCCATCCCATTTCGAACACCCTGAGGGCAAATCAGAGGAACAGGCAGCATGAAGCAGGCCAAGGGTGGCAACCTCGTCGCACAACAACCTGTCAGAGTGCCATATCCTCGACCCATGAGGGCAGCTGCGCCACGCTGCGATCTGCTTGAAAAAATCGTCAAGGGGCACGGCCAGCATATCGCCCCCAGCAGGAGCGAGCCGCCGGTGAAGTCCGGGAAGCGTTGCGGCGTTTTCAGCACGTAACAGCTTCCACAGGCGCAAAGCCCCAATGACAAGTTTATCTGCTGCGTGCAGTTCACCCAAACCTCTTTGGCCGCATAGCGCACGTTGAATCATCGCTACCTTTCGCGTGATCGCCAACTCTATCCCCAAAACGCAGCGGTTCAGTCTCTCATTGCATTTTGGCCCACTAGCATGAAGTCAGCGTGAACCGAATATTACGTCGTCTTAATCAAGCAATTGCATTAGTACCCGCCGTCAGCGCACCAAGAAATCATCGAACGGATCGCGCATTCGGCGGGGCCATCAAAGTTAGGTGCACAACCAATAGTGACAATGCCGGTCAGCCGAGGAGGCCAGAAAAATACCAGCGGGGCATCGCTGCGGTCCGCATCAATGCGCAGCCACAAGCTCGACAATGCGAGCGCTGAATGCCTGTGACGTCACGGTCGATGTTACCATCCGGTCGGTGAGAGCCAGTGGTACAATCCGCGATCCGATCCTCTTTAACCATCCCCTGTCCTCACTGATGACTATGCCCAATCCGCACGTTCTCGAAACGTTTTGCAAGGTGATCGTTCGGTGAAAAGTCAATCTCGCCGACACGTTCGGCTTGGTGCCTTATATTGCTCCAGAACTACCGTTTTGTTGTTGACAGTCGCCGTAGCTTCATCGCCAACAAACGGCTGTCCCGGCGCCGGTGCAGTCATCCGGGCGGGCGCCACGGCCTTGGATTCGCGAAGGTCGAGCGTCGTGCCGTCACTCATGAAATCGATGAAAACCAGGCTGTTGTCATTGCACCGGTAGGTATGACTTGCTGAGATCGATGGCGGGAGCGATGGCGTGCTGCTAGCGCCCGACGCCTTGTCAGTCGGGATCTCGTTGCCCTTGTTTGAACAGGCGGGCAATGCAAGCAACGCAAGGCACAAGACGAGCAAGTTTGCGCGGCGTGTACTCCGCGCGCTGTAATCCATATTCCCTAAATCGGACGACATAGTCTGACTCCTGATGATAGCTTGCGAGCATGACCAGATCGTCATGAACATCGCTGCCCGATGAGAGATACCGCAGCGAGAAGTGCGGAAAAAAACCCTGACGCGCCGAGCAAGCCAAGTCTCGGCCCGAGATCGGCTTCGAATGGCCCATTCTTTTGAATGGTAATCACCGATACGGCGATGCCAGCTATAAAATAGCCAGCGATGAACTCCAAAACCCCTGCAGCAAAAGTCGCCGCCCACCATGACAAACAAGGCGAGCCCTCTCGGCCTTGGCCGGAAAGCGAGAAGATAAGAATCGCAACGAGAATGGCGAACAATAGTCGGCGAAAGAGAAGAACACGGCGCAGCAGCACCGCTCGCCAATAGGAATGCCTGCGCGCTCCGTCGCCGTTTGCCATAATCTCTCGGGCACGGCCGGGCTCCCCCAGGTGATTTTGAGATCGTCTCATCGACGCAACAACGGTGCAACCCGACATCCACAACGAACCTCTGGTCGCTGTCGCGGGAGACCCACCAAATTGGATATAAAAAGCGCGGCCGCGACTATTTCATGCACATGAGGCGGGGTCCACTGAGCAGCCGCCAAAAGCCTACGGCGCAAATTTCGCCGTGGGTATGGCCAGGGAAACCAATACCCACGGCGTGGCCCGAGCCGCACAGCGGAGTAGCCTTTCCAGTGGCCTCTTTCTCGCTGTGCCGACAGGAGCCAAGCAGAGTCGCGTCTCAAATCGGGGCCAAACGAATGGGCTGCGCGTCCCGATAGCCTGGCCTCGTCCTTAAAAAACTCCCGAGGCCGCGCGCGCAGTGCAAGGCGCGATGGACATCGCCTGCGGCGTGTAACGCACCGTTCCAATGGGCGCGCGCGGGACGGTATCATTGACCTGGCTCGCTTTCTGTTTGCCGGGTGGCCGCTTTTTTTAGCGGACGCGAGCTGCGAAGCGTAAGGAAGGTCATCAGGCTGAGAAATGCCGCGATATCGTATAGCCCATATCCCACTGCAGCGCCCAAGGCGCCAGTAGCCCAAAGGCTTGCCGCGGTTGCCGTGCCAGAAGCTTGCCCCCCATGCTTGAGGATCGCGCCTCCGCCGATGAACCCGACGCCGGTGATCAAGCCTTCCAGAATTCGGGCTTGACCGGTAGACTCCCTGCCAAGCACGGCGATTGCAATCAGCACGAAGCCGCAGCTCGCTACTGCCACCAACGGAAAGGTACGAATACCGGCGCTACGCTCTTCTCTTTCCCGATCCCACCCTATCGGAAGAGCAAGGCCATAAGCGGCGCCGAGATTGATGAGATGGGAACCAATCTCGTAAAGAGAGCTAGGCGCGATAAGCATAGGACCCGTCCGCTCCATCTTCAGTTGCAAGGCGGATGACGGATCGCCGGGCCTTTGAAACTTCGGCCCCGTGTCGAGCTCGGCTTGGCTTCAGCATATCATTAATCGCCATCAAGGGTTTTCCGCAGCATATGGAACTCCCGCTCCCGGCGTCTCCGGCGTGGGCAAGAGCGTTGAAGGCTCCTCCCTAAATTCTGGGGACGACTGGTCGTTAAGGACGGGCCCAATCTGCAATCTGGACAAGCCCCTACGACCGATGGAACTGACAGGAGCGCTCTCGCGATCCTTGAGTACGGGCGCAAAAAGTGCACCGCCAAATAGGCCGAGCTCTCTGGCTTCTGCCCGGCCCATCGCCGCCAGAAGCGCAAATGCCGCGACATACGCATCGCGTTGCGCGGTCACGAGCTGGACCTGGCTGTTGAGCAGTTCCTGCTCGGCGTTGAGGACATCGAGCACATTCCTGTTGCCGACACTGTTCTCCGCGCGCACGCCCTCCAGCGCTAGTTCATTTGCAGAAACTGCCGTGCGTGACGACATGATCACCGCCTGCGTCGCGCGATGTCGGGAAAATGCCGCGCGAGCATCCGCAACGACGCGGCGCTCTACCAGGACGATCTGCTCGAGCGTTTGACTTGACAATGCCTGTGCGCGTCTCACCTGTGCGGCGGGCAGTCCACCCTGGAATAACGGAATTGTCGCTGAAAGACCGACTGTCGCGGTCCGCTGCGATTGTTGGAAAACCCTTCCTGGCACTGAGCTATCGAGAGACCCAAGATAATTGTTGTAGTTACCGCTGCCGATCGCAGAGAGACGCGGTAACCGCGCTGCTGCCGCCACCCGAATATCAAAACGCGCGGCATCGGCATCGGCTTTTGCCGCAACGAGTTGGGGATTATTTGCCAATGCAATATCGACTGCAGCGGCCGAGGTAGACGGCAGACCGGGCAATTCGGGGGGCTGCTCCAGAGACCGTGCGGGCAAGCCGACAAATCGAAGGTAATTTTCAAGGCTTGCATCGAGTTGCGAGCTTACCAATTCGAGCTGGCCCCGCGCGAGCGCGAGCCGCGCCTGGGATTGGGCGACGTCCGTCCGTGTCAGGTCGCCGATTTCAAACCGGTCGCGAGATGCTTGGAGGTTCGTTTCGAGCACCCTGACATTGCGCGCATTGAGGTTGACGATCGCGGTATCACGAATGACGTCCATATAGACTGACACGATGGCGGTGAATACGTCCGCTTCGCTGCTTCGAAGATTGGCTCGCCCGGCCTCAACCCGAGCATCGGCAGCTCTTATGGCGTTGCGAACGCGTCCGCCCTGGTACAGTGGGAATGAGAGGTTGGCACTGCTGCTGACGGCTCGCAGCGGTGCAGAAAAGCTGTTTGCTGATCTGACCAGGAATTCTTGGTAGTCGGCCGTGGCACTAAGCGTGGGACGCGCTGCTGCCTTCGCGATCGGAACCCCCTCGTCAGTTGCACGCAGGCCGGCCCGAGCGCCGGTCAGAGACGGATTGGTGCGATAGGCAGCTACCAGCGCCTCTCTCAGGGTCTCGGCGTTGCTCGGTGCGGTGCCCAGTAGCGATAATGGAAGGAGAAGCTGAATTTTTGTGCGCTTTCTCATCGCACTCCCCTCGCAGACTGCGGGTTGGCAGCTCGGTCGTGGCGACGATAGAAACCGGTCCGGGTGCCACGGGCATCACCATCAGATTTGTGCGGTTCCGGGCGATAGCTGCTCTCACACACACGCACCGCGGTGTGTGAGAGAGACCGACAGAGGACTCTTCTCATGATGAGGCGTTTTTGATCACGTGTGGCCTGAACCGCAGCTCCCCCGCCGGTTTGGTAACGAGAACGACATGTGAGCGCTATTCCGGCAATGGCCGCCGCGTCGTAGGATTTCAATGTAACCCGACCCCCAGTCATTGCTTTGCGCCATCAAGCAACCGACGCTCCGCGCGCCATTGGTCCCGGCTACGTCGATAGCAGCCAGTTTGCCCCCCAGACCCGACCGGCGAGCAGCTATCCGGCCTTCCGTTGCGGCTCGCCGCGTCTAACTCCTGGACCCGGCTGCCCCATGCTTCTTCCATCCGCACAACCTGACTTCTGCGAAGTCCTGGTGGAATACGATAGCGATCCGCTTCCGGCTGGCGTCCACAAACGACGATCACGCTGTCGCTAGCTTCAGGCGAGCGTGGGCAAGGATCCTCGCCATAGACTTCCAGCGACACAATCCGCTCAGGCGGTGACGCTTGCCCCCCGACGCTGAGCGCAATGGCCACAAACCCTGCAAGGCACCGCGCGCAAGCACGGCCACGGCGCTCCATTGAACCGGCATCCTTCCTCCCGACGCAAAGGTCGATGAGGAGCTATTGCGCGGGAGCTTATCGCTATCGTGACGCGAACATTACA
>CAZQMD010000337.1:0-5374 GCA_964594185.1 uncultured Afipia sp. | reverse complement strand
GCCGATGAGAAGCAGCGCACGGCCCCGGTGACCGAAGCCGGTATGGAGAAGATCGAGAACCGGCTGCAGCCCGCCGGTCAGCTCAAGGGTGACTCATTGTACGACGTCGAGAACGTCTCGGTGGTCCACCACATCAACCAGGCGCTGCGCGCGCATTCGCTGTTCCAGCGCGACAAGGACTACATCGTCCGCGATGGCGAAGTGGTCATCATCGACGAATTCACCGGCCGCATGATGCCGGGCCGCCGTTATTCGGAAGGTCTGCATCAGGCGCTGGAAGCCAAGGAACATCAGCCGGTCCAGCCGGAAAACCAGACCCTGGCCTCGATCACCTTCCAGAATTATTTCCGCATGTACGAAAAGCTGGCCGGCATGACCGGTACGGCGGCGACGGAAGCGGACGAACTGTTCGATATCTACAAGCTCGAAGTCATCGAAGTCCCGACCAACGTGCCGATCGCGCGTCTCGACGAAGACGACGAGGTCTATCGCACGGCCGAGGAGAAGCACCGCGCAATTCTGGCGGAGATCGAGCAGGCCAACAAGCGCATGCAGCCGGTGCTGGTCGGCACCGCGTCGATCGAGAAATCGGAAGTGCTGGGCGAGTATCTCGCCAAGAACGGCTACAAGCAGATCGACTTCGGCAATCCGAAGGCGCTGGAGAAGCTGTACGCAGCGGCCCGCGCGGGCAAGCCTGCAAAACTGTTCGCGGTGCTGAACGCACGCTTCCATGAGCAGGAAGCCTATATCGTCGCGGAAGCCGGCGTGCCGGGCGCGATTACGATTGCGACCAACATGGCTGGCCGCGGCACCGATATCAAACTCGGCGGCTCGCTGGAAATGCGCAGCCAGATCGAGACCGCCGGTATCGAGGATGAGGCCGAGAAAAAGCGGATCATCGACGGCATCAAGGCCGATATCGAGAAGTTCAAGGAGATCGTGCTCAAGGCCGAGGAGACCGTCGATCTCAATCCGGACAAGCCCGGCACCAAGACGATCCAGAAGCCCGGCGGTCTCTACATCATCGGCTCGGAACGTCACGAATCGCGGCGCATCGACAACCAGCTGCGCGGCCGCGCGGGCCGTCAGGGCGATCCCGGCCGCACCAAGTTCTATCTGTCGCTCGAAGACGATCTGATGCGCATCTTCGGATCGGACCGGCTCGATACCATGCTGACCCGTCTCGGTCTCAAGGAAGGCGAGGCGATCATCCATCCGTGGATCAACAAGGCGCTGGAGAAGGCGCAGCAGAAGGTCGAGGCGCGCAACTTTGACATCCGCAAGAACCTGCTCAAGTTCGACGATGTGCAGAACGATCAGCGCAAGGCGATCTTCGACCAGCGCATCGACCTGATGCGCGATCAGAATGTCGCCGAGACCGTCTCCGACATGCGTCACGCCCTGGTGGACGACCTCGTCGCCAAGCATGTGCCCGAGCATGCCTATGCCGAGCAGTGGGATGTCGCCGGTCTCAAGGAAGAGCTGAAGCGCGTTCTCGATCTCGATCTTCCGGTCGAGGAATGGGCCAAGGAAGAAGGCATCGCCGACGAGGAGATGCTGGCGCGCATCGAGAAGCGCGTGGACGAGGTGATGGCCGCGAAGTCAGCCCAGTTCGGGCCGGACGTCATGCGCTATGTCGAGAAATCGGTGCTGCTGCAGACGCTGGATCATCTCTGGCGTGAGCATCTGGTGATGCTGGATCATCTGCGTCAGGTGATTGGCCTGCGTGGCTACGGCCAGCGCGATCCACTGCAGGAGTACAAGTCCGAGGCGTTCAATCTGTTTGAAAGCCTGATCGCGCATCTACGCGAGGCGGTGACGGCTCAGCTGGTGCGCGTCGAGATCGTGCCGCCGGATGAACAGCCGGAATTGCCGCAGATGGAAGCGCACAAGCTCAATCCGAACACCGGTGAGGACGAGATGGCCTATGCGCAGGCCTCGCTTGCGCCGGTCTCGCCGGCCGATCGCGACCCGCAGAATCCGGCGACATGGGGCAAGATCGGCCGCAACGAGGATTGCCCGTGCGGTTCCGGCAAAAAGTCAAAGCATTCCCAGGGAAGATCCGCCTGAGCGGCCTTTAAGCCTCCAAACCAAACCCCCGGGCCAAAACCCCGGCGTTTTTTATGACTAGGGCTGTCTCGCTTTAGCGGACGGTCGACCAGCGGCTGTCGAACGAGTTTGCAGGGACGGCCGGCTGAGCGCCTGCAAGCGACTGCTGAGGCGCAGGTGCTGGCGCCGCTGCGACCGCTGGCGCTGCCGGAGCGGCTGGTTTTGCTTGTGGCTGCGCCTGAGCCTGTTGACGATCAAGCGGGATCACGCGGGGCGGCGCGCTCTTGGCGGTCTTTGTCGCTTCGGGTGATTTCGCCTTGGCCTTGGCCGCAGTGGTGACAGGCGCGGGAGCCGGCGCAGGTGCGGGGTCCGAGCCGCGCAAGCCGACACTGCGCGACAACTTGCTGAGGAAACCTTCGGACGAACCTGCGCTGGGATTGGTTGAGGCGGTGGTCGGTGCCGGCGATGTGCTGGTCACGGCGACCATCGGTTCGCTGTTTGAATTGGACGATGCGAAGCTGAACGACGGCGCGGCTTCCGGCGCCTTTGGAATCGTTGCATGCGCGGGAACGGTGCCGGGGGCCGGGCCGTTGGATGCGACCGCGTAATCGGTGACGTCGCGGTCGATCGCGGCTTCGCCTTCCGGCAGCTTGGATGCGAAGACCGGATGCATGCCGCCGTCGATGCCGGCGCGCGAACGTGCTGTTGAGGTGCCGCGCGCGACCAGTTGCGCGGTCTTCAGCTCATCCTGGCGCTGCTTGTCCTGAACGGCTTCTGCGACTTCGGGCGAGACCTGATAGGCCGGGCACTGCGCCGAGGCATTGAAGGCCAGCGAGCGTGTCGAGCCGGCAGGCTTCTCAGCGTCGAAGACATACTTCCTCTCGCAGAAGTCGACCTTCGGCTCCTGCTTGGTGACCTCGAAATGATCGTTGCCTTCCTTGATCATCTTCCAGAAAGGCATGTTCGGATTGTTGCGATGACGGGCCATGTTCTGCGCGGTCATGCGGAACGGATAGGCCTGCACCTGAAACGCGTTCTGGCCGCCGAAGAAGGACTCGCGGCCCAGCGCGTAAATCTCGGAGATCTGTTCGTCGGTCATCGCGTAGCAGCCGCGCGACGAGCAGTCGCCGTGCACCATCAATTGCGATCCCGTGCGGCCCCACGCTTTGTCATAGGCATTCGGGTAGCCCATGTTGAACGACAGGTAGTAGCCGGAGTTCGGATTCATCTGCGCCGGGGTGATCGAATAGAAGCCCTCGGGGGCCTGCCGGTCGCCTTCCTTCACCTTCGGGCCAAGGTCGCCGGACCAACGGCAGATCGGATAGGTCTTCAGCAGCGCGAACTTGCCGTTGCGATCCTGCTTCCAGACCTCGAGCTCAGCCTCCTGCTTGAACAGGCGGACAAGCATCGGCGAGCCCTTGTCCATGTTCTTGGCTTCGATGTCGGCCAACAGCTTGTCAGGGATCGGGCGATTGGCCTTCGAGCTCGGCGAGAGCTGTTCGCCATTGCAGCCAGCCAGCATGACGCCAGCCGCGAGCGCAGCCGCAGTGGCAAGCGCGCGAACATGCGTGCGGTTGATCAACGCAAGGCTCCCAATGCCAAGGCTCCGCGGCAAACCGGCAATCCCCATACTCCGGCTAGAGACCGGTGGCAGATCATCTCCCGACAAAGTGGCGCGCAATGGGCGGCCGGAAAATGCTGCCTGCTCAAAAACCCGCACGTGTTTTCGTCGTAAAAGCGCAGTTCGCTTTTTGGCTAAAAACGTGCGTCAGCAATTGAGCAATTATTATCCTTAAATACCCGCTTGTCGCAAGCCGAAGTGCCTGCGGCAGCCGGCTTTTGACCGCGTTATGGTCAACGCTAAGTAAATCAAAATATTGATGAAAAGCGGCTGTTGACGAAAAGCGCCTGCCCCAAAAAGGCCACGATGTGGCGCGGCAGTCTGCTAGCCGAGCTTGCGGCCGATATCGAGGAACTTCTGCCGGCGCTGGTTCCGCACTGCTGTCGCGTCCAGACTGCGCAGGTCGTTGAAGGACTGGGCGATGGCGTCGCCGGTCCGTGCGATCATCGCAGCCGGGTCGCGATGCGCACCGCCCGGCGGTTCTTTCAGGATCGTATCGATCACGCCGAATCGAAGAAGATCCTGCGCCGTGATCTTCATGTTGATCGCGGCTTCCTGCGCTTTGGTCGAATCGCGCCACAGGATCGAGGCCGCGCCTTCTGGCGAGATCACGCTGTAGACAGCATGTTCGAGCATCAGCACGCGGTTCGCGGTGGCGATGGCGATGGCGCCCCCAGAGCCGCCTTCACCGATGACGACGGCGACATTAGGCACGCCAAGGCTAAGGCAGGCGTCGGTAGAGCGCGCGATGGCTTCCGCCTGTCCGCGTTCTTCAGCGCCGATGCCGGGATAGGCGCCCGCAGTATCGACCAGCGAGAGAACGGGAATGCCAAAGCGATCCGCCATTTCCATCAGGCGAACGGCCTTGCGGTAGCCTTCAGGCTTGGCCATGCCGAAATTGTGCTTGAGCCGGGTCTCGGTGGTCGAGCGTTTCTCCTGCCCGATCACGCAGATGCTTTCGCCTCTGAAACGGCCGAAACCGCCGACCAGAGCTTCGTCGTCGCCGAACTTGCGGTCGCCTGCGAGCGGCGTGAACTCGGTGATGAGTTCCTTGATGTAGTCCACGCAATGCGGACGCATCGGATGACGCGCGACCTGCGTCTTCTGCCACGGCGTCAGATTGGCATAAAGCTCGGTGAGCGCCTGCGATGCCTTGTCTTCGATCCGTGAGACTTCTTCGCTGATGTCGCTGCCGCTGGCAGCAAGCGCACGCAATTCGTCGATCTTCGAATCGAGTTCGGCGACAGGCTTTTCAAAATCGAGATAACTGCGCATCGGGTCCGGCATATCGCGAATATATAGGGATTGTGGTGCTCAGGCGAAGGGCGTCAGAAAAGGTAATTTCCGTTCCGAGCGGACTCTGGAGCGCCTTTCAAGTCAAGAAGCGGTCCCAAGTCAAGCACCGAGGTGAAAAGGGCCGATATTGCTGGGTTTTTGAGGGGTCATTTGTCTGCCAATGGATGCAGATCGCGCACCAGGCTCTTCAGCCGTTCTTCGACGATATGGGTGTAGATCTGTGTCGTGGAGATGTCGGTGTGACCGAGCAAAGTCTGAACGATTCGCAGGTCAGCTCCGTTGTGCAGAAGATGAGATGCGAAGGCATGGCGCAGCACATGCGGGCTGATCAGCCGCGGCGCAATGCCGGCGCTTGCCGCAAGCTCCTTGAGATCTCTTGCGATATGCTGTCTCGTCAGATGGCCGCTT
>CAZQMD010000336.1:0-5402 GCA_964594185.1 uncultured Afipia sp. | reverse complement strand
CGCCTCGCCTTGGGGAGTGAGCACGTCCTCGCGGTGGGTGCGTCAAAAAAGAAGCACTCCCAACCGATCTTGGATACGCGCGATCAATTTGCTGTCAGCCGACGGCGTCAGCCCCAGATTGCGAGCCGCTGCCGTGAAACTCCCGTCTTCGACAGTCCTCACGAATGCGGTCATTTCAGCGAAACGGTTCATTTTCAGACATGACCATTATTCACATCGGTTGTGAATTTTAGGAAATGGAATGCAGCCACGCAAGACGTTAGCGTGGACGTAGCGCGAGAACGGCTTGGATAGTCGCAAGACCTGTTCTAGCAATAAAACAAGAAACGCGTGGTCAAGGGACGTCGCATCGGTTTTGCGCGCGCCTGACAGGGAGGAGAAGATATTGCCGGGCGCATCGACGAATCCCACTGCCATCCTTCGATCGGAAAGATCGTACGATGCCATCATCATCGGCGCGGGTTTCTCCGGGCTTTATCAGTTGCACAAGTTGCGCGACGAGCTTGGCCTGAACGTTCGTGTGCTCGAGAAAGGCGGCGGCATCGGCGGAACGTGGTACTGGAATCGTTATCCGGGCGCACGCTGTGACAGCGAGAGCTATTACTATTGCTACTCTTTCTCGAAAGACATCGAACAGGAATGGGAATGGACCGAGCGGTATCCCGAGCACTGGGAAATCCGCAAGTACCTGAACTTTGTTGCCGACAAGCTCGACCTCAAACGCGATATCCAGCTCGATACCAAGGTGACGCATGCGCGCTTTGACGACGCGACGAACCGCTGGATCGTGGAAACGGAAGGCGGCGAAACCTTTGTGGCTTCCTTCCTTATTACGGCTGTCGGGTGTCTCTCGACTGCGAACGTGCCCAAACTTAAGGGCTTGGAGACATTCGGGGGCCAGTGGTATCATACAGGCGCATGGCCGCACGATGGCGTCGACTTGACCGGCAAGCGCGTTGGCCAGATCGGCACCGGATCGACCGGTATCCAGGCTGCACCCGCTATTGCTGCTGCATCACAGCATCTGACGATTTTTCAGCGAACGGCGAATTACAGCGTCCCCGCACGCAATGGCCCGCTGTCTGCTGAGGATCAGCGTTCGGTCAAAGCGAACTATCCCGAGATCTGGCAGAAGGCCCGCTCCGGGACGAATGGTCATCCCTTCGAAATCTCTCCGCAGTCCGCCATGTCGGTCTCGGACGCCGAACGCGACGTGGCTTACGAGAAAGCCTGGCAAACGGGCGGCCTTCGTTTTCGAGCCGCGTTCAGCGATGTTCTGACCAACGCTGCCGCAAACGAAACCGCTTCGGATTTTATCCGCAAGAAAATCTCCGAAGTGGTGCAAGATCCTGAAGTTGCTGAACGCTTGACGCCGCGCGACCACGGATTTGCGACGAAACGCCCACCGATCGATACGGATTACTTCGAGACGTTCAATAGAGACAATGTCTTGTTGGTCGATCTCAAGCAGGAGCCTATCCTCGAGGTCACCAGGAGCGGTATCAAGACGAGCGCGGGTGAATATGAACTCGATATCATTGTGTTCGCGACAGGGTTCGATGCGCTGACAGGCCCTCTCCTCGCCCTAAACATCACGGGCTCGAACGATCAACCGCTCAGCAAGGCTTGGGCATCCGGACCGCGCACTTATCTCGGCCTGCAGACACCAGGCTTCCCCAACCTGTTCACAATCACCGGCCCAGGCAGTCCGTCTGTGCTCTGCAACATGCCTGTCGCGATTGAGCAACACGTCGATTGGATCACCGCCTGCATCCGGCATTTGCGCGAGAAGGATCTCGCCCGCATCGAGGCGCAACCGGATGCCGCAGAAAAATGGGTTGAGCACGTCAACGAGGCCGCCAACGCTACGCTACTTCCGATGGCGAGCAGTTCCTGGTACCTCGGCGCGAACGTACCCGGAAAGCCGCGTGTATTCATGCCTTACGCAGGCGGGTTCGCGCGCTACACTAACATCTGCGACGAGGTTGCCGGCGCGGGCTACAAAGGGTTCGACGTCCGGTGAGGCTGGTCCGACAGAGCTTGGAGCTTGTTTGCAGTGTTAACGTGATGTCAGGATTTCTCGAGCCTAAGCTCGGGTAGGAGAAGCGATGATCGCGGCGCATCCTGACGTTCTGGCCTTGATCGCCGCAGGTCGGGCTGCCGGTAGCCTGCCTTTCGAGGCAATGGCACCCGAGCAGGCAAGACAGGCCTACGCGGCGCGCCGCTCGCTGGTTCAGGAGCCGCCCGATGAGGTCGCAGAGCTTAGAGACATAACCATCAACGGTCCCGGCGGCCCGCTTCCCTTGCGGCTCTATCGCGGCGCGGGCACGGATATGGACGCAGCTCTCCCTTGCCTGATCTATCTGCACGGCGGCGGCTGGGTTCTTGGCAATCTGGATTCCCACGATGGAATCTGTTGCCGGCTTGCCAACGAGGCACAATGTTGCGTCGTTGCGGTCGAGTATCGCCTTGCTCCTGAACATCGCTTCCCCGCAGCCGTCGAGGATTCCTCGCCCCCACTCAAATATGCCTCACAACAGGCAACGATGCTCCGCATCGACCCTTGGCGGATTGCCGTCGGCGGCGACAGTGCCGGCGGCAACCTCGCCGCCGTATTATCTCTGATGGCCCGGGACGGACAGTTGCCGCAAGTGCTCCACCAGGTTCTGCTCTATCCTGCAGTCGATCTCAGTGTCGAGGGAGAGAGCTACAAGGCGACCACGGATGGAATGACGATCACGCCGGAAACAATGCGCTATTTCATAGATCATTATACGCCGGATCCAGCAAGCCGAGAAGACTGGCGCTCATCGCCCCTCAAGTCTTCATCACTTGCGGGAGCGCCAGCAGCGCTGGTGATGACGTGCGGGCACGATCCGTTGCGCGAGGAAGGGCGAGCCTATGCTCGACGCCTCGAACAAGAGGGCGTGCCCGTGACAACCCTGCATATGAGTGCGCATACTCATGGCATGCTGACCTTGAGCAAGGTGATTTCAGCAAGCGCGGGAGTTCTCGCATTCATCGGCGCTCATCTTCGCGACGTATTTGACGCCGCTCATCAGAACGTACGAGGTGTTGACCAGGCGTGAAACCACAGGCTGGGCTTAACTCGGTCAATAAAAAAAAGGGAGGGATATAATGAGTAAAACTACGGGTGGTATCGGACGACGTACTTTCATCGGAGGAACTATCGCGAGCGTCGGGGTGGCGATTACCGGATTTCCTCATGTAGCCCGCGCGCAAGCCAAAACCATCAAGGTCGGCATGCCGACCATCCTGTCCGGACGTGTTGCCCTTCTGGGTACATCGAGCCGAGCTGGCGTGCAGGTTGCCTTCAACCAGATCAACGAAGCAGGCGGCATCAATGGCCGAAAGCTGGAACTGGTTGACCGCGATTCAAAGGGACGCCCGGATGAAGCCGCGAAAGTGACGCGCGATCTCATCAATAATGACGGTTGCGAGATCATCATCGATGGCGAGGCATCCTCGGGATCGTTCGCCGTCCATGAAGTTATTCGCGACCTTGGCGTCCTGTGCCTTCATACCTGCTCTGAATCCTCAACACTTACGGCCGATCCCAAACAGTTCGTGAAAACCGCATTCCGTTGCGCGCGTCAGGGCATTCATGACGCGGTCGCGGGCGGTTCGTACGCAGCAAAGATTGCTAAGGAAAAAGACCTGAAGCGCTGGGCTACCTGCTCGCCCGACTATGCTTACGGGCGCGACAATACAGGTGAGTTTATCGAGTACGCCAAGCTTTTTGAACCTTCAATCGAGGTGGTGGATCAACTTTGGCCGAAGTTGTTTGCACCAGACTACACCGAGAGCATCACCAAGCTGCTGCAGACGAAACCTCAGGCGATCTATTCGGCGCTATGGGGCGGCGATCTCGTGGCATTCATCGAGCAATCGAACCTTTACCGTCTGTTCCAGAATACCGCCTTCTTCTCCGGAGGTCTCGGCGACCCGCCACTCCTGACAGCTATCAAGCAGCTGCCGACAGGTCTCAACACTGTCTATCGTTACAGCAAGGAATATCCCGCCGATCCCGAGAACAAGGCATTCTACGAGGCCTACGTAAAGATTGCCAAACAGGAGCCTACCAACTGGAGCTGGCAGAATTTCGTCGGCGCCAATTTCATCATCGAGGCGTTACGCCGGACAAACGGCAAGACCGATGGCGCTTGGCTCGCCGGTGAGATCGAGGGCATGAAACTCAAGACGCCGCTCGGCGTCGACGGCACGATCACGATGCGCGCCAAGGATCATACGATCATCAACTATCCGGTCGCCTGGGGAAAGACCATCCCGAAGGATCCCTGGGTCATCGACTACGTCAACATGGAATGGTCGAAGATCCTCGAACACGAGCAGCAGTGGAAGAAGGCGAAGGGATACGCCTGATCTCCTCCAGTTCAGGGCAATCCTGCCTTGATGCACATTATGGCCGGGCGCAAGCCCGGCCATGAGCGGTTTGCGGAAGTGACCGCAAAAACAAGATCTGGAGAAAATCGTGAATCTCGAGGCTTTGGTTGGCTGCTTCTCGTCGAGCGCTTGCGTCGTTACCCAGCTATCGACAGCGCTCATCGTCGGCATGCTGCTTTTCATGGTTGCGTCCGGCCTGTCGCTGATCTTCGGCGTGCTCGGCGTCATCAATTTCGCGCATGGCGCATTCTATATGGTCGGCGCCTATCTCGCGTACGCAACCTATCAGGTGACATCGAGCTTCACTCTGGCATTTCTCGCTGGTGCGATCGGAGTGGGCATCATCGGCGTCATCTTCGAACGCTTCGCGATGAGCAAGGTCTACGGCAGCGACATCCTCATGCAGTTGCTCGTCTGCTATGCGATCATTCTTATCTTCGATGATCTTGTGAAAATGCTGGCGGGCCCCGAATACAAGATGATGGGGATGCCGGAAGCGTTTGCATTGCCTCCGATAGAGTTCTTGGGCGGTTTCATACCCGCCTACTACGTGTTCATGATCGCGGCCAGCCTTTCCATCGGTGCCATTCTATGGCTGGGCATTAACAAGACGCGCGTCGGCAAGATTGTGCGAGCGCTCGCGGTCAATCCGCAAATGGTCGGCGCACTTGGCATCAATACGACGCTGCTCTACGCCGGAGTCTTCGCCGTCGGAAGTTCACTCGCGGGCGTTGCCGGCGCCCTTGCGGCGCCCACCCGGACACTGACCCCCGGCATGGGCCTCTCAATCCTGATCGAAAGCTTCATCGTGACGATCATCGGAGGCATGGGGTCGATAGCCGGCGCGCTGATTGCCGCGCTTTTGATCGGCTTCACGCGGGCATTCGGAGCGATCGGGTTTCCCCTGTTCGTGGATGGCCTGATGTTCGGAATGATGGCGCTCGTGCTGATCTTCAAACCGAGCGGCCTCCTAGGCC